>CALAMB010000422.1 GCA_937925645.1 uncultured Acidobacteriota bacterium
AAGTAGAACCACTGCAGGTCGGCGTCCGGATCGGCGTAGTCGAACTGCATGATGAAATCGACGAAGGTCGGGTAGCCGGCGTCGTACAGGCCCTTTTCGCTGATGAACAGGTTCGACAGCGTCGGCGGAGTGCTGGGCAGCACCCGGAGCTGGAAGGACCGGTTGAAGGTGCCGGCACTGCCGCTGACGCCGAGATTGAAGTCGATCACCGTGCTGGGGCTCACCGACGCGTCAACCTGGAAGACGTATGGCGACGCGTTGGTCTGGGTGCCGCCGGCGGCAATCGTGCCGTAGGCGCCGGTGGGCGTGGTCACGGTGATGCCGGCGGTGGCGGTGGCGAGCAACGCATTCGTGGAGTTGACCGCCGCGCCGCCGGTGTTTTCCAGCATGACATTCAGGTTGATGGTTTCGCCCGGATCGATGACGCCGTCGTTATTGCCGGCCGAGTCGTCCACCTGGACGGACCGGATGTTGATCATGCCCGTGGCGTCCAGGTTCACGCCGCCCGTGGCCACAAGGCCGAAGCCCTGGAACGACGCCCCGGCGAAGCCGGGTACGTTGGTACCCATGACCCGGATGGTGTAGGCGCCGGCCGCCGGCGACTTGACCAGGATGCCCTCGACATTGTTGAGGGTGTCGGCGCCGGCGGGATTGACCAGCGACTCTTTCAGGTCGCCGATCAGTTCCAGGTTCCACTGGTTGCCGGCGTAACGGACGCCGCCCGGTCCGATCACCTCGAGGTCGAGGTTGTTGACCAGGGTGATGGCGGCGCTCTCGGAGCCCGGCGGGTCGGTCCAGACCAGCGTGATCTTCAGCGGCTGGCCCTCCGCGACCTGGACGGGATATTCACGAATGCCGCCGGTGGTCAGACCGTTGGCGTTGGCCACGTCCCACACCAGCAGTTTGCGGGCATCCGCCTTGGCGTTGAAATAGAGGGCGTTGTCCAGCAGCACCCGGCCCCAGCCCTGCCCCACGGCCGGCGCATCTTCCTTGCCCACCCGGGCAGTGTTGCCGCCGGTCATGTTGGCGCAGGAGTTGATCATCACCGCCTTGAGCAGCGCCGCCGACGGGGTGAACGCGTTGGCCGGGGTCTTGACGCCCGACGGGTACCACCCCTCGGTGAAGTACTGGCGCGCCAGGGCGCTGAAGCCGGCGGCGGTGGGCGCCGCCATGCTGGTGCCGCTCATGGCGATCGTGCTGCAGTTGTTGGCGGTGGTTTCGCCGCGGGCCGAGACGATGTAGTCGCCCGGCAACGCCAGGTCCGGCTTGATCCGGCCGTCGGCCGCCGGCCCCTTGGATGAGAACGAAGCGATGGCGTTGGCGCCGGTGCTGCCGTTGGTGGTGGCCGCCACCGCGATGACGTTTTTCGACGTGCAGAGGTAGTTCAGGGTTTCGGGCGTGGGGCCGGCGTTGCCGGCGGAGACGACGATGAGGAAGTCTTCGTTGTCCCAGACGAACATGTCGGTGTAGGTGCAGGCGGTGGTGTAGAGGTTGTTCTCGACGCCCCAGCTGTTGGAGGCGACATGGACGCCGCTGGCGCGGTCCTGGGCCCACATGTCGTAGAACGGCCAGGGGAAGTAGAGGTAGGGGCTGTCGGACCGTCCGCCGTCCTGGATGACCAGCTTGGCCAGGGGGGCCATGCCGTCACCCGTGTCGTGACCGGCGCCGGCGGGTGAGGCCAGGTTGTGGTAATCGTCGCCCGTGGCGGAACCGGCGGTATGGGTGCCGTGGTAGCCGTGGGCGGCGTGGTCGCCGTCCTCGGATCCCGGCAGGATGTTGTACGCGATGAGCTTGCGCTGGGTGTTGCTCACGGTGAGCACGTTGGGCGGCTCAACGGTCTGGCTGGGGAGAACTCCGCCGCCGGCCGTATGGATGAAGAAGCACGCGTCCTTGTCCAGGCCGCTGTCGGCGATGGCGATGACCTGGCCCTGGCCGAGGATGCCGTGATCGAAGATGGGCGTCGTCTTGCCGACGGTGTCGCCGCTCTGGCCCATCCAGTAGGAGTTGTCGTTCAGGGGCCGGTCCAACTCCCGCCGCTCCACCCAGCGGACGTCGTTGAGGCTGAGCACGTGCTCCACGAACGCCGGCAGGATGTCGCGGGACAGCTCGAAGAGCACGGTGTTGCGCCCGCCCTGTTCGAAGTTGAACCGGCGGTCGCTCACAAAGCGGTTCATCAGGCTCTCGATCCCGCCGGCCAGGTCGCCGCCGGGGAAGAAGTCCACCGAGAACCGGTGGGTGTCATCCGCCGCCCCGGCAAAGCGGTCGCGCAACTCCGCCGCCAGCGCCGGCGCCACGCGGAAGCCGGACTGGTAATCGCCGATCCAGCGCACGCCGGCCAGGCGGCTGACTTTGTCGTACTGGTCGCCGGTGAGGCGGACCACCAGGGCGTGGTTCGGGATGTAGTCGAAGATCCGGGCGCCGGCGGCCTGAAGCGCCTGCCGGTCCGCGGGGCGGATGGGCCCGGCGAACTGAACCAGGTAATACTTGCCGTCGAGCGGCTGCCCTTTCAGGTAGTCGGGCACCCAGGCGTCGAGGCCGGGCGGCCCGTCCCGCAGCGGGTCGAAGACCGCCGCCTTGAGCAGGACCAGCTCGTCGCGCGCGGCGGCTTGCGCGAAAAACTGCTGGGGATCGTCTATGGGCTGAGCCGTCCCCGGGAAAAGGACCGGCCGGCCCGCCAGGTTCTGGCCGGCCCACACGCCCGCTGTTCCCGCCAGCAGGATGACCAGCAGGAATCCGAGCCTGGATCCGGCTCTGTGTGCGCGTATCATGAAGCACCTCCGAAAGGGAATCCGTCACGTGAGCGCAAAGCGGTCAGAATTATAGCACGGGGCGCCCCGCGCCGACGGGCAAAATCATGCCGTCGGAACGGACCGGTTCCCCGTCCGCGACCCGCCTTTGGTATAATACGGCCAGCATTCGACTCCACTCGACCGCCGGACTGCAGCGAGCGTGACCATGACGCCGGAATTTCGCCCCATCGCCCCCGAGGAGATCCCGGACAACCCGTTCCGCCTCATCGGCACTGACTGGATGCTGCTCACCGCCGGCGCGCCGGGCGACTGCAACCCCATGACCGCCAGCTGGGGCGGGGTGGGCGTGCTCTGGAACCAGCCGGTGGCGTTCTGCTTCGTCCGGCCCGTCCGCCACACCTTTGGCTTCATGGAGCGTCACCCGGCGTACACGCTCTCCTTCTTTGAGGAGCGCTACCGGCCGGCGCTGGAGCTGTGCGGCACCCGTTCCGGCCGCGACCTCGACAAGGCGGCGGCGGCCGGGCTGACGCCCGTCGCCGGCGCCGGTGGGGGCGTCGCGTTCGCCGAGGCCCGGCTGGTCATCGAGTGCCGGAAGCTGTACAGTCAGGATCTGGATCCCGCCCGGTTCATCGAGCCGGAACTGGCGGCCCACTACCCGGAGCGGGATTACCACCGGTTGTACATCGGCCGGATCACCCACGCCTGGATCCGCACCGGCGGATGACCGGGCGACGGTCGTTCCCGCGCGCGGCATTTTGTGCGCCCGGCGGCGGGCGCCCAGACAAGGTGGACACATGAAACGAAAACTCCTGTGGATCGGCATCGTGGCGCTGGCGCTGGCCCTCGGATTCGGCAGCGGCTACCTGGCGCACTCTCCAGAGGCACTATCCGATGCGGAGCTGCTGATCCGCTCGGCCCGGGTGCTGTGGGGATTGACTCTCACGCCGCCCCAGCTCCGGCTCATGGCGGAGGACCTGCAGGAATACCTGCAGGCGTACTCGGCCATCCGGCGGGAGCCCATCCCCAACGACCTGCCGCCGGCCCTGGAGTTTCACCCCCGCGGCGCCGCCCCGCCCGTTCCGGCAGCCGCCGCCGCCCGGCCGCCGGCGCGCCGGCTCACTCGCCCGACCGACCTCGAGGAGCTGGCCTTTTACCCGGTCACCGACCTGGCCGAGCTGGTGCGCACCCGGCAGGTCACCTCGACGGAGCTGACCGAGCTGTACCTGGCCCGGCTCAAGCGGCACGATGCACAGCTCCACTGCGTGGTCACGCTCACCGAGACGCTGGCGCGGGAGCAGGCCCGACGGGCCGACGCCGAGATCGCCGCGGGGCGCCGGCGCGGTCCTCTGCACGGGATTCCGTACGGCGCCAAGGACCTGCTGGCCGTCCCCGGCTATCCCACCACCTGGGGCAGCGCCCCCTATCGCGACCAGGTGCTCGCCGACACGGCCACCGTGGTGCGGCGCCTGGAAGATGCCGGCGCGGTGCTCGTGGCCAAGCTGACCCTGGGCGAGCTGGCGTGGGGCGACGTCTGGTTCGGCGGCCAGACCCGCAACCCGTGGAACCCGAAGGAGGGCTCCAGCGGCTCATCGGCCGGCCCGGCGTCGGCCGCGTCAGCCGGCCTGGTGGGCTTCGCCATCGGCACCGAGACGTGGGGTTCCATCGTCTCGCCGTGCACGCGCTGCGGCGTGACGGGGCTCCGACCCACGTTCGGCCGCGTCTCCCGGGCGGGCGCCATGGCCCTGAGCTGGTCCATGGACAAGATCGGCCCCATCGCCCGCACGGCGGAAGACTGCGCCCTGGTCTTCGACGCCATCCGCGGTCCCGATGGACTGGACCCCACCGTCACGGACGCCCCGTTCCGGCTCCCCGACCGCCGGCTGTTCGCCCAGCTGCGCTTCGGCTATCTCCGGAAGCAGTTCGAGGGCGACTACCCGGCCCGCGCCAACAACGCCGCTTCGCTGGAAACCCTGCGGCGACTCGGCGCGCGCCTCGAACCGGTGGAGCTGCCGCCGGGCCCCGTCGATTCGCTGGCCTTCATCCTGAGCGCCGAGGCGGCGGCGGCCTTCGACGAGCTGACCCGCTCCGGCGGCCTGGACCGCATGGCGCGCCAGACGCGCGACGCGTGGCCCAACGTCTTCCGCTCGGCCCGGTTCATTCCGGCGGTGGAGTACATCCAGGCCAACCGGCTGCGGACGCGGCTCATCGCGGACACCAACGCCCTGTTCGAGCGCGTCGACGTGCTGGTGGCGCCGGCTTTCGAGGGCGACACGCTCCTCCTGACCAACCTCACCGGCCACCCCTGCGTGGTGGTGCCCGACGGGCTGGACGCGAAGGGCGCGCCCACCAGCATCACCTTCATCGGCCGGCTCTTTGACGAGAGCGCCATCCTGGCCGCCGCCGCGGCGTTCCAGGACGGCGGGCCGTTTGCGGGCCGGCGTCCGCCCGGCTTCTGACGGGACATCCGGGAGCAGGCGGTCATGAACGGAGACAGGAGACAGTCGGTTTGATGGACAGGTACTACTTCCAACTCGGCGGCGCCATCGTCGGCCCCCTGGACGCTGCGGGCGTGCGAGCCGCGGTCCGCGAGGGCCGCATCCGTCCGGACACGCCGACGCGCCGGTCTCCCGACGCGCCATGGGAACCCGCGGGCCGCCTGCTGGTGGACCTGCCCGGCGGACTTGACGCACTCGGCTGGCCGATGGACGCGCCCGGCGGCGACGCGACCCTGCCCACCCCCGCCGCAGCCACCGACACGCACCCATCCGGCGGCGGTCGCGCATTCCGGATGAGCCTGTTCGGTCCGGGCGAGGAGGTGGCCGGGCGCTATCGGGTGATTCGTTTCATCGGCCGGGGCGGGATGGGCGAGGTGTACGAGGTCGAGGATACCGAGCTGCACGAGCGGGTCGCCCTCAAGACCATCCGCCCCGAAATCGCCGGCGACGAGAACGCCGTCAACCGCTTCAAGCGGGAGATCCATCTGGCCCGCAAAGTCACCCATCCCAATGTCTGCCGCATCTTCGACCTGGGCATTCACCACTGGCCGCCGGCGGGGGGCGGGGAGGAGCCGGGCGTCTTCTTTCTGACCATGGAGATGATCCCCGGCGAGACGCTGGCCGAGCGCCTGAACCGGGTGGGCCGGCTGGAGCCGACGGCGGCGCTGCCCCTCGCGGAGCAGCTCTGCGCGGCCCTCGACGCCGCCCACCGGGTCGGCATCGTGCACCGGGACTTCAAGACCGGCAACGTCATGCTGATCCCCGCCCGCGAGGGCGCCGCGGGCGAGCGGGCGGTGATCACCGATTTCGGCATGGCCCGCTCCAGCTTCGACAGCGACTCACCGCTGGACGCGCTGACGGTGACGGGGCAGATCTCCGGTACGCCCACGTTCATGGCCCCGGAGCAGGTGGAGGGCGGGGCGGTCACCGCCGCAGCCGACATCTATGCCCTCGGCGTCGTGCTCTACCGCGCCGTGACCGGCACCTGGCCCTTTGTCGCCGACACCCCGCTGGCCACGGCGCTCAAACGGCTGCGCGAGGCGCCGGTGCCGCCGTCGGCCCATCTCCCCGGCCTCGACCCGAAGTGGGAGACGGCGATTCTCCGGTGCCTGCAGCGTGAGCCCGCGGCGCGGTTTCCCGACGCCCGGTCCGTCGCCGCCGCCCTGCGCGGGGAAGCCGCGGACGGCGACTCGCTAACCGTCCGCCTGGCGCCGCGCCGCCCGGCCCGCCGCTGGCTCATCGGCGTCGCGCTGGCGTTGGCGCTGGCCGCCATCGGCATCGTGCTCTGGCAAACCGGCGTGCTGCCATCGCCGTCGTCCAAAAAAGGCGACACGTCGGTGGCCATGCGCCGCGCCGTGGCCGTGCTGGGGTTTAAAAATCTGTCCGGCCGGTCCGAGGCCGACTGGCTGGCCACCGCGCTGGCCGAGATGGTCCGCACCGAACTGGGGCCCGCCGGCCAGCTCCGCCTCATCCCCGGGGAGAACATCGCCCGGATGCGCCTCGAGCTGGCGCTGCCGGAGGCCGACACGCTGGCGCTCGACACGCTGCAGCGCATCCGGCGCAACCTCGGCACCGACGTGGTGGTGCTGGGGTCCTACCTGGCGCTGGGCGAGCGGGGCGGCGGCCGGATCCGCCTGGACGTCCGCGTGCAGGACACGG
>CALAMB010000423.1 GCA_937925645.1 uncultured Acidobacteriota bacterium
GTCGCCCAGGATTCCGTCTCCTGGGCCAACGCCCCGGTGACGGCGGGCAACTGGAACCAGGCCAGCGGCACCCAGCCGGCGGCCGACTTCACCTTCACCGCCGGCGAGCCGGTGCGCCTCACCTCCCTGGAGACCCGCCACAGCGGTTCTCCGGCCCAGATCACCCTCTCGCTCCTGGATGCCGCGGGAACCGTTCTCGACGCTTGGGAAGCAACCCGCGAGGGCGACACCTGGAAGGTCCAGGTGGATCGGGAGCTCGCCCCCGGCACCTACCGGGTGAGCGCCTCCGACCCGGCCTCCTGGTACAGGTCCCAGACCACCGGCCAGGGCGTGGCCCGGGTGGTCTACACCCCCACCCGCGTGGATCTGGCCCTTCAGGGAAGCCGCATCACCGTCGCCTGGACCACGGTCAACACCGGCCAGCGCAGCTACGAAAGCTACCTGTACGAAGGGCTCTACCTCTCGGCTGATCCGGTCTGGGACCCCTACGAAGACCTCTCCCTGGGCAGCTTTTCGTTTTCCTACAGCGCCCAGGCCCCCTTCGCCCCGGGCGACAGCGCCGTGCGCCAGCAGACGGTGAAGATTCCCGGGGCCCCCGCCGGCCCCCAGTACCTTTTGGTGGTGGCCGACGCGTCCCGTGCCTTTCTGGAAACTGACGAGACCAACAACGTCCAGGCGATCCCCATCACCCTGGCGGCCCCGGACCTGGTCCTGACCGACGCCACGGCGCCTTCGGCGGCGGCCTGGGGCCAGACGATTCCGGTTTCCTGGACGGTCACCAACCAGGGGGACTATCCGGCCTATGCCGAGTACTGGTACGACTACGTCTACATCTCCAGCAACGCGGTCTATGACGCCTACAGCGACACCCAGGCCGGATACGCCACCGTCCAGGATCCGCTTCTTCCCCTGGCGCCCGGGGCCTCCTACACCATCAGCGCCAGCGTCAAGGTCCTGCCCGCCCAAGCCGGAGACCAGTACCTGATCTTCTACGCCTGCCAGGACGATTATTACCAGGGTGAGACCCTCAAGGAGAACAACATCGCGGCCCGTCCCCTGCGCGTCTCGCCGCCCCCCGACCTGGTGGTGACGGATTTCAGCGCGCCCGCGGCCGGATCCTCGGGAGGGGTCGTCGAGGTCGCCTGGACCGTGGTCAACCAGGGAGCCGGCCCGGCCGGCGCCTTGTGGCCCGACGCCATCCTGCTTTCCACCGACCGCAACTGGTCCTATTCCTCTCCGAATTACGATAACGCCTTTTTCTCACAAAACTATTTGGGTTTCTTCCTCGCGCCGGGGCAGACGGCGCTGCTCTTCTCCGGCTATTACGGAAGGGTGGAAACGGGGCTGAACCTCAACCAGAGTTCCTCCGGGCCCGGTGCGACCCTGGAGGCCTGGGTCCTGCCCACCGAGGCGGCCCCGTCCGGGACCCCGCGCTACGTGGTGAGCACCTCCAGCAGCTACTCCGGGACGGAATGGTCCATCCTCCAGCAGGGCGCCACCTGGCACGTGTGCAACGGGATCGCCAGCGTCGACACCGGGATCGCGGTGGACGTGGGCCTCTGGCAGCACGTGGCGGCAGCCTTCACCCCGGGACTGGGGATCACCTTTTATAAGAACGGCGTCGAATCCTTCACCAGCGCCGAAATCGGCTATTCCCTCAACGACCTGAACCTGATGATCGGCGCCAACCCGGGCTACGCCTACTACGGGTTCACGGGCTACATCGACGAGGTGCGGGCCTGGAGCCGGCCCCGGACGGGCCAGGAGCTCCGGGCGGCCAAGGACGGCCCCCTGAGCGGCACCGAAGAGGGGCTGGCCGGGTACTGGAAGCTGGACGAGCCCAGCGGGACCGCCGCGGCGGACGCCTCGGCCGGCGGGCACCACGGAACCCTGGCCAGCAGCTACTCGGCCAATTACGGCCCCGCCTGGGTGACCGCCCCCGAGGCCGATACCTACCGGGTCAGCCGCCGCATCACCCTGCCCGCGAGCATCAGTCTGCCCAATCCCGAGACCCTGACCAGCACCTACCATCTGCTGGTCTACACCGATTACCAGTCTTACGGCGGCGCCGGCGCCCAGCCCGAATCCAACGACGCCAACAACTATCCTTCCGCGGCCAACGGTTACGCGGGATCGGCGCCCATCACCATCGAAAACGCCGATCTGGAAATTCTGGCGCCTCCCGGGGTTCCGGCCAGCGCCTCGGCGGGCCAGGTCATCCAGGTCTCCTGGACCGTGACCAACGACCACAGCGGCACGGCCAATGCCTCCTACTGGTACGACTATCTGTACCTCTCGGACGACGCCCTCTACGACAGCGGCGACCGCTACCTGGGATACGCCTACGTGGACAACAGCGGCGGTCTGGCCGGCGGCGGCGCCTACACCCGGACCCTGACCGTCACCATTCCCGCCGACGCGGTGGGGGTCAAGCACCTCATCTTCTGGACGGACCGTTACAACCACCAGGCCGAGGTGGACGACACCAACAACACCCGGGCCGTGGCCATCACCCTAAACGCGCCGGACCTGGTGGTCGCCTCGGCCAGCGCCCCGGACACCGCGGTGCTGGGTGAGACCATCAGCCTCGGCTGGACGGTCGCCAACAACGGCCAGTACCCCACCACCACCGACTGGTACGACCGGATCTACGTTTCCGCGGACACCCAGCTGGACGAAAACGACACCCTGATCGGACAGTTCTGGGCCGGCCCCTCGGCCGCCGCCCCCCTGGGCTCCGGGGAAAGCTACACCCTGCAAAGACCGATTTTCCTTCCCGAGACCCTCACCGGCGAGGTCTACCTGCTCTTTGCGGTCGACGGCACCGGACGCCAGGGCGAGACCGACGAGACCAACAACCTTTACGCCCGGGCCATCACCCTGGAGGCCCCGGACCTGACCATCGCCCCGGGAGCCCTGAGCGCCCCGTCCCAGGTGGTTCTGGGGGAAACGATCACCGTCACCTGGACCGTCATCAACTCGGGGAACCAGGCGGCCCTGGCCGACTGGGAGGATCGGGCCTATTTCTCCCTGGATCCGATCCTCGACCCGTCGGATCCGCTCCTGGGCGTCTTTTCGGCGGCGGCCGAATCCCCCCTGGCCGCCGGTGCAAGCTATACTCGCAGCGCCACCCTGACGATCCCCGCCGTGTGGGATGCCCCCGCGGGCTACCTCATCCTCAAGGCCGACGGCAACGGCCGCCAGGGCGAGACCGACGAGACCAACAACCTGGGCGTCGTGGAGCTGGCCGTCACCGCCCCGGATCTGAGCGCCGCGCGCCTCACCACCCCCGCGGCCGCGGTCTCGGCCCAGCTCTTGAGCCTCTCCTGGAAGGTCGACAACACGGGCAGCGCCCCGGCCCTGGGACAATGGAGCGACGCCGTCTATCTGTCGAGCGATCCGCTCCTGGACGACGGCGACACCCGGCTGGGGGTCTTTTCCGCCGCCGACCGGTCGCCCCTGGCACCCGGCGCCTTCTACACCACGGTCCAGACGGTGCGCCTGCCGGGCGTCAGCGCCGGCACCTACTACCTGCTCCTCTCGGTGGACGAGTACCGCACCCAGGGCGAAAGCCAGGAAACCAACAACGTTCTGGCCAGCGCCGCCCTCACGGTCACGGTCCCGGATCTGACGGTGTCCGCGGTGGCGGCTCCCGCCAAGGCCTCGCCCAACGCCACGATCCACCTCTCGTGGACGGTGGCCAACCTCAGCGCCCAGGTGGCCGCCCCCGGGCTCTGGGCCGACCATGTCTATCTTTCGTCCGACCCCACCCTCAACGAAGGCCAGGACCTGCTGCTGGCCGTGGTGCCCCGGGAAGGGACCGGTCCCCTGGGGCCCGGATCGGCCTACACCCTGGCCCGGGACCTGACCCTGCCCGCGGTGGCCGCCGGCACCTGGTACGTGATCGTCCTCACCGACGGCGGCCGGGTCCAGGGGGAAGGCAGCGAGGCCAACAATACGGGCGTTTCCGCCCCCGTGACGGTGGAAATTCCCGATCTGACGGTGGTTTCGGTTCAGGCGCCGGCCCAAGCCGCGGTCCAGCAGACCGTTTCCTTGACCTGGCAGGTGCACAATATCGGGCCGGGATCGGCCAGCGGCACCTGGCGGGATTCCGTCTACCTTTCCACCAACCCCACCTGGGAAAACGATGATCTGCTCGTGGCAACCTTCGACGTGGCCGACCAGTCGCCCCTGGCCGCCGGAGGCAGCTACACGGTGACCCGGCCAGTGACCCTGCCCAAGGGCGCCGAGGCCTTCGCCTACCTCATCGTGGTGGCCGACGGCGGCAACTTCCAGGGAGAGTCCGACGAGACCAACAACGCCGGCCCCGGGGCGGCCATCGCCATCCAGGAGCCCCCCGACCTGAGCCTGGCGGCGGTGAGCGCGCCTTCGGCCGCCGCCGTGGGCCAGCGCATCGAAGTGGCCTGGACCGTCACCAACATCGGGGCCAGCACGGCCTGGGCCGACTGGTACGATCGGGTGTATCTGAGCGACACCCAGACCCTGGACGGCTCTGCCATCCTGCTGGTGGCGGACTGGATCTCCACCCAGACCCCCCTGGCGCCCCAGGCCTTCTATTCGGAAAGCCACGCGGTGTGGCTCCCGGGCCAGGGGGTGGGCGGCAAATACCTGATCTTCACCATCAACGCCGACGCGGCCCAGGGCGAAACCGACCTTGCCAACAACACGGTGGTGCGCCCCATCGAGATCAGCGACCCCGACCTTGCCGTGACGGCGGCCGTCCTGCCGGCCGCCGGAACCTGGGGCGAACGGGTCACCGTCTCCTGGACCGTGGCCAACCAGGGAAGCGGGGCGGCCACCGCCGCCTGGGTCGACCGGCTCTACCTGTCGGCCGACGATAGCCTGGACCCCGAAGACATCCTGGTCGCCTTCCGCTATCAGGCGGACCTCGCCCCCCTGGCCGCCGGCGACGCCTACAGCGTCTCGCTGGACGTCACCCTCCCCGCGGGTCTCACCGGCCCCGGGCACTTCATCCTGGTCACCGACGCCACCGGGGTTCAAAGCGAGGCCGACGAGGCCAACAACCAATGGGTGAGCGCGGTGGTCTTCAACGCCGCCGACCTGGAGATCACGGGCACCAGCGCTCCGGCCAGCGCGGCCTGGGGCCAGCGCATCCCCCTGGACTGGACCGTGACCAACACCGGCACCGGCCCGGCCCGGGAGGGCTGGTGGGACATGGTCTTCCTGAGCGCCGACCCGGCCTATGATCCCGAGGACCTGGTCCTGGCCTCCTTTTACCGCAGCCCCGGCGATGTCCTGGCCGCCGGCGGCGCCTACGCGGTGAACCGTCCGGCCTCGGCGGTGAGCGCCATTCAGGCCTCCGCGGGCACCGGGACCCGCTACCTGATCTTCGCCGCCGATGTCTACAACCAGCAGCGCGAAACCGACAACGCCGACAACACCGTGGTGGTGGCCGTGCAGATCACGGCACCCAACCTGGCGGTGGAGATCACGGCGCCCGGGAGCGCCGCGGCGGGCCGGAACCTGACCCTGAGCTGGACGGTTTCCAACACCGGCGCGGGCCGGGCCACCACCGGCTGGTACGACGCCGTCTTTCTGTCCCGCGACACGGCCCTCGACGCCGGCGACCGCCACTTGAAGACCGTGTGGCGTTCCGATCCTCTGGAAGCCGGGGCCGCCTATACCGTGGAGACCCAGGTGGCCATCCCCGGCGGCCTGAGCGGCGCCTGGCACCTCATCGTGGCCGCCGACTACTACGCCTACCAGCCCGAGTCCGAGCAGGACGACAATCTGGCGCTGGCCCCCATCGGCCTCAGCGCGCCGGACCTGAGCCTCACTGCGGGCGCCGTGGTCTCGGAGATCGGCAACGGCCAAACCCTCACCGTGACATGGACCGTCGCCAACCAGGGCACGGCGGCGACCGAGGGCCGCTGGCGCGAGCAGGCGGTCCTGTCCAAGGACGCCTTCCTGGGGAACTTCGACGACATCCCGGTGGGGACCCTCTCGTGGAGCGATCCCCTGGCGCCCGGCGCCTCCCTGGAGCGCTCGGCCGCCATCCAGATCCCCTGGGGCGTCACCGGCGACTACACCCTCCACATCCGCCTCGACGTCTACAACGAGGTGGCCGAAAGCGATGAGGGGAACAATCGTTTCGAGGCGCCGCTGACGCTGGTCTACGCCGATCCGCCGGCCGACCTGCGGGTGGATGCCGTCGACGGCCCGTCCCAGGCCCTCACCGGCCAGCCGCTGGAGATCGCCTGGCGCGTGACCAACCACGGCACCGCGCTGACCCCGACCGGGACCTGGTACGACCGGGTCTACCTCTCCGCCGACGGGGTCCTGGATCCGGGCAGCGACCGGATCCTGGGCACCTTCCGCCGCGACGGGGCCCTGGCCTCCGAAGAGAGCTACGGGGTGGTGCGCACCGTGACCCTGCCCCCGGATCTTCTCCCCCTGGAAATCCAGAGCGGGACCTACACCCTTTTCGTGGTCACCGACGTCTCCAACGCGGTCCACGAGCCGGCCGCGGAAGACAACAACACCGCAGCCCAGGCCATCGCGATCCATCAGGCCCCGGTCCCGGATCTGGTGCCCGCGGCCCCGGTCGGTCCTTCCGTCCTCGTGGTGGGCCGGCCCGCCACCGTCACCTGGAGCGTCACCAACCAGGGCCCGGCCCCGGCCGCGGCCCCCTGGATCGAACGGCTCTATCTGTCGGCCGACGGCACCCTCAACGGCGCCCTGCTGGTGGGTGCCTTCGAACGCTCGGCCGGTCTGGCGGCGGGCGAGGCCTACACCCGCACCCAGACCATCACCGTGCCAACGGCGGCCGACGGGACCTACGTCTGGGTCGTGCAGGCCGACGCCGGCGCCCATGTCTACGAACGCTCCGGGGAAACCAACAACCTGGCCGCCTCCGGCCCCGTGGCCCTGGGCCACCCGGATCTGCGGGTGGATTCGGTGGCCGGCACCGCCGGCGCCCAGTCCGGCACCGCCATCACCGTCTCCTGGACCACCGCCAACCACGGGACCGCCCCGGTGGAGGGCGCCTGGATCGACCGGGTCCATCTCTCGGCCGACCCGGTCCTTTCCGGCGACGACGTCCTGCTGGGATCCCTGGTCCACCCGGGCCCCCTGGCCCCCGGCGGCACCGCGGCGGGCTTCCTGGAGGCGACCCTGCCCAACGGCATCCAGGGCCCCTTTTATCTCATCGTGGCCGCCGACGCCGCCGACCAGGTGGTGGAAGGCCCGGGACTGGAAAGCGATACCGGGGTTTCGCCGGCCCTCCCCGTGACCCTGGCGCCCTACGCCGACCTGACCCTGGAGGCGGTCACCGCCGCTGCGCGCATCATCGGCGATCCGGCCGATCTCACCGTCACCTGGACGGTCACCAACCAGGGCACCGGCACAGGCCCCACCAGCGCCTGGATCGACCGGGTGGTGCTGTCGCGCGACGCCATCTTCGGCAACGGCGACGACCGGGTGGTGGGCAGCTTCGCGCACCAGGGGGCCATGCCCGTGGGCACAGGGTACACGCGCACCGAGATCATCCCGCTGGCCGCGGCCACCGACGGACGCTTCACCCTCTTTGTGATGGTGGACGCCCTGGACGCGGTCTACGAGTACAGCGACAGCGGGGCCAATCTGGGATCGCCCCCCCACGTCGTGGACATCATGCCCCGGCCCTTCGCCGATCTGGTGGTCGGCACGGTGGACGTGGCCCCCGACCTGGCCACCGGAACCCCCTTCGGGCTCACCTGGACGGCCCTCAACCAGGGGATCGGCCAAACCTCCACCCCCGAGTGGTTCGACGACGTCTACCTGGCGGACAACCCCGCCGGGACCGGCGCGGCGCGACTGGCCCGGCTGAGCCGGGTGGGCAACCTGGCCCCGGGCGACGCCTACACGCGCACGGTGGAGCTGACCATCCCGGTGGACCTGACGGTGGAGGTCCAGACCACCCGGGACCTGTACCTGTTCGTCCAGACCGCCGCCGCCTCGGGTCCCTACGAGTTCATCCACACCGCCAACAACCGCTCGGATCCGGTGGCGGTGGCGGTGACCTACACGGTGGCCCCGCGCAGCGATCTGGAGATGGTCAGTGTCGGCGCCCCGGCCGAGGCCTCCGACGGCGACGCCATCGATGTCACCTGGACGGTGCGCAACCAGGGGCCCAGCCCCATCGAGGGGACCTGGACCGATGTGATCTACCTGGCCCCCGACGGCAATCGGTCCCAGGCGGTCAAGATCGGCAGCTTCACCATGAGCCTGGGGCTAGGAGCCGGGTTGAGCTACACGCGCACGGAGAATTTCCGCCTCCCCCTGCACCTCACCGGGGTCTACGAAATCTTCGTGCGCGCCGACGCCCAGCGGACCGTCCTGGATCCGGATCGGACCAACAACGACGACCGCGGCGCCCCCATCACCATCGCGCTGCGCCCCCGGCCCGACCTTCAAATCACCGGCCTGACCATTCCGGCCATGGTCACCTCTGGCGCGGTGGTGGACGTGGCCTGGACCGTCGCCAACCTGGGCGGCGCGGCCACCCCCACCGGCGGCAGCCGCTGGAATGACGGGGTCTATCTCTCCCTGGACAACAAATTCGACGGCGGGGACCTGCGCCTGGGCTGGGAGCCCAACGGCTCGGCCCTGGCCGTCGCCGAACAGTACCGCAGCGTCGGCCACTACCGGATCCCCCAGGCGGCCCAGGGCGACATGTACATCCTGGTGGTGGTGGACGCCTCGGGATCGGTGGACGAGTTCCCCTTCGAGGCCAACAACGTCCGGGCCGCCGCCATCACCATCGACGCCCAGCCGGTGCCGCCTCCCGACCTGGTGGTCTCGGACGTGGCCGGACCCACGGAGGTCTTCGACGGCAGCCAGATCACGGTCTACTACCGGGTCACCAACCGGGGCGCAGGGATCACCTTTCCGGCGAGCTGGAGCGATTCCCTCTGGCTCACCGCGGACAAGACCGCCCCCGGCGGGGCCACGGACCTGCGCATCGGTTCGGCATCCCGCACCGGGGCCCTGGAAGTCGGCCAGTACTACGAGGGGACCATCACCGGCCGGGTGCCCGAACACATCCAGGGGGTCTACGAGATCATGGTCTACACCGACGCGTGGAACCAGGTCTTCGAGCTGACCTTCGACGTCAACATCAATCCCGACGATCCCCACGCGCTGGACAACAACAACTTCAAGACCGCCGCCGAACCCCTCACCATCCTGTACACCCCGCCGGCCGACCTGGAGGTCGTCCAGAGATCGGAAGAGCACACGTCTGAACTCCAGTCACGTCAGTCA
>CALAMB010000424.1 GCA_937925645.1 uncultured Acidobacteriota bacterium
AAATCCACATTGCCCATCAGCATGCCGATGGGCGGCATCACCACGTCCGCCACCAGCGAGCTGACGATGGTGCCGAAGGCCGCGCCCATGATGATGCCCACGGCCATGTCCACCACGTTTCCCTTGACGGCGAATTCTTTGAACTCTTTGAACATCATTGCCTCCTCAGGATGTTGAACGGTGCGCAAATCCGAACCATGATCCATCCAGCGGCAGTTTCCGCCGCAATTCATTCGAACAGGTGATCGTCGATAGCCGAATTATAAAGATTCCGCCATGATCCCGCAACGAAATTAGCAACCCGGCCCACCGGCGCTCGCAGGGTATTTGGATTCTGCCGGCCGGCGGAGTATAGTTTCACCGAATATCACGTCGCGCGGAAAGCCACCATGGAGATCGTTGCGCTCTGCCTGTCGGTTTTTTTGGTCGGAGCCGTTCTGTCCGTCGCGTATCACACGTTGAAAACCGGAATTTCACCGCTTCCCTCCAGCCGGCGGGCACGCAACATCATGCTGTCGGAAATCCCCGCGGGCTTCTCCGGGACGGTTGTGGAGGCGGGTTCCGGATGGGGTTCGCTGGCCGTCCCGCTGGCCAGGCGGTTTCCGGAAGCCACCGTCATCGGGTACGAACTGTCCCCCGTGCCGCTTTTCTGCTCGCGACTCCGCCAACTTGGCCGGTGCCCCAATCTCAAGCTCCATCGGGCGGACTTTCTGGCGGGGTCCCTGGCCGAAGCCGATCTGGTGGTCTGTTATCTGTTCCCGGAAGCCATGCGGGCGCTGGATGAAAAACTCCGCCGCGAGCTGCGCCCGGAAGCCCGAGTGATCAGCAACACCTTCGCCCTGCCGGGATGGAAGCCGGTCCGCACTCACCGCCTGCCGGACATTTACGCCACCCGGATCTATGTCTACAGACGCCAGGCGGGACCGAACATGTAACACTTTCATGTCTAATGAGTTACAATACCATTTATTCTGAAGAATCCATTTGACGATTACCGGTTCCTTTCATTAGAATATGTTAAATTGCAATTTTCATCAGGAGGCACATGATGCACGCTAACAGCCATCTGAAGAAGTGGCTTATCTGTGGTTGCCTGGTCCTCGCCATGGGGGCATTCGGTCTGTGCGGCATGCAGACCCGTGACGCCACCAACAACGTCACCGGCATCTGGAAAATGAGTCTGTCGGGGATTTCGTTCTCCACCGAATCGGATATGCCGGACCAGTACCAGATGTCCAGCGAAATGATGTTGTTTCAGTTCGGCAATTCGATTTTCGGTTATTTCGGCTTCTTGCCCTATCCCATTGTAAAAGCGGATGACAAACCCACCCGCCCACACCCAGTCACCCTTGTTGAGGGGTTCACCGCCAACGGCAGGATCTGGCTGTACGCCAGCATGGGCCTTGGCAAAGAGT
>CALAMB010000425.1 GCA_937925645.1 uncultured Acidobacteriota bacterium
CGCCTGGAGCGACTTCCCCAACGTGCTTGGTTTCATCCAATCGCCCTGTGGCGTCGATGAGCCGGCGCCCGGCTGCCTGTTTGACTGCGGGGCCTGGCACGGCTACGCCATCCCTGCGGACGGAACCGGCAGCGGCTTCGCCGGACCGTATCTCACGGAACCAGGACGGTGGCTCAGCCGCTCGATTGCCCGATTCGCGCCGGTGGATGCCGCCGACGGCGCCCCGCTGCCGTTCCCGCAATCGGCGGCGGTTATCCGCACCGTCTACCCGGGGCTGCTGCGGCTGTCGAATGAAACGGATCGTGCGGCGGTGAAGCTGGAATTATATTTCGCGTCGGCGGCGACGGCCTTGGTACGGGTGGAGGTGACCAACCGCTCGATGTCACCGCTGACCGTGCGCTGGCGATGGGAAGGCGAACTCCTCGACGCGGCCGCCCGGCTGGAGACGGGCGACGCGGGCGTCCGCGCGGTCTGGGGAGGCGGCGCCGGTGTGCTGCACGTGGTACTGCCCGACGTGACGGCTTGGCGCGTCGCCCCCCGCGGTTCCACCGGCTACCGTGCCGACACGATGGCGCCGACAATGATCGCGCCCGGCGGCACCGCCGCCACCGCGGTCGCCCTGGTGCTGGTGCGGGCGCCGTCCAACGGGGAATCCGAGCTCGCCGAGGCCGGCGCGGCGCTGGCTGACACCGGCGCCGCGTTCGCCCACAACCGGAAGCGATGGCAGGGCTATCTGGACCGGGCGCTCGGCGACGACGCGCCGCTGCTGCGACGCGACGCCTGCCGCCGCCTGGCGGTCAAGGCGGTGATGACGCTGGTGAACAACTGGCGCGCCCCGGCGGGCGCGCTGCGCCACGACGGCGTCATCCCGTCCGGCGCGGTGGCCTACTTCAACGGGTTCTGGGCGTGGGACTCGTGGAAGCACGCCGCCGCGCTGGCCGAGTTCGCGCCGGAGCTGGCCCGCTCGCAGATCCGGGCCATGCTGGAGCGGCAGAACGACGCGGGAATGGTGGCCGACTGCGTGTTCGCCGACAGCTCCCAGGACAACTGGCTCAACACGAAACCGCCGCTCGCCGCCTGGGCCGTGGCCGCGGTTTACGCGGCCACCGGCGACAAGGAATTCGTTCGCGAGATGTACCCGCGGCTGTGGCGTTACCATCGCTGGTGGTACGCGCAGCGGGACCGCGATCGCGACGGACTGTGCGAGTACGGGGCCACCCGCGACGACCTGACCGCCGCCAAATGGGAGAGCGGCATGGACAACGCGGCCCGCTTCGACGCCGCGCGGCTCGTCGCCCACGGCCCCGGCGCCTGGACGCTGGACCAGGCGTCGGCGGACTTGAACGCTTACCTCTACGCAGAGAAACGCTGCCTGGCCCGGATGGCCCGGCTCATCGGACGGCCCGGCGACGCCACCCGGCTGGAGGGGGAAGCCGGCCGGCTCCGGCGGCTCGTCCGCAGCCGGATGTTCGACGAGACGGCCGGTCTGTTCGCCGACATCCGCCTTGCGGACGGGGCGTTCGTGCGGGCGCCGGGCCCGGAGGCATGGATCCCCCTGTGGGCCGGCGTCGCCACGCGGGGCCAGGCGGCGCGGATCCGCGACGCGCTGATGGACTCCACCCGTTTCCGCACCCGCCTCCCCTTCCCCACGCTGTCCGCCGACCATCCCGCCGCGGCCCTGGACGGCTACTGGCGGGGACCCGTCTGGCTGGACCAGGCCTACTTCGGGCTGGCCGGCCTGCGCCGCGGCGGCTTCCGCCGGGAGGCGGACGCGCTCGCCGAACAGCTCCTGGCCAACCTGCGGGGCGCCGCCGATTCCCCCGCGCCGCTGCGCGAAAACTACGATCCCTTGACCGGGCGCGGCCTGCGGGCGTCTCACTTCAGCTGGACCGCCGCCCACCTGCTCCTCATCCTCAAGGCGAAATACCTGATTCCGTGAAGATCATCTTGCGTCAGGGGAGCAACTGTTTTAGTATTCGGGATTTAATAGAGTTAATGTTTTTCAAGTCAATTCACAGGAGACCGGGTATGGGCGCGATCGAAGTGAACGGCAAACAGCATGAGCTTAACGAGGAAGGATTCATGGTCAATCCCGCGGACTGGGACCGCGATATCGCCGCGGCGCTGGCCCGGCAGGAAGAAGGCCTGCAGGAGCTTTCCCCCGCGCACTGGGCGGTGATCGAATTTATCCGGGCGTACTACCTGGAAAAACAGTTGGCCCCCATGGTGCGGGCGATCTGCAAGACCACCGGCTTCCCGCTGCGCCAGATCTACGAGATGTTCCCGTCCGGCCCGGCCAAGGGCGCCTGCAAGCTGGCGGGGCTGCCCAAGCCCGACGGCTGCGTGTGAGCCGCCGGTGACCGGGCTCGATCCCCTTCGACTGACCGTGCTGGCCGCCGCCGGGTGGTGTCTGGCGGCGCTGGCGTTTCAGGTCGTTCGCGCGTACCGGTTCGGGGCGCACGACGTCCACTCGGCCCCCGCCGGAGCCCCGCTGAAAGGGATCGCTTACGCCTTCGGGCCCGGCATGATGCCGTGGGGCAAGGAGAGCGCCGCCCGGCACCTGTCCACCTACCTGACGGGCATCGGCTACCACCTCTCCGTTTTTCTCGTTCTGGCCTACCTGGCCACAGTGTTTTTCGGCTTCGTCCCGCCGGAGAGCTGGCGGGTGCCCCTCACCGCCGTCTTCGCGGCAGGCGCCGTCGGCGGGACCGGCCTGCTGGTCAAGCGCGCCGTCAAGCCGGTGCTCCGCAGCATCAGCTGTCCCGATGACTTCGCCTCCAACGCCCTGGTGGATCTGCTGCTCGTGACGGCGGCCGCCAGCCTCTGGATCCCCGCGGCGGACGCCGCCCTGCTGGGCACGGCGGCGGTTCTCTTCCTATATATACCGCTGGGAAAAATCCGCCACTGCTTTTTCTTTTTCTACAGCCGGATCCTGTTCGGCATCTTTTTCGGCCGGCGGGGCGTGCTGCCGCCACGGCCGCGGGAGTCGCAGCCATGACCGCCGAGTCCGCCAAAGACATCCTGGAAGAGCGCCTCGCGCGACTGACCCCGGCGGACATCCGGAAGGCCGTGGACACCTTCCGCGACGCGCTGGGGCACCAGGGCGCCGCGGACCTGAACGCCTGCGTCCACTGCGGGCTGTGCGCCGACACCTGCCACTACGCCCTCACCTCGGACGAGCCGGAGAACCCGCCGGCCTACAAGGTCAACCTGGTGATGGCCGTGTTCAAGCGCTACTTCACCCGGCTGGGCCGGATCGTCCCCGGCTGGGTGGGCGCCCGGGAGCTGGACGAGACGCTCACCCGCGAGTGGGTGGATGTGCTGTTCGGCCGCTGTTCGCTCTGCGGCCGCTGCAACCTGAACTGCTCGGTGGGGCTCAACATCACCGCGCTGATCACCGCGGCCCGGGCCGCGCTCACCGCCATCGG
>CALAMB010000426.1 GCA_937925645.1 uncultured Acidobacteriota bacterium
AGATTGACTGACGTGACTGGAGTTCAGACGTGTGCTCTTCCGATCTGGGTTCGTCCGCGCGCCCAGAGGCTGGCCAGGGCGTTGCGCCAGTCCAGCGGAAACAGCCGGCCCAGCAGCCGCCGGTGGATCCGCAGCAGCGCCCGCTCGCAGTAGCGCACCGCCTCATGGAGCAGCGGATCCTCGCAGATGGTGTGGCGGTCCATCAACAGGCGCAGCCCGTCGATGTTGATGGCCACCACGGGGAACAGCCCCCAGCCGGAGCGGGGCAGGCGGACGGGGCGGCTGGGGATCACCTCGTCCAGTCCCGCCGTCTCGCGCGCCAGGATGCCGCCCTTGTAGATCCGCACCGACGGCGCCGGCCCGAAGCCCAGCACGCCGTCGAAGCGGCGGGTGCGGAAGCGGCGGCCCAGGCGGTGGGGCAGCTCGAAGCCACGGTTGACGCGCGCGCCGTCGCAATACAGCTCCAGCGCACGGATGCCCGGCAGGGGGCGGACGTGGCGGGCGTAGCGGTCGAGCTGTTCGCGGACGGCGGCGCCGAGTGCGCCGGGGACCGCCCCGTCCGGCACGGGTCGGACCAGGGTGATGGTCGTGCCAGGCGCCGCGTCCGCCGGCGGCGACAGCGGCCGGATTCCGCGGCCGGCGCAGTCGACGGCGAAGGCTGAGGCGACATCACCGCTTCGCGTCACGACGCGGATCTCGCGCGGCTCGAACAGCAGCACCGACCAGAAACCGACGCCGAAGAAGCCGACGGTGTCCCGGTCATCCTCCTTGCTTGAGGCGTAGAGGCGGAGCAGGAAGCGGTCCACGTCGTCGGGCGACATGCCGGCGCCGTTGTCCCGGCAGGTGATGCGCTCGTCGCCGCCGGCGACGCCGGTCTCGAACTCGATCCGGGTGGCGCGGGCATCGCGGGCGTTCTGCACCAGCTCCCGCAGGAAGACCCAGCCGTCCTCGCCGTAGCGCTCCGCCTCGAGGCGGGCCCGCTCGAAGAAAGCGCCGGCCGCGGCCGCTTCAACTGACATGGCCGGAAACAGGGCTGCGCGGACGGAATCGCCCGCGCGGCGGTGCGGTGTGGCGGGTGGCGGAGTGGATGGGAGCGGCCGGGCGCGCCTTAGTCATCACGGCCGCCGATGAGGCCGGCCCGAAGGAGGAAGTAGAGCAGCGTCACGATGGCCGAGGCGGCCGCCGCGACGTAGGTCATGGCCGCCGCGGAGAGCACCTTGCTCACGCCCGCCAGCTCGCCGGTGGATATCAGGCCGTAGCCGGTGAGCATCTCCTTGGCCCTGGTGGACGCGTTGAACTCCACCGGCAGGGTGACGAGCTGGAAGACCACCACGGCGCTGAAGAGCAGGATGCCGATCTTGACCAGGCCCATCATGCCGATGAAGAATCCCGCCATGATGATGATCCACGACAAATTGGAGCCGAGGGAGGCGACGGGGACCATCATGTTCCGGAGCATGAGGGGCGCGTACGACTTGGCGTGCTGCACGGCGTGGCCGGTTTCATGGGCGGCGATGCCCACGGAGGCCAGCGACGGGCTGCGGTACACCTCGGGCGAGAGCCGGACCACCTTCTTCATCGGGTCGTAGTGGTCCGACAGGAACCCGTGGGTTTCCACCACTTCGATGTGGTTCAGGCCGTTGCGGTCCAGGATCTGCCGGGCCGCCTGGGCGCCCGTGATCCCGAACGCGGACCGGATCTGTGAATATTTCTTGAAGGCGCTCTTGACCCGGAAGCTGGCGACAAACGACAGCAGCATCACGGGGATCATGAGCATCCAGTACAGGGGATCGATTCCGAACATACCCACCTCCGATGTCACGGCCGGCCCTGGGGCCGACCCGAACTGGCGGCGGAACCATCCGCCGCGGCGCTAAATTGGATGCGGCGGCGCGACAAAAGGTCTAACCGCCCGGCGGGCCGCCGCCTACCTGTCCGCCGGGTCCCCGAATACCGCCGGGTCGATGCGAAACTTGTAAAGACTCCGGTAGGTGGTCACGAGCAGGTGCCCCTCCTGGATCTCCATGTAGTCGTGGGCGCTGTCGATTGGGGTCCGGCTGAGCACGCGGCCGGTGTCGGCGTCCAGGATGAAGAGAAAATCCGGCTCGGCGGTGAAGCCGTAGCCGCAGAAAATCCGTTTCCGGTGAATGATGAAGATGTTGTTCGAGACGAGCGGCGCCGTCCGCCACAGCACCCGCCCGGTGGCCAGATCGGCGCAAACCAGGGCCGAGCACCGGCCGCCCGCCTGCTGGGAATATGACTGGCAGGCCTCGTTGAAGTAGATGCGTCCGTCGTGATACCGGAAGTCCTGGACCTCCAGGTGGTCGGGATTGGAAAACAGCGGCGTCAGGTCCAGCTCGCGCGTCTGGCGACCCTCGGCGTCGAACAGGACCACCCGCGATTCCCGACTCGTCGTTTCGGACATGACCGGCGAGCGGTACAGCACGGCGAAGCCGGACTCAATGGGGTCGGCGATCCCCAGCTCCAGCGCGCCCCACAGCCGCGGCACCTGGACGGGGCGGGTCCAGTCGGGGGTTTCACGCAGGCGGTAGATGCGGCCGTTCGGCTTGTTGGCCGAAGTCAGGCCGAATCCGGCCAACTCGTCGGTGGAACTGATGGGCTGGCGCACGACCTGGTGCAGCAGCGAGGGGATCGAACCGTCACCGGCGGCCGGCAGGGGTGCAGCCAGGCAACCCAGCAGCAGAATCCAACCGGCGGGTGGCAACCGTCGAATCCGATTCATCATGCAGCTTCCTCCCTGTACAGGTTTGCAGCGAAGAACGGGCGTGACTGAAACTGCTTCGGCGCTCTAATTTTGGCAACGTTCGGCGATGGTGTCAATGGGTCGTTTGCCTTCCCGGCCAAAGTCGGGCGGGGCCATCCCGACAGTCCACCCAGCCGAGCGGTTGCGGCGAAATCGGATCCTGCTATAATCGAAACACGTCCAAGCCATTCTTGACCGCTGTGGAGGCGACATGGTCGAATCGGTTTCGGGGCGGTTTTCCGTCCGCTTGAATCGTGTCCACGGTATCTCGCGATTTCCCTGTCTGGCCGGCCGCCCCTGCCTGCTGCGACGAGGGCTGGTGGCCGCCACCCTGTGCGCAGCGATGGGCGCCGGCGCGACCGCTGTGGCGGGACAGCAAGGAGGACAACCAACCATGACGCTTTCCCAACAGGCAGGACAACAAGTGGTGTTGCTCGGGCGGGAGTCGAAAATTCCGTGGCAGCATCTCATCGATCCCGGGCGCGGGAGTGACGCGGTGTATGTGGACCTGGACGGAGGTGGCCAGATCGTGGCCTACGTTTCCGGCGGGCTGGATTGTCCGGGTTCCGTCTGGCTCGTGGGGACGGTGATCGCCGTGGAGGGCGGGTCCAAGCGCCCCGGCGATGCCGCCACCTTCCGGGAGCATCAACTGGTGGCCACTGCCTGGGGAGGACAACGCTGGATGGAAGGTACGGATTTGCTGAACCGGTTGGCCAACCCGGACCTGGCGCCCGAAGGCCGCCGGGCCCTGGCGGATCGGGTCGTGGCCGCGGGCCTGGACGCCGTCCCGGTGCTGATCGCCCACCTGGGGGACGATCGGCCGGCGATGCGCGAGGAGCGGATCCTCAACGAGGGAGAGCTGATGAACGCCCCGCCCCACGTGCCGGCGCCCGCGCCGGAGTACGCCACCGTGACCGTGTCGCTGGGCCGGAGCTGCGAGGAGCTGCTCTACGCCATCGTCACGCCGTCCGGCTACCGGTCCCCCTTCATGGCCAATTTCAAGCCGCGGAGTGTGGGCGCCGGCGCCCGGATGTTCCGGGTGGCCCACTGGCCGGCCTGGTGGGGCCGCAACCACGCCCGCTCGCTGGCCGACATTCACCGCTCCCTCCAGCCGGTGATCGACCGCTACTGGCAGTCCCGCGGCGAGGAGCAGGTGGTCCACTAATCCGGGTGGCGCAGGCATCCTGCCGGCTGTCACTCAGGCGTCCCGCCTGTTTGGAGTGCGCAGACAAGTCTGCGCTTTGGATTCCCGTGGAGCGGGTGCCGAGATTTTGCTTTGCGCGCCTTACCGCACTCCGCGATTTTGCCCTGCGCGTCCCGCGCCCATCCAGAGCGGCGTCGTGCCGCCGTAAAACAGTGAACAGTGAACGGTGAACAGTG
>CALAMB010000427.1 GCA_937925645.1 uncultured Acidobacteriota bacterium
TAGCTGTTGACGTCCTGCTCCATGAACACGGTGCACCGCTCGCCCAGCTTGATGGGCGCGGTGCTGGCGAGCGCCAGCTCCGCGAACTCGCCCTTGATCCTGACGCCCAGCTCCTCGGCCCGCTCCTCGAGGAAGGAGCCGGTGCCGGCGGCGCAGGCCTCGTTCATGGCGAAGTCGACGACGACGCCGTCCTGCAGGCTGATGTACTTGGAGTCCTGTCCGCCGATCTCGAAGATCGTGTCCACGGTCAGGCCCAGGAGCTTGTCGCCGATGTAGCTGGCGCCCGTCTTGTGGGCGGTGATCTCGTCCATGATCAGGTCGGCGCCCACCAGCATGCCGATGAGCTCGCGGCCCGAACCGGTGGTGCCGACGCCGTGGATGGTGATGCGGTCGCCCAGTTCGGCGAGGATCTCGTTGAGCCCCTCCTGCACCACCTCGATGGGCCGGGAGCGGGTGCGCAGGTAGATCTCCTTGACCACGTCGCCCCCCTCGTCCAGGACCACCAGGTTGGTGCTCACCGAGCCGATGTCGATGCCGAGGTACGTGCGGATGGGTGCGGCTTTTCCCTCGAGGGTGTACGGCGGGATGCGGTCGCGCAGGAGCACCACCTTCTCCAGATCCAAGGGCGGCGTCGTGGGAAAACCGGCCTGCACGTGGGCCATGTGCCGGTCGAGGATCTCCAGGCCGGCGATGGGCGTCCGCTTGGGCGACTCCCACTCCAGCAGGGCCGCGCCCAGGGCGCCCAGCCAGCAGCCGAATCGGGGGACCTGCAGGTCGCCCCGCTTGAGTTCAAACGCGTCCTCGATGGCGCGCACCACGCCGGCGTTCCAGGAAACCCCGCCGATGAACGCGACCCGGGGCACCACCGCCTTCCCCTTGGTGATGGAGCTCTTGAAGTTGCGGGCCACCGCGTCGCACAGACCCCTCAGGATTTCAGGCGGCGTGTACCCTTTCTGCTGCGCGTGAATCATGTCGGATTTGGCGAACACCGAACAGCGCCCGGCGATCTTGGCGGCTTTCTCGGCCCGATCCACGATGCCGCCCACGTCCTCGATGGCGAACTGCAGCCGCCCGGCCTGCTGGTCCAGGAAGGAGCCGGTCCCGGCGGCGCAATCGCCGCTGGTCTCGTAGTCGGCAATGCCCAGCTGGCCGGACTGCGGATCCTGCTCCAGCAGGATATACTTCGACTTTTCGCCGCCCATCTCGAAAACGGTGCGGACGTCGGGGCAGAGCGTGTTGACGGCGCGGGTGATGGCCTTGAACTCGTTTTCCGCGTTCAGGTTCAGCGCCTGGCCCAGGAGCCGGCCGCCGGATCCCGTCACGCGGATGCCGCGCAACTCCGACGGCGGGATCTTGCGGAACAGGGACTCCAGCAGGTCCCGGGCGGCGCGGATGGGCTGGCCTTTGATCCGGGCGTATGCGGTGAGCAGGATGGGAGGGATCGCTTCGCCCGCGGCCAGGTCAGCCGGATCCAGATAGGTCAGAGACGGATCGGCGGACGCCAGGTTCGCCCAGTCCGACCGCCGGGCTTCGCTGCCAATCAGGGCCGCCTTGACGCTGATCGCGCCAATATCGATGCCGATCACCCAGTCCATTCATTCCTCCACCAGCAGCTTCGGGTTTTACAAAAAGATCGTCATTATGATCCAGGATCCGTCATAAGTCAACATTGAACGTGTCAACCGGAAACAAATAAAACGCGAATGCTGTGAATCGTGTGTCATTGTGACATTTTTTTCTTGACAAGAAACCGGCCGCTGATTATTCTGAGCAACCGTTGAATCCGGAAGGAGGCCACCGCTACCCATGCCCAGCCGCATCGCGGATGAACGTCACATCGATTCGCTCTCCCGGGAGCAACTGCTGGAAACCGTCTCCTTCTACCGGGTCTGGGAGAACCTGATCAACCGGATCTCACCCCAGATCTGCCGACGGATCGATCTGGACAACTTTCTGCGAGCCACCGTTTCCGAGATCGGACGGCTCATGGACCTGGACCGGTGCAATTTGATGGTCTACCGGGAAAACCGGGTGCTGAAAATCGACTACGAGTACCGGCGTGACGGCTCCCTGCCCTCTGCCCTCGAGTTGGAGATCCCCATCAAGCGGGATTTTCTGGCCACATCGGTTTACCTGCGCGATCCGTTCGCGGTGGACGACGTCTCCGGCGACCGCGTCCACCCGGTCCTCCAGCAGATGTGCCTGGACTTCGGAACCCGCTCCCTGCTGGTGGTCCCCATCCATCTGGGCGACGAGCCGCTGGCCTTCATGGGGCTGCATCACAGCCGCGACCGGCACGACTGGAACAGCAACGAGATCAACCTCATGCGATCGTTGGCCACCCAGCTCGCCGTCGCCTACCAGTACGCCCGCATGTACCTTCAGATGGAACGCGAGGTGCAGGTGTCGGGCCTGCTGTTGGAGTTGAGCGACGCGCTGTCGCGTCACCGCCACCTGGACGAAGTGGTCGCGTTCCTGCTCGACCGGATTCTCGAGCTGGTCACCGCCGACCGGGCCGGCTTCGGCTACTTCGACTTGCCCGGCCGGACTCTGCGTTTCGTCGCCCGCCGCTCCCTGCCGGGTGATGACTCCGGCGGGGGCCGGCCGTTTCCGGAAATCCTGGAGTTCGCCGAGGACAACCGGCTGCTCCGGGAACTCGAGCGGGGTGAGCCCCTCGTCATTGCCGACGACAGCACCTTCGACCACGAGGCGTACCGCATCAAGCGCCTCTTCGGCGCGGCGGCCCTCCTGGCCGCTCCGCTCATCCTCAACGGCGTGCTGTTCGGCGTGCTCCTCTTCGCGTGGGACCGGACCGTTTCCCGCCGCCGGGAGGAGGACCTCCAGGTGGTGGAATCGATCCTGCGCCAGCTTGTGCTCTATTTCGAGCGTAACCAGCTCAGCTCCGAGATTCTCCGGCTCAAGCGCGACCTGCGTCTCGTCCGGACCGGCGACCGCCTCCTGGGCAACCATCCCGCGTTCCGCCAGGCGGTGGACAAGGCGCTGGAGCTGGCCGCATACGACGCGCCGGTCCTGATCCTGGGTGAACCCGGCACGGGACGCGGGCTGCTGGCTGAGTCGATTCACCGGAGCAGCGCCCGGGAACAGGCCCCGTTCATCCGGATTTCCTGTCGCTTGCTGGATCCGGAGCAGTTTCACCCGCGCGTGTTCGGGGATTCCGGAACGGCGGGGGCGCTGGCCGCGGCCGCCGGGGGCACGGTGTTCTTCCACGAAGTAGACACGCTCCCCGCGGAGCGGCGCGCCGAGCTGCTGGAACTGCTGGAAGGCGTCCACCCGGAAGCGCTGCGCGGCCGCCGCCCCGCCGCACCCGACCTGCGGTTTCTATTCAGTGCCGCCGCACTGCCTTCCGAGGCGCCCGGTGCGCCGGGGTGGCACGCGCTCCACTCCATCGCGCTGCCGCCGCTGCGCGAGCGTCGCAGCGACATCCCGCTGCTGGTGCAACATGTCCTTGAGTCGGTCCGCAAGGAGTCGGGGAAGTACATCACCGGAGTGGAGTCCGACGCGCTCCACGCGCTGTCTGGTCTGGATTGGCCGGGCAATATTCCGCAACTCCGCCAAGCCCTCGAGGCGGCGGCTATCGCCGCCGCCGGTCCGGTCATCACCCTGCCGGACCTGGCTGCGGCGATCCCCCATCTCCTGCCCGGTGGCGGCGCGGGCAGCATGCTCCAATTCCGCGTGGGCCAAAGCCTCGAGGAAATCGAACGGACGACCATCCTGCAAACTCTCGCGGCGTTGGGGGGCGACAAACAGAAAACCGCCCGTATTCTGGGCATCGGGCGCAAAACCCTTTACCGGAAGCTGGATCGGTACCGGACCGCCGGCGCCATCCCCGAGCGCCAAACCCGACGCCCCACCCGCCCCGGCAACCGCTGACCCGGTCCGGCCGGCAGCCGGACGAAATTCGTCACATTAGTTCCCTTTTTTTGTCATCACTTGCCCCCATCAGCGGCCGATGCCTCTCAAAACCACGCAAACAGGGGACGTCCGTCCCGACGTGTGACTGGTATCACATTTGCTTAGGAGAAAGAGGAGTGATTGACTGAGACCCGTTCGTTCTTTTTGTCCGCCGAGAATGACGCCGGTACCGCCGCGCGTGCCCGCCAGGGCCGGGACACCGGCTTGAGTTTTTCACCCCTTCCCGGACGAAGCGCCGGGAGTATCAGTCGAACCACCCTTTTACCAACCGAGGGGATGAGCGATCATCCCCTTATTTTTTTGCCCGACCGCCCAATGGTGTTACGGACAGTCGGTGAATCGGTGGAAAGTGCCTGGGGATCTCGGCAGGGTGAAGGGAGAAGGGAGAAGGGAGAAGGGGTGAATGGGTGGATGAGTGGGAGGCGGCATTCATTGACCATCTATTAGTGGTCAACTTTCATTGGTCATTTTTCATTGGGCATTTCGGATGATGAATCGGTAGACGAGAACGGTAGACGCAAGACGGGAAGCATCAGACAAACGGGAAGACTCGAACCGCGAACCCCGAACCGCGATACCCGAATTCCAGTGTCCGAATTCCGATGTCCGATGATCGGGAACGAGTCTTGAGCCTCGAGCCTCGATTACGATCACGATTACGAATTACGATTACGAATTACGATTACGATTGCGATTACGAATTACGAGCACGAGGAGATCACTACTCCTATCTCCTATCTCCTATCTCCTATCTCCTGTCTCCTATCTCCTCACTCTGCTCGGGGGGTGGGGAGG
>CALAMB010000428.1 GCA_937925645.1 uncultured Acidobacteriota bacterium
GAGGTGCCCGAGGCCACCAGCGAATGAAATCCGGAACAAGCGCCGCAGGCGATGGTGATGAACAAAACCGGGAACAGGGTGCCGAGCTGGGGGTTGGACCAGCCGAGATGAGCCGGCCAGCTGATTTGCACGCCGCCGAACAAGATTCCCACGACCCCGGCGGCCACCGAGGCGTACAGCAGGTAAGAGGACAGATAATCGCGCGGTTGGAGGAGAATCCAGACGGGAGTTGTGGACGCGACAAAACAGTACCCCAGCAAGACGAGTCCCCAAAACGTCATGTACTCCATTCCGATGGAATGGGCCAGGCGGCTGGCGTCGAGAGGGAACTCGTGGCCGACCCAGATCGCGGCGAACACGGCCGGGACGAAGATCAGGGACGCCAGCCAGATTCGTGTTTTCAGACGGTAGATGCACACGCCGAAGCCGATGGCCAGCATGATGTAAAGCGCCGAGGCGGTCGCCACGGGACCGCTTTCCACAAACGTGGCGGCGGTCAGGTCGGCGAATACCACCAGCACGTATACCAGACACAGCCAGATGAACAGCAGCATGAGCCGGTAGGCCAGGGGGGACATGTATTCCCGGGCGATCTCCGCCACGGAACGGGCCTTGTGGCGGATCGATGCCATCAGCGAGGCATAATCGTGGACCCCGCCGATGAAAATGGACCCGATCACCACCCACAGGACCGCCGGCAGCCAGCCGAAGGCGGTCGCGGCGATGATGGGTCCCACGATGGGACCGGCGCCGGCGATCGATGAGAAGTGGTGGCCCAACAGGACCGGGGTGGGCGCCGGCACGCGATCCACGCCGTCGGCGTCGGTGTGAGCGGGCGTAGGTTGCCGGTCGTCCACTTCAAACCGGTGGTCCAACCAGCGTCCGTACAAGCGGTAGGCCAGACCGAATAGCAATAGACTGCCCAGAAATATCGAAGGAAGCATGATCACTCCCAAATGCTGTGTTCACAGCGCGCCGGATGTGTGGAGGCCGGCGCAACGAAGCAGTCTAGCACGGTGATCAAGCGGGGAATGTTCGGCGGATCGCGTCTGTTCAATCCACCCGGAACTCGATGAAGACCGGGTAATGACTGCCTTCGGATCCCAAAGCGATCCGATAGATGCCCCGGCCGCCCACGCAACGGAAATTCACTCTGAAAAAGTCACCCCGCCACTTGGGGCGCAGGAAGGATTTGCCCATGTAATACGATCCGTCGCCCTGGACGATCTTCACGTGCGCGTCCGGGTATAAAACGACCACCCGAAGCTTGTCTTTGGGCAGATTGTCCATGGACTCGAACTCCAGCACCAGCCGCTCGCCATAGCGGACACCAGACTTCACGGGCGTGGTGAGCTTGCCGAGGGGGAAGGCGAAATTCTGGGTGCCGAAATATTTGGTGGCCGCGGCATGGACGATCCCAACGCCGATATGGGTGTAGTCGGGGCTGAGGATGTTCGCCCGGTGACCGGGCGAATTCATCCAGGATTCCACGAGATTTGCCGCAATCTCTGATTCGGTGGTGCCGAATCCGGTCGCGATATTTTCGGCGAAGCGAATCACCAACAGCTCCGGATAGTATTTCAGCCGGCGCTGATCCGGCGTGAAGGATTCATGGTCGGTGTGGGCGAAAAACCGGAAGTCACGCATGTTGGCGGAATGTCTGCGGGCCAGGTCAGCCAGGCCGTCGTCGTAGCGGTACGGATCCAGGCCGCGTTCCGCTCTGGCCCAATTCACCAGCCGGAAGACCTCCAGCTCGATCCGGGAAATATCCAGGTGGAGCATCATGTTGGGCGGGCGGCTGCCCAGCAGCGTCGGGGCCGTCAGTAAAAGGACACAAATGATCCGGATGATGCCGATCGGTTTCATGGCGATTGTCGTCCTTTATACATCAGGGAAGCGCGCTTTGTTTCCATCCGCAGCCCCGAAGGGCTGTGCGAGCTTCGGACATGTGTCACGGCAGTTCGCGCTGGCCGATGAGTTCCAACCGGTCCTGCTCGATGTCGAAACGATAGGTGAATTCAGTCCCGCAGCAGGAACCGCGGAAGGAAAATGCGGCCGGGCCCTCCCAGGCGACGAAGCAATGGATTTTGGCCGGATCCGCGGCCGGCGACGGATGATCCTGTGCGCCCACGATCCGCCAGGGGGCCCGCCAGTCGATCCGGAGCTGTCCGGCGCTGTTGATCCAGTTGGAGACGCGGAATATCTTGAAGCCGCCCCACTGGCTGGTCAGGATAACCGCAAAGCTCCCGCCGGGTGACCATACCGGGAAGAACCAGCTGCCGAGCATGGTGTCATCCGTGGGCACCCGCTCGAACTCACCGGTGACTGCGCTCAGGATATAGAGTGAACGGGTAGCCACCGGCTGAGGTGGCACCACCAGGGGGCTGTCAGGCTGTTCGTCGGTGGTGAACACCGCCGCCAGCGGATGAGCCGGATTGACGACCGTCGCCATGACCGTTTCCATGAAGCGGACCGTGAATGCGGCGCCATCCGCCCGCTGAATCCTGACTTCCGCGGCGCCTATTTTTTGGACGGAGACCGGTGCCGGTCTGGCAGCGGGCTGTTCCGCACCGGCCCAGAGAGCCGACAGGCAGCCCGCCGAGATGATGGTTACGATTCGGATCGCCGGCAGAATACTCATCCAGTCGTTACCTGATTCCATCCCAAGCCCGACTGTATGGACGCCCCGGAACAGAGTTCCGATCCATCCCCACATTATGATGCGGGGTCATCGGTTTGGGTTGGATTTTTTCCGGTAACGGGACCAGCGTGGAAACGCCCAGGTGAATGCGAGACCGAGCGTCGCTATGACGCTGCCCCAGGCGGCGGCGAGGCGCAGCGGTGTCGGGCCGAACGAGATTTCCAGCGTATGGTGACCGGCGGGAACGTCAATGACAAGCCGTCCCGTACCCGCCTCCGCGGCCACCGGCAGCGTCGCTCCACGATCATCACGGGCGGACCAGCCGGGATAATACCAGGTGCGCAGGGCGATGACGCCGGATGTCATGGCCCGGATTTCAATCCGCCGACTGGCGGATTGCCACTTCAAGACCTTCCCGCTGATCTGTCCGCGAGTCACGGTCACCAGGGCGGCATCCCCGCGCAGTTGGGCGTCATCGGACCCCCGAGGGGGATAATCGCCGGGCAAACGTCTGAAGGCCGCACTTTCTCGGACGATGCGGTGGGGCGGCGCAAATCCGTTCATCCGGACGCATGACAGGCTGAGTGCGCCCATCAGCAGGGTCAGAGTCAGACACAGGCCGGCAAACGCATACCGGATCCAGCCGGATCGGACGGGTCGCCGCCACGCCACCGCCAGGGCCAGAACGGTGATGGCGCTCAGGGGCGCCGTGAGATGATCCAGCAGCCGCCACGGGAGCTGCATGGTCGCCAGGGCGGGGATACTCGCCCACAGCCAGCGGGAAGCAGGCGAGGCCAGCACGACCGCTCCACCGGTAATCGCTGCGAGGAGCCGGAGCAGAACGGAGAAAGACGGTTGGCCACATTCGGTGGAGACTCGTTTGCAGGCGATGAGCACCACCAGTCCCGCAACGGCTGGCGCCAGGGGAAACAGCACCATGCGTTGGAACAGGTGTTGCAGCGCCGGGTCCGCCCATGTGCCGGGAAGCATGAACAAAAAATTGCCGGCATAGACGTTCTGTCCGGCCTGTGGCAGCGTCACGAGGTGCCGTTCGGCCAGGGCGGGCACCAGGTAAAAGGCACTGATGCCCATGGCCGCGGCGGCACCGGTGACCACACGGATCAACGTGTCCAACCGGCGCATCCAGGCAGTTTCGAGAACAAGCCAGACGGAGACGAGCACCATGGCCAGCACGGAGAAGGGCAGGTTCAGCAACAGCATGGCCGCCAGGGAAATCATCCAACCCAAAAAGTGTCGGGATATCAACTTTTCGCCGGGAGGATCGCCCGCGATGTGTTGCAGGCAACCCAGCGCCCATGGAAACACGCAGCCGGCCGCGTACGCGGGAAACAGGCCGGCAGCATGAAGCTCAAATATGCGAAACGGCGCCACGAGGGCGAGCGCCACGCCAGCCGCGGCCCACGGTCCGGCCTGATCCGTCAGCAGGTGATACACGCCGGCAAATCCGATGACTGTCAGAATCGCCAGAATCAGAAAGAGGCCGGCCATGGAATCGCCGCCGCACCACCACGCCGCCAGGCTCGCGGCATAGTACAATCCGGGCGGATAGAAGATCATGGTGGGGGCGCCGTAGCCGTCGTTGAAATCGGCCAGCCATCGTGGATACAGATTCCCTTCGGCCAGGCTATCGCGAAACTGATCCAACATTGCCAAGTGGATATGCAGGTCATGGGACAGTGGCAAGCCATGTAGTAACGGAAGCATTACCAGCATGCCCGCAACCGTGGAGACGAAGACACCCCACCCGCATTTGGCGAATCTGGTCCGCAGCCATTTCATCGTGCGCCCATGGTACACCATGATCCCACGCCCATCCAAGTCCCGTTCACCGGGGCGTCGGACCGGTGGGTTTTTGATACATGCGCCTTGCTTTCAGAGGTGCGACCTGTAATATACTGAACCTGGCTTGATCTGGACATCCGGTCGCCATCAGGAGAGCAGAGAATGGCAGAGTGGTTCAGCGGCCTGCACCCGATCCTTCAGGCCTTGCTGGGGACGCTGTTCACCTGGTTCATGACCGCCATGGGTGCCGCGGCGGTTTTCCTTCGTAAGGAACTGGGTAAAAACGTTCTGGACGCCATGTTGGGATTCGCCGCCGGCGTGATGATCGCGGCCAGTTACTGGTCGCTGCTGGCGCCCGCCATCGAAATGACGGAAACACAAGGCGGCGTGCCGTGGGTACCCGCCGTCATCGGTTTTTTGGGCGGCGGGCTGTTTCTGCGCCTGATCGACCGAGTCCTGCCCCATCTTCACCTGTTCGAGCCGCCCTCAGGCGCCGAAGGCATTCACACGACCTGGCGGCGCACCACCCTGCTGGTTCTTGCCATCACGCTGCATAACTTTCCCGAGGGATTGGCGGTCGGCGTGGCGTTCGGCGCGGTGGCTGCCGGGTACCCGGAAGCGACGCTGGCAGCGGCGGTGGCGCTGGCGCTTGGAATTGGCATCCAGAACTTTCCAGAAGGGATGGCTGTTTCGATGCCGCTGCGGCGCGAGGGCATTTCGGCCCGCAAGAGCTTCTGGTACGGCCAGCTCTCCGGCGTCGTGGAGCCGTTCGCCGGTGTCCTGGGCGCCGCCATCGTGTTTCTGGCCCGGCCGATCCTGCCGTACGCCCTGTCGTTTGCCGCCGGGGCCATGATCTACGTGGTGGTGGAAGAGGTGATCCCGGAGTCGCAACGGAGCGGCAACACCGATATCAGCACCACCGGCGCCCTGTTGGGATTCGCCCTGATGATGACGCTGGATGTCGCGTTGGGATGACCCGTGTTTCAGCCCGTCCCGCTTGATCAAACGCCGATGGGTCGATGAAAGATCAACGCCGAGCCTACGTGTATGCCGCGGTCGTGGTCCTCATGTGGTCCACGGTGCCGACCGTGTTCAAGTTGACCCTGCGCAGCATCGGGATCTACCCGATGCTGCTCGCAGCCGCCCTTGCATCCACGGTTTTTCTGCTGGCCGCCCTGGCGGTCCAGGGGCGACTGAGCGAGCTGAGCCGGATCACGTGGCGCCATTGGCTGCGGGCCGCGGTCCTGGGCTTCCTGAATCCGTTCCTCTACTATGCGCTGGTGCTCAAGGCCTACGAACTCCTGCCCGCCCAGGAGGCCCAGCCGCTGAACCAGACCTGGACCATCGCCATCGTCATTCTCTCCGTTCCGCTGCTGGGCCAGCGCCTCCGCTGGGCCAGCCTTGGCGCGATATTGGTCAGTTATCTGGGTGTGACAGTCATCGCCACGCGGGGCGAATGGCACCATCTAAAGCTGTCCGACCCTTTCGGCGTCTTCCTGGCTCTGGCCAGCACCGTGGTGTGGGCCTTGTATTGGATCTACAATATGAAAGACCCGCGCGACGAACTCATCAAACTCATCGCCAATTTCATCTGCGGATCAGTTTTTTGCCTGGCCGCCGTGGTGGCGGCGCCCCAGGCTACCAGCGACTCATGGATCGGCTGGGCGGGAGCGGTTTACCTGGGCCTGTTCGAGATGGGAGCGGCCTACGTGTGCTGGATGAAAGCGCTTCAACTGTCTGAAAACACCGCGCGCGTTTCCAATCTGATCCTGCTGTGCCCGTTCATTTCCCTGGTTCTGATCCACTATGTGGTGGGCGAGCCCATCCTCGAGTCCACTTTGGTGGGTTTGGTGTTCATCATGGCCGGGATCACCTGGCAGCGAAGTCTGGGCCAGCCGCGGTCAGCGTGAGTCTTCCTCGCACGGAGACACTGTGTGGCCGGACCGGTGTCGAAAGAAATATGCCTTCCGGCTCAAACAACCGGTCGCCAAATCTCGTTTAATAATGGAAGATTCTGAGTGGGAGGATGATCATGCACCGATGGCTATGCGGCGTGATATTGGGCCTGCTGGTTTGCGCCGGCTGGACGACCGCCGGGGGGCTGACCGCAACCAAGCGCATCACCTTCGTCATCCAGCAGGACGCGAATCCCGCCATGACCTCGTTGAATTTCAACAAGGGATTCGCCGATCTGCTCAAGCGATTGCCGCCGGATTGCCAAGTCAGCGTTTTCGGGTTTGCCGGCAACACCGTGTACCCGGTGCGGCACGGGAAGGCCGGCGCATTGGACTGGCCGCCGAAAGGTCTGGAGTTCGTGGCCGCCAACCAGAATGCGGTGCCGTTCAAAGACCTGTTGGCCATCCTCGTGCATTGGCGGATCCAGGATCAGCCGGTGTGTTTTATCAGCAACTGCCGGAGCCTGGCCATGTTTCAGAGCATGCAGCTCGAAGGATCCAATATCGACAAGCACGTGAACATCAAGCCCTCGGTCGTGGCGGCCGTCGAGAAACCGGTGATCATGGACCAGCGCGATTTCGATCCCAAGCGGTACGAACCGCTGACCAA
>CALAMB010000429.1 GCA_937925645.1 uncultured Acidobacteriota bacterium
GCACCCGCGACAAGGTGCTCCGCCGCGAGTTCATGCTGGTGGAGCAGGAGACGTTTTCCCAAACCCTCCTGGACATCAGCATCCAGCGCCTGAACCAGCTCGGGCTGTTTGAAAAGCTCGAGGAGAAGGATTACGAGATCAAGCGCAACCCCCAGGAAGCCACGGTGGACATCAACCTCACCGTCAGCGAGAAGGGGCAGCAGTCCATCGGCCTCACCGGCGGCATCAGCGGCTACCAGGGCACGTTCATCGGCATCAACTACAGCACCAATAACTTTTTGGGGTACGGCGACAAGCTCGCCTTCGACGCCATCTTCGGGACGCGCATGGTCAATTTTTCCTTCGCGTTCACCGACCCGTATTTCCTGGACACCAACTCGCTGTTCGGATTTTCCGTTTACAACCGCCGCTACCGCTACGACGTCAACGATTACACCTATTACTACCAGACCAGCGACGCGGTCCAGTTGTACGTCCGCAAGACCGTCGGTTTCAGCGCGACCTTCGGCCGGCCGCTGTGGCGTTTCTGGCGGTATTACATCTCGTATGAGTTGGAGAATATCTCCTTCCCGCCTGACGAAATCAACGAGGACTACTACTACCTCGTCGAAGCGCAGCTTTTCGGCATCAACCCCGGGCTGCCCATCGAAGACGCCCTGGAAGGGTTGATCCGCTCGCAGGTGAGCTTCCGCCTGTCGCAGAACACCACCGACGACTATTTCTTTCCCACCCGCGGGCGGGAGCTGGATCTCGGGGTGGCGTTCTCCGGCGGAGTGCTGGGGGGCGACTTCAACGTGATCCGGCCGTACGTGGACATGAAGGTCTTCTTCCGCGATCCCCTCCTGCTAAAGGGACGCAACATTTTCGGCTTCCACGGCCGGGCCCAGTTCGTCGCCCCGTTCGGCGAAACGATGGCCGTGCCCTTTTTCGAACGGTATTTCATGGGCGGCGACCAGGACCTGCGCGGGTTTGACATCCGCGGCATCAGCCCGTATGCGGTGGTCTCCAGCATCCAGAAGGACAACGAGGGCAACCCGCTCATCGACTTCGACACCGGCCTGCCGCGGCGGACGGACTACGTGCAACCCATCGGCGGCGACTTCCAGTTCCTGGGGCAGGGGGAGTACCGCATCCCCATCGCCGGGCCGGTTTCCGTCGCCCTCTTCGCCGACGTCGGCTTGTCCACCGTGACCCAGTACGACAAGCTGGGCTTCTCCGAGAACACCAACGTGTACCTGATCCAGAGCACCAACGGCAAGTGGCGCGCGTCCACCGGCGCGGAGCTCCAGTTCATGCTGCCGATGATCAACGCGCCGTTCCGCCTGATCTTCGCCTACAACCCGCTCCGCCTGACCGAGACGTTCCGGACCAAGGACCAGTTCTACAACTACAACGAACCGAAAACCAACGTGCAATTTACGATTGGCAAGAGCTTTTAATCAAATATCAAAGGAGAACATGCCGTCATGAAACAGTTGAAGTACATCTTGTTGGGGTTGCTGATTCTGGGGTTCGGCGCCTTTGCCGGCGCGCAGGCGAAACTCGGGTTCGTCGATTCCAACCGCGCGGTCGTCAGCACCGACGAGGGGAAGGCGGAATACCAGAAGATCACGGACTGGGCCCAGAAGCAGGACGGGTCCCTGAATGAATTGCGCAAGCAGATCGAGGAAAAGCAGACCCAGTTGCGCAACCAGCAGAACATGCTGACCGAGGACAAGCGGGAAGAGATGGTCAAGGAGCTGGACCGCCTCGAAACCGAGTTCAAGCGCCGGGGCGAGGACCTGAAGCGGGAATACGCGCGGCGGCTGGACGAGTTCGGCAAGCGGATGGACAAGAAGATCACCCCGCTGTTCAACAAGTTCGCGCAGGACAACGGCTACACGATGATCCTGTATCTCAACCCCCAGATCGTGGCCTACTACGACCCGAAGATCGACGTGACCGAACAGATCATCAAGCTCTACAACCAGGCGTACCCCTACACGCCGCAGCCGTAGCGCGTCGCCGGGCTCCCGCCGGGCGCCGGCAACGCAGACCTTTTCAACTCCCGAACGGTCCCAGCCGCAGCCGACTGGGACCGTTGCCTTTAAACCGATCCGAGGAGGAACAGGTGAACGAGACTCCCAATCTGCCCGACATTCGGGAAATCATGAAATGGCTGCCGCACCGCTATCCCTTCCTGCTGGTGGACCGCATCCTGGAACTGGAACCCGGCGTCCGGATCAAGGGACTCAAGAACGTCACGTTCAACGAACCGTTCTTCCAGGGGCACTTCCCGGGTGCGCCGGTCATGCCGGGCGTGCTGATCCTCGAGGCCATGGCCCAGACCGGCGGCGTGCTGGCGATGTCCACCCGCTGCAAGAGCGAAAGCGGCAATCTGGTCTACTTCATGGGCATCGACAAAGCCCGCTTCCGCCGGCCGGTGGTGCCCGGCGATCAGCTCGTCATGGAAGGCGAGGTGATCAAGCTCAAGTCGCGGACGTGCCAGATGGCCGGCCGAGCGTTCGTGGGCGGCGAACTGGTGTGTGAGGCCGAGTTCCTCTCCATGATCATGGAAGGGCAGCGATGACCAACGTCCATCCCTCCGCGGTCCTGTCGGGCCAGGTGGAATTGGGTGATGACGTTACCATCGGGCCGTACGTCGCCATCCAGGGTCCGGCCGTGATCGGCCGCGGCACCGTGATCGATGCCCACTGCCGTCTGGAAGGACCCATCCGGATGGGGGAGGAGAACCACGTTTTTCCATTCTGCTCGATGGGCTCCGCGCCTCAGGATATTTCCTACAAGGGCGAGCCCACCGAGCTGGTCATCGGCGACCACAACCTGATTCGGGAATTCGCCACCTTCAACCGAGGCACCGTCAAGGGGGGCGGGCTCACCCGGGTGGGCAGCCACTGCCTGTTCATGGCCTATTCTCACATCGCCCATGACTGCGTCGTCGAGGACCACGTGATGTTCGCCAACGGCGCCACGCTGGGCGGGCACGTGAGCGTCGGCTTCCGGAGCACGGTGGGCGCGTTCACCGGAGTGCACCAGTTCTGCCGGATCGGCCCCTACGCCTTTGTGGGCGGATACTCGGTCATCACCCGTGATGCGCTGCCGTTCGTGAAGACCGTCGGCGAGCGCAACCACGCGGCGATATACGGCATCAACGCCATCGGCCTCCAGCGGCTCGGCTTTCCCAAGGAGCGCATCGAGACGCTGCAGCGGGCGTACCGGCTGCTCTTCCGCCAGACGACCAATCTGGGGCAGGGATTGGCCAACCTCAAGGAGTGCCTGCCGGTCGAGGGCGACGTGAAAGACCTGGTGGATTTCATCGAGTCTTCCAAGCGGGGCGTGATCCGATGAACGAGCCGCTGCCGGAACGGCTGGGCCTGATCGCGGGGGGCGGAGAGTTTCCCCTGATGATCGCCCGGCAGTGCCGGCAGTTGGGCATCCCCTGCCATGTGGCCGCCATCCGGGACGAGGCCGACGCGGCCGTCGCCGAGGGCGCCGCCTCGATCCAATGGCTGGGGATCGGCAAGCTGGGCCGGCTGATCCGTTTTTTCAAGGACGCGGGCGTGACCCAGGCGATCATGGCGGGGTATGTAAAGCACGTCCGCATCTTCGGCCGGGACCGTCCGGATCTGCGGGCCATCACCCTCCTGGGGCGGCTGCCCCGCCGGAACACCGACGCGATCCTCGGCGCGCTGGCCGACGAGTTGGGCCGCGAGGGCGTGCGGGTGGTGGATTCCACCCTGCTCCTGCGGGACCTGGTGCCGCCGGCGGGACTGCTGACTCGGCGGGCGCCCGACCGCCAGGAACGGCTCGACCTGGAATACGGACTGGCGATCGCCCGCGAGATCGCCCGGCTGGACCTGGGGCAGACCGTTGTGGTCTGCCGACGGGTAGTGGTGGCGGTGGAGACGCTCGAAGGCACCGACGTCACCATCGAGCGGGCCGCCGCGCTCACCCAGGACGAGAAGCTGACGGTGGTCAAGGTCAGCAAGCCCGATCAAGACATGCGGTTTGATGTGCCCATCATCGGCGCCCGCACCGTCGACGTGTTGACGCGGAACCGGGTGTCGGCCATGGCGGTGGACGCCGGGCGCAGCCTGATGCTGGACAAGCCGGATGTGCTGAAGCGTCTGGATGCCGCAGGGATTACCCTGGTGGGCGTGACTGCGCCGGCGGTCACGCTCCCCGTGAAGTGGTGAGTGACTCATGGACCGAGAGATCTTGTACAAGCTGATCCGCGTGGCGATATTCCCGTTCCGGTTCGTCTATCTCATCGTGTATCAGTGGCGCATGAACCGGGCCCGGGATGCCTATCGGGCGGCCCGGGTCCCCGGGGCACCCGCCGGCCCCGACGCCTCCCCACCCCCCGAGCAGAGTGAGGAGATAGGAGACAGGAGATAGGAGATAGG
>CALAMB010000430.1 GCA_937925645.1 uncultured Acidobacteriota bacterium
AACCCCGGCCCCGCTTTCCCACGATCATCTCCGATACAATTCAAAGAAAATTTTTTGAATATTATTCAATTGCCGGGCGCATGGCAAGAAAAAATGTCAATATTATGTATATTTTGTATTATATATTCATCAGTTAACACGGATGTTGCGGCTCAAATTCAATTTTCCGCTAACAGCGGCTTTCGCGAATCACGTGGAATGTATAGCGTGAAAAACTGGATAAAAAAAACCGGGGAACCGAGTTCCCCGGGAGTGTATTTCAACCGATGGTCGGCCCCAAAGAGCCGTCTGGATTCGTCCCTTCAGAAGCAGGTGTCGGGGTTGTCCGCGGTGTTGCGGTCGGACAGGTGCGACCGGTCGTCGAACCCCGGCTGCTGGTAGAACCCCACCGCCCGGCCGTGCAGGCCGTCGTACACCACGTACAGGGTCCACGGCGTGCCCCGCGGGTTCATGAACACGTACACCCCGGCCCGCTCCACCACCTGCGCCGTCCCCTCGTACTCGCCGGCGTCGGGGCCCGTGAGCACCTGGAACAGGAAGGTGCCGTCGGCGTTGACGCACAGCTTCGAGCGGCCCAGGTCGTCCACGAAGATGAAGTCCGACGGCCCGCCGCACGACACCATTAGGTATCGAATGGCGTTGTGGAATAAAACGTCCACATCGCCCGTGTACGCAGTGCTATATGCCACCATAACGTTGATGGCCACGATGCAACCGTTCACCGCGACCAGTTCCTCCCCGTCCGCGTAGCTTGCGATCAACTGGGCGCCGGGGGCCAGACTCACCCGATCCCGGTAGTACTCGCACAGGGCGCTCACCCCCTGCATCAACGGATGGGTCGCCTGATAGGCACCCAGACACGACGTGCTGTAATGATTTTCTCCGGCGGACAGGAACGGGCTGTAGCCGGCGGTCAGAATCCGCCCGCTGATATACCAGGGATAGGTTCCACCAGTAAACCAGTTGGCGACGCTCAGGATCACCCGCCCGCCGGCGTCCACATAGTCGGCCATACGATCGCCCAATGCGACGTTGTCCAGATACGTATAATTGCAGTAGACGATGACCACGTCGTACGTGAGCAGAAAGTCCAGGGCCGGAATCGCGCCCCTCGCGTCGAACCAGTCCACCGCGGCGATGTCCGGATAGGCCATCAACTGGGCGCCGATGGGGCCAAGGCCTTGATCCGCCGCGACGAACAGCACCCGGATCCCTTCGGCCTGCTTGGCGGGGAGTGGCGCCGGCAGCGGCGATCCGGCCAGGTGCCCGCGCACGATCCGGCCCGGATGGCCGAGCCCGCCATCGGTGACTCTCGGAGATACCGGCTGGAACTTGGCCGCGGCGGCGACGCCGGCCAGCAGTATCAGGCAGACAGCCAACACAACGAGACGATTGCGCATATTGCCTCCCGAATGGGGTATGGATTCTGGGGTCATTATACAACGGGGAGGTGAACGAGAGAATGGTGAATGGGTGAATGGGTGAATGGATGAATAGGTGAATGGGGTGAGGCGGAGTTCATCATCATTTTTCATTGGTCATTGGTCAATTTTCATTTGTCATTGGGTGTTTGGAGCGGTGAATCGGTGAGTCGGTGAATCGGTGAATGGGTGAATCGGTGAATGGGTACAAGGGATCAGGGTTCTGTTATGTAGGTCCCAGACCCCAGGTCCCAGGGCCCAGAACCCGGGTCCCTGGTCCGATTTCCGATGTCCGATTTCCGATGTCCGATTTGGGAAATGGGCGCAGACGAAAAAACTCCCGGGGATCGGAGGAGCCCCGGGAGTATCCGGCATTCGACAGTCAGCCGATTGCGGCCGGTCCCGATGGGCCGGCCGGATGCATTTCCGCTAGAAGCAGGTGTCGGGGTTGTCCGCGGTGTTGCGGTCGGACAGGTGCGAGCGGTTGTCGAACCCCGGCTGCTGGTAGAACCCCACCGCCCGGCCGTGCAGGCCGTCGTACACCACGTACAGGGTCCACGGCGTGCCCCGCGGGTTCATGAACACGTACACCCCGGCCCGCTCCACCACCTGCGCCGTCCCCTCGTACTCGCCGGCGTCGGGGCCCGTGAGCACCTGGAACAGGAAGGTGCCGTCGGCGTTGACGCACAGCTTCGAGCGGCCCAGGTCGTCCACGAAGATGAAGTCCGACGGCCCGCCGCAGTTCGCCATCAGGTAGGTGACCGTGTTGTGGAGCAGAACGCTCACATCGCCCAAGCTCCAAGAAGTGCATCCCACATACATGTTGATGCCCGCGATGCAGCCGTTCACCGCGATGAGTTCCTCGCCGTCATCCCAACTCGCCACCAGCTCCGCCCCGGGCGCCAGGTTCACCCGATCCCGGAAATAATCTGCCAGGCTGCTGACGCCCTGCATGATGGGATGGCCCGCCTGGTACACGCCCAGACTGGCCCAGCTCTGATGGTTGGACTCTCCGGAAGGAAGGAACGGGGAATAACCCGGGGTGACGATCCGGCCTTCGATGGCCCACCCCTGCTGAAAGTTGAAAATGGTCAGGATCAGCCGGCCGCCGGCATCCACGTAATCGGCCAGCACGTCGCCCATGGCGGCGTCATCCGCATAATGATAGTTATTGTGGACGATCACCACGTCATAGGTGAGCAGGTAGTCCAGGGCCGGAATCGCGCCCCTCGCGTCGAACCAGTCCACCGCGGCGATGTCCGGGTAAGCCATCAGTGATCCGAAATAGTCGCCCATACAACTGTCAGCCGAGGCGACGAGCACCCGGATTCCTTCAGCCTGCTTGGCGGGCAGCGGTACCTGCACGGGGGCATCCAAGCCGTGCCCGCGCACGACAAGACTCAACCGGCTGAACGGAAGATCGGATTGCTTCTGGGGCGCCGGCTGGAACTTGGCCGCGGCGGCGACGCCGGCCAGCAGCACCAGGCAGACGGCCAACACGACGAGTCGATTGCGCATATTGCCTCCCGAGTCGGGTATGGATTCTGGGGGGATTATACAGCAGGACGGTGAATAGGTGAATGGGTGAATAGGTGAATGGGGCGAGGCGCATTCATTGATCAGCTTTCATTGGTTATTTGTCATTGGGGGTTTCGGATTATTGGTTATTGGTGATTGCTTAATCGTGATTGGCTATTTGGAGTCGATCTGGATTGTGCGGGTATTCGGGACTTGGGTTCTGGGACCTAGGGGCTGGGACCTGGATTCTGTGACCTGGAGGGCTGGGAACCAGGACCCAGACCCCGGGTCCCAGGTCCGATTTCCGATGTCCGATTTCCGATATCATTGGGCATTTTGATTATTGGTTATTGGTGATTGCTTAATTGTGATTGGCTATTTGGAGGCGAGTCGGATCATCTTTCATTGAGCATTTTTCATCGGTCATTTTTCATTGATCAATTTTGGTGAATGGGTGAATGGGTGAATGGGTACAAGGATCTGGGTTCTGTGGTCCAGGGTTCAGGGGCCAGGGGCCAGGGGCCAGGACCCAGAACCCGGGTCCCAGGCCCGATTTCCGATGTCCGATTTCCGATGTCCGAAGTTATCGGACATTTGGGGACGTTGAATCGGTGAATGAGTGAAGCGGAACTGGCGACTATTTCGGAACTCCTACGGACGGACGCTGTCTAACGGATTGAGAACGGTTCGACCCGCCAGGCCTGGTCGAGGTCAGCCTGCTCCAAAATCCCAGCGACGACCGCCGGTCGCCGCCAGCGGCCGCGACGGTCGGGAGGAGGTTGATATGTTCCAGACACTCGCGGCCTCGCCCGCGCACCCCGCCTCGTACCGGCTGCCCCTCACTCTCATGGCGGCCACCATCGTGCACGCGGCGCTCGTGACGGCGCTCATGGTCTTCCCCCTGCTCTTCCCGAACCGCGTGCCGGACAGCCTGAGCCAACTCCTGATCGTCCTGCCCCAGGGGGACATGGTTTTCCCGCCCGCGGCGCCGCCTGTGGCCGCCTCGCCAGGTGACGTCCCGCCTCGGGGCTGTCCCGTGGCCCCACCGGACCTCAAGCCCGGCGTGATGTACACTCCGGTGGAGATCGCGGACACGATCCCGCCCGACACCGACATCGGCGATCTCATTGTTCAGGCCGGCGCCGGCGCACCGGGGCCCGCCATCCCCGGCGGGGTTCCGGGTGCGGGCACGGTCAGCCCGGGCTACGGCCTGCCCGGCATGGCGCCGACGGTGGGCGGGTACCATCCGCCGGAGCCCCCGCCGCCGCCCCCGCGCCAGCCCGCGGTGCGCCGGGCGCCGCTGCCGCCGCGGGTGCTGGCCGCCCGGGCGCTCCGCGCCGAGCCGCCGGCGTACCCGGTCATCGCCCAGGCGAGCCGCACCGAAGGGGACGTGGAGCTGAAGGTCACCGTGGACGAGCACGGCCGGGTGACCGAGGTCACGGTCCTGGGCGGCCACCCGCTGCTGGTGCCGGCGGCGGTGGCGGCCGTCCGCGGCTGGGTGTACCAGCCCACGCGGATTAACGACCAGCCGGTGCCGGTGGAGGGCTACATCGTGGTGAAATTCCGGCTGGGCCGCCGGTGACGGATCGCGGCGCCCGCCCCGCGGCGGGCGTCATGGTTTGTTTACAGATACTCGTCCCGGCCGTCCGCTTCAAGCTTCTGGACCACCTGGCGGACTTCCTGCGCCTTGTCCTTGTGCACCACCAGGACCGCGTCGCCGGTGGCCACCACAACCAGGTCCTCCACGCCCACGCAGGCCACGAGACGGTCGTGGGCGCACACCACGCAGCGGCGGGTGTCCACCAGGATCGGGGGAGCGCCGATCGTCACATTGGAGTTGTCCACCGCCAGCACGTCTTCGAGGGAATCCCAGCTGCCCAGGTCGCTCCAGCCGAAGTCGCCCCGGGCCAGGACGATGCGCCGCGATTTCTCCATGATGCTGTAGTCGATGGAGATCGACGGCAGGCTCTGGAAGACGCGCTCCAGCTCGGCGTCGCCGGTGCGCAGGTGATCGCCCGATTCGTCCAGCTCCGCCAGCGGGCGGATGACGTCCGGGGCGTACTGGCGCAGCTCCTCGAGGATGACCCGGGCCTTCCACACGAACATGCCGCTGTTCCAGTAGTAGTGCCCCTGGGTGACGTACTCCTCGGCCAGCGACCGGTGGGGCTTCTCGACGAACTGGTCCACGCTGAGCAGGGCGACGCCCTCGGCGCTGCCCACGATCTCCGACGCCTGCACGTAGCCATAGCCGATGTGGGGATGCGTGGGAATGATGCCGAAGGTGATGAGCCGGTCGTTGGACTCGGCGCCCTTGAGCACGCTGTCGAGGAGCTGCTGGAAGCGGGCCGGCTCCTTGACGTGGTGGTCGGCCGGCAGCACGCAGAGCGTGCCCTCCGGGTCCCGGCGCTGGACGATCAGGGCGGCCAGGGCGATGCACGGCGCCGTGTTTCGGGCCACCGGCTCGCCGATCACGTTGTCGGCGGGCAGCTCCGGCGCCAGCCGGCGGACCAGATCCACGTGGTCCCGGTTGCAGATCACCAGCGTGCGCTCCGGCGCCACCAGCGGCCGGATGCGCTCCAGCGTCAGCTCGAAGAGCGACCGGTCGCCAGACAGCTTCAGGAACTGCTTGGGCAATTGGCGGCGGCTCCACGGCCAGAAGCGGGTGCCAGAACCCCCCGCCATGATCACAGCATGTCGTGCCATACGATTACCCCCTGAATGACAGCCGCATTATACAAGGTTCGCGCCAATTTGCAACTCCGCCACGGGTCCGGCCCCCCGGCGCGGGCCGGCGGCGCGCGATGGGTGTTGAATTCGCCGGCCGAACGGGATACATTGGACGCATCATCCGCAGGAGAGCCACATGAAGAGCGTCCGGATCGGGATCATCGGGTTCGGCAAGGTCATCCGCGCCTTCCTGGAGCTGTTCCCCGACAAGCGTGACTGGATCAAGAGCCGGTACCAGCAGGACCTGCAAATCGTCGCCATCTGCGACAGCACCGAGTACATGCACAACCCGGACGGATTCGACCCCGGCGAGCTCCTCGCCTACAAGCTGGAGAAGATCGCCTCGGACAAGCGGGGCCGTCCCCTGGACCAGTCGGAAGTGGGCTACGTGGTCGACTCGTTCCTTGAGATGGGCGTCAACGTGGCGGTGGAGGCGCTGCCGCCCACCCGGGAGACGGGCGAGCCGGCGCAATCGTACATCCTCGCGTTCCTCAACGCCAAGGTCCCCGTGGTGACCGTCAACAAATCCCCGCTGGTCTACGGCTACCAGACGCTCTACACGGCCGCCCGGAAGCAGCATGTCGCGCTCAAGTTCAGCGGGACGACCGGCGCCGCGCTGCCCACCACGGACACCATCACCACCGCCCTGGCCGGCACCGAATTGTACGGGTTCGAGGCCATCCTGAACGGCACCACCAATTTCCTGCTCACCGAGATGATCAAGAACCAGTCGGACCTGGCCACCGAGCTGGAGATCGCCCAGGAGCTCAAGATCTGCGAACCGGACCCGTCGCTGGACATCAACGGCTGGGACACCGCCTTCAAGACTCTCATCCTGGCCAAGGCGTTCATCGACCCGTACGTTGAACTGCCCGACGTGCAGGTCCAGGGCATCCAGTCGCTCACCTACACCGACATCGAACCGGTGATCCAGGCGGGCAACACGCTGAAGCTGCTGGGTAAGGCGGGCTTCGAAAAAGACCGCCTGCGCCTCCGGGTCAAGCCGTCCATCATCACCCCGGAGCACCCGTTCTTCCGCGTCGAGGGGACGACAAAAGCCATCACCCTGTTCACCGACACCATGGGGCGACTGACCATTATCGGCGGATCCTCGGGCCTGAAGGAGACCGCCGCCACCATCCTCAAGGACCTCTTGAACACGCATCGGGATTGCAGCCGGATTTGAGCGGCCGGCATTCGAGGGGGGGGGGGGCGGGCCGCCGCCGGGTTCAGCCGCGCAACGCCGCCACCACTTGGCGGAATGGGATCACCCGGTTTTTCTGGACGATCCGCCGCTTGCGCCACATGGTCCGCAGCCCGCGGAGCGCCTCACGGTGAGCCCTCAGGAACAGGATCAGGCGCCCGCGCCCGAGATGATAGGCCAGACTCCGGGCCAGCTCCAACGCCAGCAACGGTCCTGCCAGCCAGAAATAACTCCCTGGACAGTTCTTGACCAGAAAGAACACCCGATTCCGAACCAACATGAAGTGTTTACTTCGATAATCACTATTTTTCAAGATTTCCGCATTATATCGACCGACGCTTCCCCCCTCGTGGTGGAAAACCGTCCACTCCGGCAGCAGGCACCCCCGACCGCCGCCGAGAAAGGCCCGAAAGAACAGATCCACATCCTCGTAGTACATGAAGAAATCTTCGTCAAACGCCCCATATTGTTCGAAAAATTCACGCCGAAACAACACCGCGGAACAGGATGCGGCCGTGATGGGCTGACGACCGGCACGGCGGGGCTTGTCCGCCGGCTGACCGCAGCCGCGCTTAAAGGGCATGAGGCGCAGGTTGACGCCGTCGCCGGCGCTGTCGACGATCCCCCGCTCGCCGTAGCGCAGCACCAGCGGAGCGGCGAAGTCATACGCCGGTTCGGCGTCGAGGAACCGCCGGCAGCCGTCAAGCCAGTCGTCGGACCAGGCGGTGTCGTTGTTGATCACGGCGACGTAGCGTCCCGCCGCGGTGTGGAGCCCCTGGTTCACCGCGCGGGCGAATCCGGCGTTGACCGTGTTTTCGATGACCCGGGCGCGCGGACTGAGCGAGCGGACGAGATCCGCCGAGCCGTCCGAGGATCCGTTGTCCACCACGAGGATCTCCAGGCGGGCGGCCGAATTCCCCGCCCCAAGGCACGCCAGCACCTCGCGGAGGAACGCCGCGCCGTTCCAGTTCGGAATGATCACGCTGATTTCGGGATCAGACCGTGATTGCACGCGGCGCCCGCCGTCAGGCTTCGGCCGGATGGTCCGACGGGACCAGGCGGCCGATGCCGTAGTAGCTGAACCCCAACTGGACCACCTCGCGGGGATTGTAGACGTTCCGGCCGTCGAAGATGATCGGGGCGCGCATCAGTTCCTTCATCCGCTGAAAATCGGGGAATCGGTAGTCGTTCCACTCGGTGACCACCACCAGGGCGTCGGCCCCATGCAGCGCGTCGTAGTTGTTGGCGCAGAATTCGATGGCGTCGCCGAACACGCCCCGGGCGACGTCCATGGCGATGGGGTCGTGGGCGCTGACCGCCGCGCCCTGTTCCAGCAGGCTCCGGATGATGGTGATGGACGGGGCCTCGCGCATGTCGTCGGTCTTCGGCTTGAAGGACAGGCCCCACACCGCGATCTTGCGGCCCGTCAGGCTGCCGCCGAAATGCGCGATCACCCGCTCAGCCATCAGGGCCTTCTGCCGATAATTGACGGCTTCCACCGCCTCGAGCACCGGCATGGCGAATCCGGCCTTGTGGGCCATTCGGATCACCGCCTGGACGTCCTTGGGAAAGCAGGAGCCGCCGTAGCCCACGCCGGCGAACAGGAACCGCTTGCCGATGCGGGAATCGGAGCCGATGCCGGTCCGGACCGCGTCGATGTCGGCGCCCATCCGCTCGCAGAACCCGGCGAACTCGTTCATGAAGCTGATCCGGGTGGCCAGCATGGCATTGGCGGCGTACTTGGTGGTCTCGGAAGACCGGATGTCCAGCACGTAGATGGGGTTGCCGGTCCGCACGAACGGCGCGTAGAGGGCTTTCATGATCTCGGCGGTGCGGATGTTGTCGGTGCCCACGATGATCCGCTCGGGCATCAGGCAATCCTCCACCGCCGTGCCCTCCTTGAGGAACTCGGGATTGGAGACGACGTCGAAATCATGGCTCGTGACCGCGCGGATCGTCTCGCGGACCCGGTCGCAGGTGCCCACGGGGACGGTGCTCTTGACCACCACCACCCGGTAGCCGTCGATGTGCGCGCCGATGGTCCGGGCCACCGCCAGGACGTGGGTCAGGTCGGCCGAGCCGTCCTCGCCGGGCGGCGTGCCCACGGCGATGAACAGGAACAGCGATTCGTGGATGGCGGCGACGGCGTCGGTGACGAAGCGCAGGCGGCCGCTCTCGGTGTTCTTCCGGATGAGCTCGTCCAGGCCGGGCTCGTAAATGGGACTGATCCCGTCGTTGAGCTTGCGGATCTTCTCGGCGTCGATGTCCACGCAGATGACGTCGTGGCCCGTGTCCGCAAAGCACGTTCCGGTGACCAGCCCCACGTAGCCGGTTCCGAACACCGCGATCTTCATAGCCGCACCTCAGGCGATCGGATTAAATCCCGCACTATATAGGATTCATCGGCCACTTTCAAAGCAAATCGCCCGGCCCGGCGCCGTCCGCATCGGCCAGCGACGGCAGCCAGCAGGTGGGCCGGACGGGCCAGGCGCGCGGATCGCATGTTCGGGTGACGCCCGAGCCCACCAGCGCCGCGTCGATCCCGAAATCGATCGCCCCGCGGATGTCGGTCTCGAGCTGGTCGCCGATCATGACCATCCGTCCGCCGCCGGCCCGCCGGGCGGCTTCGGCGAACATCTCCGGGTGGGGCTTGCCCAGCCGCCGGAAGGCCGGCGCCGCGGTCGCGTCGTGCCGGAGCCGGAGCGCCGCCTCCAGGCACAGGGCGATGCTGCCGGCCGTCAGGCCGTAGCGTCCGCCGCCCTTGGGGAAGATCAGGTCCGGATTGGGGAGCAGCAGGTGGATCTCGCGGCCGCGGTCCAGCGCCCGCCACACGAGGCTCAGCGCCGCGTCCACCGTCTCCAGGAAGGGATAGCCGGTCTCGTCGCATACGACCAGCACGTCGGCGTCGGCGTCCGCGGCGACCGCCACCGGCACGCCGCCGGCCGCCGCGACATTCCGGCGGGAACCCTCGGGACCGAGAACGGCGCAGCGGCGTCCCGCCAGGCCGTGCCGGGCAAAATAGCCGGGCAGGAGCGAGCCGGAGGTGACGATGTGCGCCGCGGGGATGTCCAGTCCCCGGACGCGGTAGACCGCCTCCGTCTCGGACACCGTCCGCGATGCGTCGTTGGTCAGGATGTAAAACTCGCGGCCCGCCGCCCGCAAGTCCGCCAGCAGCTCGGCCGCGCCCGGCAGGGGGCCGTCGGCGTCGAGGAGCACTCCGTACGCGTCGAGGAGCAGCACGTCGTACGCCGCGATCAGCTCGCGTCGGGTGGCCCGCCGCAGCCCGCCGGGCGCCGCGCCCGCGGAAGTTCCGCCATGTTCTGAACCATGCATCGGTCCGCCCGTCCTTTCAACCTGGAATCCGCCGGGCCGCCCCGGGCGCCTGCCTTCGCCACCATCAATCATATTGAATTATCCTGGAGATGCAAGCCGGGTCGCGGCGAATAAAAAAATCGTAACTCTTGCGAGTTACGATCTGATCGGTTTTGGGGAGGGTATCTGTTGTATGAATCGATTATAATTCCGCGGCTACGAATCGGTGTGACCCCCGTCACTAAAGTGAACAAAATTCAAACCAAACCTTGATTGGATCCAATGCACCGGATGCGCTATAGTGAGCGGGGAGTGAACCGCCGCCGGCCCCCCGCATCTTGACTCCGTAGGCGGATCGCCGCACCGAGGAGCAGACATGAATCGACCGTGGCTATACCTGATCGGATTCGTTTTATTGGCGAGCGTTCCGATCAGAGCGGGCTCGCCCGAAACACCCATTCTCCGCCTGGCCACCACAACCAGCACGGACAATTCCGGGCTGCTGGATTACATTCTGCCCGCCTTCGAGAAGGAAACCGGCGCCCGGGTCCATGTGATCGCCGTGGGCACCGGCAAGGCCATCAAGCACGGTGAGAACGGCGATGTCGACGTCCTGCTCGTGCATGATCCCGAACTGGAGGAGGCCTTCATCCGGGGTGGATTCGGGCGGTACCGCCGGCCTGTCATGTACAACGATTTCATCATCGCCGGCGCCGCGGAAGATCCGGCCCGGATCAGGGGCTCCGCCACCGCGGCGGACGCCTTCCGCAAGATGGGCGACGGCCTGGCCCGGTTCGTCTCGCGGGGCGACGAGTCCGGCACTCACCAGATGGAAAAGCGCCTCTGGCGGCAGGCCGGAGTCGTGCCCGCCGGCCGGTGGTACGTCGAAGCCGGCCAGGGGATGGGCCCCGTCCTGCTCATGGCGGACAGCATGCGGGCGTACGTGCTCACCGACCGGGCCACCTACCTCAAAATGCAGGGCAAGCTCGATTTGGCGGTGTTGTTCGAGGGGGATCCGGTGCTGTTCAACCAGTACAGCGTCATCCCGGTCAATCCGGTTCGCCATCCCGGCGTGAACCATGAGTTGGCGGAACGGTTCGTCCGGTGGCTGACGGCCCCCGCCACCCAGACGCTCATCGGCAATTTCGGACGCTCGGAATTCGGCGTGTCACTGTTCTTCCCCAACGCCTCGCCCTGAATCACGCCGGACCGTTTTTCCCCCGACCGCCGGGCGCGTCGGATTCAGCCGCCGATCCGGTGTCAGCGGCCGGGTCCGGGAGATCGACCTCCACGAACTCCAGACCTTGCGGCGCCTGCCGCGGATCGCGCAGCAGTGCGCGCAGGATGTCGTGTTCACTCAATTCCGAAAGCGGCTCTTCGGTCCGGATCAAGCCGCACGCGCGCGCCCGGCCGGTATTCTTGGCGACATAGAGCAACGCGTCCACCAAGTCGACGATCTTGCCCCACTCCTCACGGGTCACCCCGTCCGCCCGGCCCAGCGGATAGAGGCAGAATCCGAGCGAGGCCGTCACCCGGACGGATTCGCCATGCCGGCCCTGTACGGTGACATGGGCCACGGTCTGCATCAGCTTCGTCACCAACCCCCTCAACCCACGGCTTTTGACATCCCGGGCGATGACCAGGATCTCCTCCCCGCCCCACCGGACCACCAGGTCGACGCCGCGCACCGCGGACCGGAGGGCGGCGGCGATCCGCTCCAGCAGGCTGTCGCCGGTCTCGTGCCCGTAGGAATCGTTCACCCGCTTGAAGTGGTCGATGTCCAGCATGATGATCGCCAGGTTGCGCTCCTCGATGGTCGTCGGGCCCTGCCGGACCACGCGCTGGATGTGGGCGATCTCTTCGGGCAGCTGCTCCGCCACCGCCCGCCGGTTGGCCAGCCCCGTCAGCGGGTCGGTTCGAACCATCGCCTCGAGCTTCACGTTCTGGTCGGAAATCACGCGGTTGGCTTCCGCCAGATCCGCCGTCCGTTCCGCCACGATCCGCTCCAGCACCTGCCGGCGCCGCCGTTCCGACAATGCCCGGAATCCGACCACCGACGTCGAGAGGATGGCCACGCCGGCCAGAACCAGCAGGCGGAACCAGAGGGTGCTGTACCAGGGCGGGTGGATCCGCAGCGCCAGTTGCAGGGGCTCGGGCGCCCACACGCCGTCGCTGTTCTCCGCCTGAAGCATGAACGTGTAATCGCCCGGCGGAACCCGCCGGTACACGGCCTGGCTGTCCGGGCTGGAAGCGGTCCAGTCCCGGTCGAGATTGACCAACTGCCAGCGGAACCGCACCCGCTCGGGCCAGGTGAAACTCAGCGCCGTGAATTCGAAGTGCAGGTCGTTATCGTCCGGCTCGAGGTCGAAACTCGGGACGGGCCGGCCCGAAGCCGCGTGCATCAGCCGAAAGCCACGGAGCGGTTGACCGTTGACCAGCACCTTTTCCAGCACCAGCGAGGGCGGCTGCATGTTGGCGCGCAACACGCCCGGCTCCGCCACCGTCACCCCGCTGATCATGCCCAGCCAGAGCCGGCCGTGGCTGTCGCGGAAAGCGGCGTTCTGGGCCGCTTCGATGTGGGACATCCCGCTGGCGTCCGTGTACACCCGGTCCACCCGCCCGTCCGGGCTGACCAGGGCGACGCCGCGCGTGGTGCCCGCCCAGACGCGATGATGGTTGTCCTCGACGAGGAACCAGACGCTCTTGCTGGGCAGGCCGCCGCGTGTCGTCACGGTGAAATCGCCCGGGCCGTCGAGGGGATGGACCCAGATCCCCGTGTCCGTCCCCGCCCAGACCCGGTCCTGCTCATCCACCCGGATGCACCACACCCGGTCGTCCGGCAGTCCCTGACGCGTCGTCCATGTCTGGAACGCGACGCCGTCGAACCGGACGACGCCGCCGCCGTACGCGGCCATCCAGATGGCCCCCGTGCCGTCCTCGGCCAGACTCATGACGTGCCGGCCGGGGATATCGGCGCCGGACCGCCACGTGGTCCAGTCGTTGTCGCGGAACCGGCTCACGCCGCCCTCGGTGGCCACCCAGACCGCCCCGTCCCGGGCCTTCAGGAGGGAAAACACCGAGTCGTGGGGGATGCCCTCACCGGCATGCCAGACCCGGATTTTCCGGCGGCTCCGATCAACGTGCGCCAGCCCTTCGCTCGTCCCCACCCACAGGTTGCTCCCGTCTGCCGCCAGGCAGATCGCCCGATCGCTCGGCAGACCGTCCGCGGCCGTCAGTCGCGGGCCCCAGTGACCGTCGCACCAGGACGCGATCCCGGCGCCCAGCGTGGCCATCCAGACGCAGCCGTCCGATGTCTCCGCGAAATTCAGGACCAGCGGCGTCGGCAGGCCGGACTCCACGGTGAGCACTCGAAAGGCGCCCCGGACGGCCTGGTACAGCCCGTCCCCGTTCGTCCCCACCCACAGGTTGCCCTCGCGATCCTCGAAGAGGATCCGGACGTCGTCGGTCGCCCCGGCGCGCAGGGGCTGATGGATAACCTCTCCTTCACCGATGCTGAACAGACCCTGGCTGGTCCCCACCCAGATCTCGCCCAACCGGGTCACCCGCACCGCCCGGGGCCGCGGCAGATTCCCGGCGAACGGGACGGCCTCCGCGGGGCCGTCGGACGGGCGCCGCCACAGCCGGCCGTCCTCGTCGATGGTCCACAGGGTGTCGTCATGTCCGAAGACGGCGGCGGCCACTCGCCCGGTCTGTCCCGCCGGGCGCACGGCGATCTCTGCCACCCCGTCGCCGTCGACCCGCCACAGACTGCCGGCGCTCAGGACCGCCACCGCGCCACTCCGGGGAGCGGTGAGCAGGCTGTCCACCGCCAGGGGCGCGAACAGCGCGCAGCCCGAGCGGCCGGATTGGAACAGCCCCTCCCGGTAGCCGATCCACAGATCGCCGTTCGGCGCCGCCGCCAGGCCGCGGATCCGGCTGGCGGGCAGGCCCCGCCCGGCCAGCGGATGCTGGAGCCGCTCGCCATCCCAGTGCGCCACGCCGCCCGTGTCGGTGCCCACCCAGACGCCGCCGTCGGCGATCGGCGCCAGGGACCAGACGAAATCGTCGGCCAGGCCGTCTTCTTTCGTGAGCGTCAGAAACCGCCGCCCGTCGTACCGGGACACCCCCCCGTTCGTTCCCACCCACAGGTAACCCAGCGCGTCCTGGGTGACGGCCCGCACCTGCGACTGGGCCAGCCCCTCCTTGACAGACACGTGGCGCATGGACAACTGCTGGCCGGAAACCCAGCCGGCCAGGCACAATAGCAGCAGCGTCCCACACGTCCGGCCAACAGCTGCTTCGAACCGGTGGACAGCCCCCATAATACCTTCAGTCACAGACGATAGCTGAATTTATTGTAAGGGCCGGGGATACGGTTTGCAATTGAATTTGAGGCGGATGGAGGGCACGGACGCTTCATGCGCCTGCAGCCGGCAAACGCCGGCCCGGGTGTCCAGCGCCAGGTATTCCAGCGGGCCATTGGCGCAGGCGCCGCTGTTCGCGTACAGACGCTGCCGCCAGTCAACGCGGCCGATGTGCGTATGGCCGGTGATCACCGCATCGCAACCGCGGGCGGCGGCCACCGCGAGCGCCCAGCGCTGAAAGCGACAGCGATCGGGGACAGCGGAAGCGCCCCGAAAAGCGCGGTCCGCCGCGGCGAACAGACGGTGGAGGCGTTGCAGGCCCAGCCGCTGGATATGGCCTCCGAGACATACCAGAAATTCGGACGTGCGCCGCGCCCGGCGGAAGATCCAGTCGTACGGATGGCCATGAAGGAACAGCAGGCGCATGCCGTCCGTTTGCAGCTCCAGCTCGGAGGGAGCACCAATGAGCGGTCCGGCCACCCAGTCATGGTTGCCGTGCACGTAGGTGTATGCGGAACACTCCAAAAACCGGCGAGCTACTTCGGGGTGGGCCGACCGGCAGGCCATAAACTCCTCGCGGGGATTGCCCCACCCCGTCCCGGTGAGTGTTTCGAAGATGTCGCCCAACAAAATGACGCGCTCGAAGCTGCGTTCAAGATGATTGAGGAATCGGATCAGTTCGGCGTCGCGTCCCTGGAACGGGTCGATCCGGTCCCCCCGTCCCAGGTGCAGATCTGAAATGACTGCGATCTCCATGGCCGGCTGCTCCTGCTGTCTTCGCGCCCAGAGTAGCCGGACACCATGAATCCTCGATCAACCGTCGGTTAGAAATGGGTGAATTTCCCGAGCAACGCCCCGTCCGGGCGCCGGTTTCCCGGTGCCGCCGGCCGGTTTACTGGTACAAACAGAGGTAGGTCACCGGCTGCTTGGCAATCACCGTGAATTTCGTGTCCCGGGGAACCTGGAAGGACTGGCCCTTGCGGTAGGAAGCGTGGCGGCCGTCCGGATGGACGACGTCCATCTCGCCGTAGATGATTTCCATGATCTCCAGCGTCTGGGTCCCGAACGTGTACTCGCCGGGCTCGATAATCCCCACCGTGAACCGCTGGCCCGCCAGCTCCTGGCCCAAACTCTTGACCCGACCGTCGAAGTACTCACTCACCTTGATCATGGCCTCACTCCTTGGATATACATCGATTTGCCTACTCTACCATCCGCAGCATGGAGAGTCAAAACCGGTTTGGCAGCGCTCCACGCACCCCGCCGGCCGAGGATCGGCGCACCGGCCGGCCGCCCCGAATACGGGACGGTGTTTGGATCCGATGGCGCAGGGAGCGTTTGGATCAGCGGATCAGGGTGTACAGGTACCAGAGCAATCCGGCGAACAGGGCGGTCGAGGGAATGGTGAGCACCCAGGCCCAGATGATCTTGTAGGCGATGCCCCAGCGGATGGCCGAAAACTTGGTGGTGGCCCCCACGCCGATGATGGCGCCGGTGATGGTATGGGTGGTCGATACCGGAATGCCCAGCAGCGAGGAAAAAATGATGGTCGCCGCCGCGGAGGCGTTGGCGCAGAAGCCATGAACCGGTTTCAGCTTGGTCATGCGCATGCCCAGCGTCCGGATGACCTGCCAGCCGCCCAGGAGCGTACCCAATGAAATGGCGGTATAGCAACTGATGACGACCCAGAACGGCACATAGAACGTGTCCCCGAGTTGTCCGGTGCTGAACAGGAGAACCGCGATGATCCCCATGGTCTTCTGGGCGTCATTCGCGCCGTGCCCCATGCTGTAAAAGGCGGCCGAGACGAGTTGCAGCTTGCGGAACCAGCGATCCATGTTGCGCGGCGTGCTGCGCCGAAAAATCCAGTAGACCGCCAACATGAACCCATAGCCCAAGAACAGGCCCAGCAACGGCGACAGGACGATGAACAGGACGATTTTCGCCACCCCGCTCACAATGACCACATCGAATCCTGCCTTGGCCACGCCCGACCCCACCAGCCCTCCCACCAAAGCATGCGAGACGCTGATGGGGAAACCCATTCGAGTGCAAAAGTGGGTCCAGATGATGGCGCTGATCAAAGTGGTCAGGATCATGTGCACGTCGATGATCGTTGGGTCGACAATTCCTCGGCCCATGGTATCCGCTACGTGGACACCGAACACGAACACCGCCGCGAAATTGAAAAAGGTCGCCCAGACGACAGCCAGGCGCGGCGACAGCACCCGCGTGGAGACGATGGTGGCCACCGAATTGGCCGCGTCGTTCATCCCGTTTAGAAAATCGAACAGGAGGGCCAGGACGATGGCGATGATCAGCAGGGTCATGGACGAACCTTATCCGGGCTAGGTGTTCTCGAGCACAATCCCTTCGACGATGTTGCCCACGTCCTCGCAGCGATCGGTGGCTTTCTCGACGTACGCCAGGATATCCTTCCACTTGATGAGTTCCACGACATCCCGCTCCTCGCGGAACAGGCGGGCCAGCGTGGTCCGGCGGATGTAGTCGGCTTCGCTTTCCAGCCGGTTGATCTCCACCACCAGCGCCATGATCCGGTCGTAATCCCCGCGCAGCGTGCGGATCTTGGCGACCATCTCCTGGATGATCTGGGCGCTCTCCAGCAGGACGTTGACCAGGCTTTGCATCTCGGAGGGGATGGACTTGGGCCGGTACATCTCGATGGTGGAACCGGACAGGTACGCCAGGTCCAGGATGTCGTCCAGGCGGACCAGCAACTGGTGAATCTGCTCCCGGTCAAGCGGCGTGACAAACGTCTTGTGGAGACGGGCCAGCGTCTTGTGGATGATTTCGTCGGTCTGGTGCTCGACGGTCTTCAACTGTTGCGCCAGGGCCTGAAGATCGTTGCTCCCATCGGTCATCTTGTGCAGCAAGGTGACGCCCTCGACGATGTTGGCCGTGATCTGGTCGAACATGTCGTAGAACATCTCGTCGCGCGGCACCATTTTTTTAAACATATTACGCCCCTTGCCCCGTACGCGGGCACCGTTGTGGATCGGCCTGTGGGTGCTTGTCAGTGAACCAAATGCAAACGTGTTTTTAACACAATCTGAACATCATTGCAACGAACATCCACTTCGGGCGAAGCCGGCGCCAGCCTGCCGGCGCCCGGCGAAAAACATCGCCGGCCGGACCATCCGCGCGATAGGGTGAGTGAATCCTACCGGCCAACCTGCCAGCTCAGGGTGAAGCGGTACAGGTCGTCGCCGGACTTCGGGTCGGACAGGCGGATGCGAGCGGTCCAGCCGTTGGCCTCGCTGGGCGCCTCGAGCAGCCGGACGTCGCCCCGTCCCTCCCATTGCTTGAGGTCGAACTTCGCCGGTTGGGCGGGCAGCGTCTGGCTGTAGACGCACCGGGGCTGCTTGAGAAAATCGCCCGAAACCACCTGGACGTTCACCCGATTGCCGCGCAGCCACAGGTCGATGGTCCCGTCCACCCGGCCCTGAAAATCGAAGTAGCCTTCCGCGCCGCCAGCCGTGCCGCCAGATCCTGACGCAGTCGCCGGCAGCGGCAGACCCGGCAATTCGGTGGTCCGCGTCCCCGGTCCCGGTTCGCCGCTACCGGCGCCTGGCGCCGCAGTCCCGGCCTCCCAGCTCAATCGAACATGGTACCGGTCGCTGCCCTTCTTCGAATCCTCGATGCGCAGCGTCGCCGTGTAGAAATTGTCAGCCGAAGGCGGCTCCTGCATCAGGATCGTGCCGCGGCCGGCCAGTTTTTCCATGCGGAAAGCCGGGACGGATTCCTGTGGCAGGGGCGCCGTGCAGGACGTGCCCTGGTCCGAGGGCGGACGGCCCTTTTCGGCGATGCAGCGCACCGTGTCGTCCTGGATCCGGACGGTCACCAGCTCGTCGGCATCCAGTTTGACATCGAATTGTTCCCGATTCCCCGACGCACGTCCAGCCGGACGGGCGGTGATCACTAATTCCTCGCCGGCGCCACCGCCGGACGCGGTGCCATCCCGGCCGGGCGCCTGCCCCACCCGATCGAATCCCAAGTACGGATTGTGAATGTAATCCACCGCGAACGGCGGGGGCATATCCAGCGTCCGCGAGACGCTGTACGCCGGATCAAGGGCCCACTGGCCGACGGCCAGAATCTTCTTCTTGCGGGTCAGTTCGTCATGCCAGCCCCAGAACGGCTTGGCCATGTTGGCGCCCATCTCCCGCCCCAAAAACGCCTTGGGGATTTGTCGTCCGGCGATGCCCGGCCGCCCGTCGTACGGCTGGTACGTATAGTAGTCGGCGAACATCCGACCGGACTGGACGGTGCGCGCCCACCACTGATCGCGGATGGCGAGCAGCTCGTAGCCCACCTGGCGGTCGTTGGCGTGCTTCGGCCGTTCGGCCCGGCCCTTGTACGTGTAGGTGACGCCGGTGCCGGCGCTGAACCTGGCTGAACCAGGGTCAAAACGGGCCCGCGGGTCGCCCACCCCATAGATGCCATGCCCGCCGGATTCCACAAACACCGCCGGACGCTTGTCCGCGGACAGCTGCACGTCGCCGTCGATGTTATGGGCGCCGGGGCCCACCCGCCGGTCGACGCGGTAGGAATAGACGTTGTTGTGCGCCAGTGTTTCCATCGCCTGGAGGCGGCCCCACCGGTTGCCGTCCTTGGCGACCGTCAGGATCAGCCCCTCGTTGTCGTTTTCGTGGCAGGTTCCGACCACGCATTTGTCCGAGTAATCGCGCGGGTGGAACAGGTTGTAGATCAAAAACCAGTGGGTTTCCGTCTCCATGACGGCGTAATAGACATACGCCTGGGATGAACCGGCGTCCGCGTGGGCCCAGTTGTCGTCGCCGTTCCAATTCTTGTCAAAATCAAAGCGGGCCAGGTAGTCGGCCTTGGGATGGAACCAGGTTTCCTGGGCGATGAACGGCGCGTAATGTTCCACCAGCGGCCGGTACGGGTCGGACGGCGCTCGCTCGGCGGCGAAGCTGGCGGTCTCGGCGGTTCGTCGGGTCGGGGCGTCCGCGGCGACCCGGATGGTCAGACTGGCCCGCCTGCCTTCCAGCGTGGCGGTGACCGTCACGTCGCCGGTCCGGCTGCCGGCGGTGAACAGCACGCAGTCCTGGATGACGGTGGCGTCGGTCACCCGATCGAAGATCAGGTCCACCAGACTGGCGTTTTCGGGCGCGTAAAACGGTTCATCATCCTCGCCCTGGAACCGGAAGGGCTTGGACAGCCACGCGCCGTCGGCCGGCGATACGCCGCAGCTCGCGCCCGATCTCCGGATCCGCACCTTTTGCGGCTGGCCGGCCCGGTCCGTGACCTGTCCGTAAACCTTGATCTGGATGACGATGGATTCCGACGGGCGGACGCTCAATTCCTGAGGCACCGTCCGCATCGTGATCTCGCTGACCGCGACCTTGGCCGTCAAGCCGGTGCAACCGGCCCAGCAGAACAGGACCATCATGCCTATCACTCGTTTCATGATTCCATGCTCCTCACCGTTAATGAATCGGCGCAGTCGCGAGGACGGCGATGTCGCCGGCGCCACAATCTATTGATCCATCCGGGCGCGCACAGTTTCCCAGAGCGGATGCGCGCTGAACGCCGACGCGATGTCGGCGATCACCCGGGTCTGGACGACGGGGTCGTCGCCCGCTCCTTCCACGGGGATCAGGTCGCGCTCCTTGCGGAACCAGGTCATCTGCCGTTTGGCATACCGGCGGGTATCCGCCTCGATGCGGCGGGCCATTTCCAGCCAGGTCAGGCGGCCCGCCAGATGCTCCATCACCTGCCGGTAGCCGATGGCTTCCAGCCCTTTGGCGTCGGGCGCGACGCCGCGCGCCAGCAGTTCCCGCACTTCATCCACCAGCCCGCCGGCCAGCATGTCCGCCACCCGGCGGGCGATCCGGTCGTGCAGTTCCGCCCGTGGCGGATTCAGACAATACAGCCGTGGCGCGAACCCCGCCAGCGGGTGTTCGGACGTGCCGAAGTGCTCGGTGAACGGCCGCCCCGTGGCGTGCGTCACCTCCAGCGCCCGGCAGACGCGCTGGAAGTCGCGCGGGGCGATCCGGCGGGCCGCCTTCGGATCCCGCCGGCCCAGAATGCGGTGCAGCACCTCCGGGCCCCGCCGATCCCGGATGCGCGTCAGGCGGTCCCGCAGGGCCTCGTCGCGGCCCGGCCCCTCAAAGATTCCGTACAGCACGGTGCGCAGATAGAAGCCGGTCCCGCCGGCCAGGATCGGCCAGCGCCGTCGGGAGCGGATCCCCTCGAGCGCCTGCCGGGCCAGACCCTGGTACTGGCCCGCGGAAAACCGCTGGGACACGTCCACCACATCGAGCAGATGATGGGGGATCTCGGCCCGGATCTCCGGCTCCACCTTGGCGGTGCCGATATCCAGCCCGCGGTACACCTGCATCGAGTCGAAGTTGACGATTTCGCCGTCCAGCCGCCGGGCGATGCACACGGCCAAGGCGCTCTTGCCGCTGGCGGTGGGGCCGGCGATGCCGATGAGCGGGTAAGCCTGTTCCGAATCCATGGTCCTCCCCGTCAGTCCCGGAGCACGATCCAGGCCAGTAGCGCCGCGGCCAGCAGCCACAGGCCCCAGAGCTGCGTCCGCGAAATCCGGCGGAGCCGCTCGCCGCATCGCCGCAGTGATTTCAACCGATCGGCCATGGCATTGATTGTAGCGTGACCGCGTCCCGCCCGCCAAGTTTTTCATGGAGTCGCACCCGACGTTCCACCCCAACCTTGACTTTCCGTTCCGCCGAGTTTATGATGCGGATTCAAATTTTCAACCATTACTGAAAACCAGGTGGGACGATGAAAATCCACGAATACCAGGCCAAGGAAATCCTCAAGGGATTTGGCGTCCCGGTCCCCCGAAGCCGGGTGACCACCCAGGCGGCGGAGGTGTACGACATCGCCCACGAGCTGGGCGGAACGGTGGTGGTCAAGGCGCAGATCCACGCCGGCGGCCGCGGCAAGGCCGGCGGCGTCAAGCTGGCCCGCTCGCCCCGCGAAGCGCAGGAGATCGCGACCAGACTGCTTGGCTCGCGTCTGTTCACCCACCAGACCGGACCGGAAGGCAAGCAGGTGCAGAAGCTCCTCATCGAGGAAGGGCTCAACATCAAGAAGGAGTACTACCTCGGCATCGTGGTGGACCGCAGCCGCCAGCAGGCCGTGTTCATGGCCAGCGCCGAGGGCGGCGTGGAAATCGAGGAAGTCGCGGCGCGCAATCCCGCGGCCATCCTCAAGGAACACATCGACCCGCGCATCGGCCTGTCTCCCTTCCAAGCCCGCAAGCTGGCGTTCGGCCTTGGCCTGCCGCCGGCGCAGCTGGGCCAGGCGGTCAAAATTTTCACCGCCTTGTACAACGCATTCGTCGCCACCGACGCCTCCATGGTGGAGATCAATCCCTTCCTCGAAACCGCCGAGGGAAACCTGATCGCCCTGGACGCCAAGGTCAATTTCGACGATAACGCGCTGTACCGGCACCCCGAGTTCAAGCTCCTGCGAGACTACTCCGAGGAGGAGCCCCTCGAGATCGAGGCCTCCCGATTCGGGCTGAACTACATCAAGCTGGACGGGAACATCGGCTGCATGGTCAACGGGGCGGGCCTGGCCATGGCCACCATGGACATCATCAAGCTGGCCGGCGGCAACCCCGCCAATTTCCTTGATGTGGGCGGCGGCGCCAGCGAAGAGTCCGTCACCAATGCGTTCCGCATCATCCTTTCGGACCCGCACGTGCAGGCGATCCTGGTGAACATCTTCGGCGGAATCGTCCGCTGCGACGTCATCGCCCGGGGCATCATCAACGCCGCCAAGGCCGTCGGCGTCAGGGTTCCCATCGTGGTTCGGCTGGAAGGCACCAACGTGGACGAGGGCCGGCGCCTCCTGCAGGCATCCGGATTGGACATCGCCCTGGCCGACGGCATGAAAGACGCCGCCGAGAAGGTCGTCGCCAAGGCCCGAGCGTAAGGACTAAGGAGGCAACCGTGGCTATCCTGATCGATCAGAACACCCGGGTCGTGGTGCAGGGCCTCACCGGCCGCGAAGGCACTTACCACGCCCTGCAGTGCCGCCAGTACGGCACCCAGGTTGTGGCCGGCGTCACGCCGGGCAAGGGCGGCATCATCCACGAGGGCATCCCGGTGTTTAACACCGTCACCGAGGCGGTCCGCGACACCGGCGCCACCGCCTCACTGATCTTCGTCCCCCCGCCCTTCGCCGCCGACGCCATCCTGGAGGCGGCGGACGCCGGCGCCGCCCTGGTGGTCTGCATCACCGAGGGCATCCCCACGCTGGACATGATCCGGGTGGCCGCCTACCTGAAAGGCCGGCCGGTCCGGCTGGTGGGACCCAACTGCCCCGGCGTCATCTCGCCCGGCAAGTGCAAGCTGGGAATCATGCCCGCCCGCATCCACAAGGAGGGGCCGGTGGGCGTGATCAGCCGCAGCGGCACGCTGACCTACGAAGCTGTGGGCCAGCTCACCCGGTGCGAGATCGGTCAGTCCACCTGCATCGGCATCGGCGGCGACCCGGTGCCGGGCACCACCTTCGTCGACGCGCTCGCCCTCTTCGAGCAGGACCCGGAGACCCAGGCCGTGGTCATGATCGGCGAGATCGGCGGCTCGGCCGAAGAAGAGGCGGTGGCGTGGATGCAGCAACATTTCACCAAGCCGGTGGTGGGCTTCATCGCCGGCCAGACCGCCCCGCCGGGCCGGCGGATGGGCCACGCCGGCGCCATCATCGCCGGCGGCAAGGGGACGGCGGCCGAGAAGATGGCCGCTCTCCGCGCGGCCGGCATCACCGTGGTGGAAAGTCCGGCCGAAATCGGCACGGCCATGAAACAGATCCTGCGTGGTTAAGGAAGGAACCGCTCATGTCCGAAACGAATGTCAAGAAAACGCACGTGATTGTCATCATTCCCGAGAATTGCAAGGGCTGCGGCATCTGCGTCGAATTCTGCCCCACCCGCACCCTCGGACTGAAACGAGGCAAGGCGGTGGTGGTCAATCCCGACGCCTGTACCGGCTGCCAGCTGTGCGACCTGCGTTGCCCCGACTTCGCCATCATGGTGGACAACGAGTTCGCCCAGAAGCTCATTAAACAACCCATTCAACCCCAGGTTCAGGAAGATGAAAATTAAAGAAGTCCGTTTCGTTTCCGGCAATGAAGCGTGCGCGCTCGGCGCCATCGCCGCCGGCTGCACGTTCTTCGGCGGCTACCCCATCTCCCCCTCTTCGGAGATCGCCGAGTTCCTTTCGGAACTCCTGCCGGCCAACGACGGCCGGTTCATCCAGATGGAGGATGAGATCTCTGCCATGGGCTCCGTCATCGGCGCGTCGCTCGCCGGCGCCAGGGCCATGACCGCCACCAGCGGTCCCGGCTTCTCGCTCAAGCAGGAAAACATCGGCTTCGCCTGCATGGCCGAGGTGCCGTGCGTGATCGTGAACGTCATGCGCGGCGGCCCGTCCACCGGCGCCCCCACCTCGCCGGCCCAGGCCGACATCCTCCAGTCACGGTGGGGCACCCACGGCGATCACCCCATCATCGTCACCTGCCCCACGACGGTGCAGGAGATCTTTGTGGAGATCATCCGGGCCTTCAACCTGGCCGAGCGGTTCCGCAACCCGGTGGTGTACCTGCTGGACGAGATCAACGGCCACATGCGCGAGAAGATCGAGATTCCGGAGCCCGCCGAGCTGGAACTGATCCGCCGGCCGGCGCCGCCGCAGGCCGAGAACTGGAGCTTTCCGTACCGGCGCAATGCCGAGGGCGTGCCGCTGATGCCCGACTTCGGCACCGGCAGCCGCTGCCACGTCACCGGCCTTGACCATGGCGAGACCGGCTTCCCCACCGGCAACGCCGAAATCCGCCAGGCCCTGCACCACGCGCTGATGGCCAAGATCGACCGGAACGCGGCGGCCATCTACAAGAACGACGCGTTCATGCTCGAGGACGCCGAGACGCTGATCATCGCCTTCGGCTCCACCGCCCGCTCCGCCCGGCGCGCCGTGGAACTGATGCGGAAGGACGGGCGCAAGGTGGGACTCTTCCGGCCCATCACCCTGTACCCCATCCCCGAAGCGGACATCCTCAAGGCCGCCGAGGGCAAGCGGAAGATCGTGGTGCCTGAAATGAACCTGGGACAGTACGTGCTGGAGATCCGCCGGATCCTCGGCCGCGACATCCCCATCGTCCAGGTCAACCGGACCGACGGCGAGCCCATCACGCCCGACCAGATCATGGCCGCGGTTTAAAGCGAGGAGCGCATCATGTCACCCAAAAGCGTCGATTACGCCCATTACCTGCGCACCCAGTACATCCCCCACATCTGGTGCCCCGGCTGCGGCCACGGGATCATTCTCAAGTCGGTCCTCCGCGCCGTGGAGCGGCTGGGCCTGGACAAGAACAAGATCGCGTTCGTCTCGGGCATCGGCTGTTCCTCCCGCGCGGTGGGTTACGTGGACTTCAACACGCTGCACACCACCCACGGACGGGCGCTGGCCTTCGCCACCGGCGTCAAGATCGCCCGACCGGATCTCCATGTGATCGTGGTGAGCGGCGACGGCGACGCCCTGGCCATCGGCGGCAACCACTTCATCCACGCCTGCCGTCGCAACATCGACATGACCCTGATCGTGTTCAACAACTACATCTACGGCATGACCGGCGGGCAGTATTCCCCCACGACGCCCGAAGGCTCGTTCGCCAGCACGGCGCCGTACGGTTCGGTGGAGCCGCCCTTCGACGTCTGCAAACTGGCCACGGCCGCCGGCGCCACGTACGTCGCCCGCGGTACGGCCTACAGCGCGGCCCAGTTGGACAAGTACGTGGAGAAAGGCATCCAGAATACCGGCTTCTCGGTGATCGAGGCCCTGAGCCAGTGCCCCACCTACTACGGGCGGAAAAACAAACTGCGCACCGCGGTGGACAATCTCAAGTGGCAGAAGGACGTGGTGGTGTCCGCGGCCAAGGCCAAGGACATGACCCCCGAGCAGCTTGCGGGCAAGATCCAGGTCGGCGAACTGCACCACTGCACCCGGCCCGAATACATCCAGACCTATCAAACCATCATTCAACGCGCGAAGGACGCCGCTTTGGCGGAATAACGCAGGGGAGGCAATCGTGGTCGAACGTTTTGAAATCAGACTCTCCGGATCCGGCGGACAAGGCCTGGTCCTGGCCGGCGTCATTCTGGCCGAGGCGGCGGCCATCCACGACAACATGTACGCGGTGCAGTCGCAATCCTACGGCCCGGAGGCCCGCGGCGGGGCCAGCAAGTCCGAGGTGATCATCGGCAGCGAACCGATCAGCTACCCCAAGGCGACCAGCCCCGACCTGCTGCTGGCGCTCAACCAGGAATCATTCAACAAGTACGCGCCCAGCGTACAGGCCGGCGGTCTGATCGTCGTCGATTCCGAATATGTCGTCGACAACCTGAAGGGCAATTACCGGCTGATCGGCCTGCCCATGTCCGAACTGGCCCGCACCCAGCTCGGCCGGGAGATGGTGGTCAACATCCTGTGCCTGGGCGTGATCCAGGAACTGACCGGCGCCGTGTCCCGCGAAGCCCTGGAGCGGGCGGTGATGCACCGGGTGCCCCGCGGCACCGAGAACATCAACATGAAGGCGTTCGCTCTCGGCATCGAAACCGCCCGCAAGTACAAACAGGAACAGCCCAATGGTTGAACGCACGCTCTGCATCGTCAAGCCCGACGCCTTCAAGGCCCGCGCCGCCGGCGCCATCCTGTCGCGGATCCTGGCGGCCGGCCTGGACGTCGTGGCCGCGCGCATCATGCACCTGACACGATCCCAGGCGGAAGGCTTTTACCACGTGCACCGGGAGCGGCCCTTCTTCCCCAATCTGGTCCAATTCATGACCGAGGGGCCGGTCATGGTGATGGTATTGCAGGGCGAAAACGCCATCC
>CALAMB010000431.1 GCA_937925645.1 uncultured Acidobacteriota bacterium
GACATGTACAAAGACCTGGAAAACAGCATCAACAACCTGGATCCCAAGAGCGACAGCTATCAGAAAGACCTGCAGAACATCCAGCTGGCCATGTCGAAGTACACCCAGATGACGGAACTGCTCAGCAACCTGCAGAAGGATCTGCACGAGATGAGCATGTCCATCATCCGCAACATCAAGGGCTGAGCTCCCGAACGCCACAGGAGGCAACGATGGCCCAAGCGAAGTACCGCACATTCGAGAATGGCAAGTTCGACGGCAAGGTCCCCCTCAAGGATGTCGCCGGCATGACCGACCAGGACATCTTCGGGCTGCTCCAGGTGAGCCAGCTCTACTACACCCAGGGCCGCTTCGAGGCCGCCCAGACCATCCTGGAGGGCCTGGCGGTGATGGACCCGGACAACAAACTGGTCCAGTCGGCCCTGGGCGCCGTCTACACCAAAAAGGGCAACAATGACGCCGCTCTCGAAGCCCTGAACAAGGCGGCCAAGCTGAACCCCAAAGACATTTCCATTTACGTGAATCGCGGCGAGGTGCTCATCCGCCTCGGCAAGGTCAAGGAAGCCGCAAGCGACTTCAAGACGGCCCTGGAGATGGATCCGGAACGGAAGAGCCCGGCCGCCAACCGGGCCCGCCTGATTCTGGTGGGCCTGGCCGCGGTGGCCCAGAAGGCCAAGGAAAAGCAGGCGTAAGCCGGCGGCATGCCCGGTCGTCTGTTGACAATTCGGTTTTTCGACAGAGGGAAGATACCCCTTGGCGGGTATCTTCCGTCTTATTCAATCCCAGGAAGGTGAGCGCTTATGGCCCTGGACATCAAAGGCATGTTCGACGGAATGGTCGCCGACCTCAGGAGCGGCGACGTGCAGCAGCTCATGCACAAGTACGGCGACATCGTGCTGGCACTCGTGGTCGTGCTCATTGTCGGGATGATGATCATTCCGTTGCCGACGTTCCTGCTGGACATCCTGCTGACCCTCAACATCACCATCGCCGTGACCCTGCTGCTGGTGTCGATGTACATCCCCGACGCCACCAAGCTGGCCTCGTTCCCCACGATCCTGCTCATCACCACCCTGTTCCGGCTCGCCCTGAACGTCTCATCCACGCGGCTGATTCTGCTCTACGCCTACGCCGGCGAGGTCATCAACTCGTTCGGAACGTTCGTGGTGGCGGGCAACTACGTGGTCGGGGCGGTCATCTTCCTCATCCTGACTCTCATCCAGTTCATGGTCATCGCCAAGGGCTCCGAGCGCGTCGCCGAGGTCGCGGCGCGGTTCACCCTTGACGCCATGCCGGGCAAGCAGATGAGCATCGACGCCGACCTGCGCGCCGGCGCCTTCGACCTGGCGGAGGCCCGCCGGCGGCGCACCGCCATCCAGCGGGAGTCGCAGCTCTACGGATCCATGGACGGCGCGATGAAGTTCGTCAAGGGTGACGCCATCGCCGGCATCATCATCGCCCTCATCAACGTGATCGGCGGACTGATCATCGGCGTCCTGATGAAGGACATGACCCTGGTCAAGGCGGCCCAGACTTACACCCTGCTCACCATCGGCGACGGCCTGGTCTCCCAGATCCCGGCCCTGCTCATTTCGGTCACCGCCGGCATGGTCACCACCCGCGTCGCCTCCGAAGACGAAAACAGCAACTTGGCACAGGACATCGGCGGCCAGCTCATGGCCCAGCCCAAGGCGTTCGCCATCTCGTCCGGCATCCTGGTGGCTCTGGGCATCGTCCCGGGACTGCCGCTGATCCCGTTCCTCATCCTGGCGGGGGTCACCGGGGGCGTGGCCTTCGGCCTTTACAAAACCAAGGAAATGACCGGACGGCCCGCCGTCAAGCGGCTTCCGGCCAAGCCGGGCGAAGCGCCCGGGGTGGCGGGGAAGGATGCGGCCGCGGGCGCGCTGCCCGCCCAGAAGAAGGCCGACGCCATGTTTTCGCTCACCATCCCGCTGGCCATGGAAATCTCCAAGGAACTCTACGCGGCGATCAAGAGCAAGGAGGGCGAAGAGGAGCGGCTCACCAGCGAGATCATGCCGGCGTTGCGCCAGGCCATGTACATGGAGATGGGCGTCCGCTATCCCGGCGTCCAGATCCGCGGCGACGCCCCCCTGCCGCCTCACGGCTTCCAGATCCGTCTCAAGGAGGTGCCGGTCAGCGTGGGCCAGCTCCGGCCCAACATGGTGCTGGTCAACGAGGCCCGGGCCAACCTGGGCATTTTCCAGGTCCCCGCGGAGGAAATCAGGAACCCGGCCACGGGGCGGCCGGCGTGCTGGGTCTCCGTCGAGCACGCGGCGAAACTCACCGGCGCCGGCCTGCGCGTCTGGGACACCGCCGAGATCCTCATGCTCTATTTGTCGGGGTTCATGAAGAAGTACGCCGCCGAGTTCCTCGACATCCAGGAAGCCCAGATCCTGATGGACCTGCTCAGCAAGTCCTTCCCCACGCTCGTTCAGGAAGTGGTCCCCAAGGTGGTCAGCCTGCAAACGTTCACCGACATCCTCCAGCGCCTGGTGCAGGAAGGGATTTCCATCCGCGACATCCGCACCATCCTCCAGGCGCTCAGCGAGTGGGGCCGCGTGGAAAAAGATCCGGTCCAACTGTGTGAATACGTCCGCTCCAACCTCAAGCGGTACATCAGCTTCAAGTACGCCGAGGGGAAGAACGTGCTGGTGGTCTACCTGCTGGACCCGGAAATTGAGGACCTCGTCTCCGGCTCCATCCAGCGCACCACCACCGGCAACTACCTGGCCCTGGATCCCGACACCACTCAGGACATCCTGCACACGTTCCGCCAGGAGTTCGGCAGCCTGCCTCCCACGGCCCAGCGGCCGGTGATCGTCACCGACATGGAGATCCGCCGCTACGTGCGCCGGCTGGTGGAGATGGACTTCGAGA
>CALAMB010000432.1 GCA_937925645.1 uncultured Acidobacteriota bacterium
GTAGGAGCGGGTGGCGCCGTACGGGATCTCCAGGAGCGCCGCCCACGCCCGCCGCTGGAACGGCGTGCCCGCCAGGACCAGCGGCAGGTCGAACCGGCGCCGGGCGCCGGCGAAGTACTCGTCCAGCTGGCGCTGGAGCGCGTCGAAGTGGGGGCTGGCGCCCGGCACGAGCTCCGCCCCGAGCTGCCGGCGGAGACGCGCCAGCTGGGTCTCCATCATCCGCCGGTCAACGAACTCGAGAAGGCAGATCCCCTCCGGCACCGCTCCCGCCAGCATGGGCCCCAAGGGGGTGCGGACGCGCGTCACCGCGACCAGGCCGCGCCGGGGGCTGCGCGCCGGCGCGAAGCCGGTGGTCCGCTTGAACGATTCGGTGAACCCGCTCAACGACTCGTAGCCGGAGTCGAACGCCGCGTCGATGACCTTGTCGCCGTGGCGGATCCGCCCGAAGGCGTCCGTGATCCGCCGCGCGCGCAGGTAGGCCTGGAAGGTCATCCCGTGGTGCTTTTGGAACCAGCGGCGCGCCCGGTCCGGGTCGACGCCCCGCGCCCGCAGCGCCGCGTTGGGCAGCCGCAGCCCGGGGTCCGCGTCGACCGCGTCGAGCACGGGCCGCAGCCACGGCGGCACCCGGCCCGGGTGCCCCAGCGGATCGCACAGCTTGCAGGGACGGTAGCCCGAGAGCAGCGCCTCGCGGGGGGAGGCGAAAAACTCGACGTTCTCGCGCTTCGGCTTCCGCGCGCCGCAGGTGGGCCGGCAGAAGATGCCGGTGGTCCGCACGCCGACCACGAAGACCCCCTCGAACCGGGTGTCCTTGTCGCGCAGGGCGCGGTACAGCGTGTCCGCGTCGGGCAGTGTCTGCAGCATGACGCCACCTCCTGGTTGCGGCCGCTCGCGCCGCGCGCGAGCGCGCCGTCGGGTCCACTGTACCGCGGCCGCGGGAGGGCGACAACCGGAAACGCGGCAGCCATGTGCCCGCTCCGGCGCCCGGCGGTGCGGCCCCGGCCGGGACAGTATAACCGAAACGGCCGGTGGGACGGGAGAGTCGTACGGGGAGGGATGCAGCCGCGAGAAACCCGAAGCCCGGAACCGGCATCCAATGTTGTCGGCGGCGGTGGCTCAAAGACCGGGCAAACGTCCGCCGGAGGTTGCCCTGGCACCGCTCTTCGATTACAATACGCAGAACGCCATTTTGAAAGTCATTTTTTCAAGGAGTATACACGATGATCAAAGACAAAATGCTGAAGGCCATGAACGATCAGATCAACGAGGAGTACGCCTCGGCCTACTTGTACCTGTCCATGTCCGCCTATTTCGAGAACATCAACCTCAAGGGTTTCGCCCGCTGGATGAGCATCCAGGCCAAGGAGGAGATGGAGCACGGGAACAAGTTCTTCAACCACATCATCGAGCGGGGCGGGCGCGTTCTCCTCAAGGCGATCCCCGAGCCGGCCGCCGAGTGGAAGTCGCCCCTGGACGCCTTCCAGGCCACGCTGAAGCACGAGCAGCACATCACCGCCTGCATCCACAAGCTGATGGACCTGGCCCATGCCGAGAAGGACTACGCCGCCATCGGCCTGCTGCAGTGGTTCGTCGACGAGCAGGTGGAGGAGGAGGCCCACGCCGAAGAGATCCTCGCCAAGCTGGAGCACATCGGCGAAGCCAAGCACGCCATCTACATGATGGACCGCGAGCTCGGCGCCCGCAAGGACGACTGACCGGATCGGCGATTCACCCCCGGCCGGCATTCCGTTGTTCCCGCCGGCCCGGCACCGCGCCGGGCCGGCCCTGAAAACGCGATCATCATTCTGGAGGCAGCATGACCGTCGAACAAGCCATCATCACCGCGATCCAGTACGAGAGCCGCGTCCACAAGGCGTACGCCGATCAGGTGGACCGAATCAGCGACCCGGCCGGCCGCCGGATCTTCCAGACGCTGGCCGACGAGGAGCAGTCCCACCTCGACTACCTGCACCGCAAGCTGGAGCAGCTCAAGCAGACCGGCACCGTGCCTGCCGACACCCTGCCCACGGCCATACCGGCGCCGCAACAGATCGAGGCCGCCAGTCGGAAGATGCACAGCCACGTGGCCGGGTCCGATCCTGCCAACGACCTGCAGATGCTCACCCGCGCGCTGGAGCTGGAGATGCAGACCAGCTCATTCTACCAGGACATGGTCCGCCAGCTCCCGGCCGACGGCCAGCAGCTGTTCCGGCGCTTTGTCGAGGTCGAGCAGGGCCACGTCGCCATCGTCCAGGCGGAGATCGATTTCCTGACGAAATCCGGCTACTGGTTCGACTGCTTCGAGGTCGACCTGGACGGCGTGTGAGCCGAGCGCCGCACCCCCGCCGTTTCCGTGCCGCCGGTGAAGCTGTCGCCTCACCTTCAACGCGCCCCGTTCCCGGGGCGCGTTCTCATTTATCGCGCTTAGATTCCGTTGGAATCCGGCGGCGCTGAAGACGCGCGTTCCCGGCGGCGTATCCAGCACCGTCAGCGGGTCTCGGGTGGCGCCGCCGCCGTCGCCGCCCGCAGCCGGTCCAGCAGCTCGGCCTTGGCCCGGCGGGTTTCGGCACTCAGCGTGACCGGTTCGGCGGCCGCCTTGCAGCCGCCATCGGCGGCGCGGTACTGGCGGAAGTCCCGACAGCGGTTGGGCGAGTCGAAATGGAAGACGATCCCCAGCGGCGACTTGAGCCGGAACAGGGTGATGTCGGCCAGCCACCGCGCGAACGGACAGACATCCATGATGAACGGGATGACCTGGCCCGTCCGCGCCTGGTGACGGAGCATCTCGGCCCAGTAGTCGGCCATCTGCCGCTCGTCGAGCATGATCTTGA
>CALAMB010000433.1 GCA_937925645.1 uncultured Acidobacteriota bacterium
GAGGAGGGCACCATCGCCCCCGCCGCCGAAGAGAAGGTCGAGGAACTCGATCCCGCCCAGCGCAAAGCCCATCGCCTGGCCCGGGTCATCGTCTCCGATATCATCCTGTACAATAAAGAGATTCTCAACACCGCCGCCAACCAGCGCAATTTCTACGAGATCCTGGACAATCAGATCAAGCGGTCGGAAGAGTATTTCCGGGAAAAGGTGTCCAGGGAGATCATCGCCCAGCGGGACTTTCTCCGGGAAGAGCTGGAGAAGCTGCGCATCAGTTTGAAGGCCTGACCTCCGGCCGAACCTCTAACTGCCGACCCCACGCTCCCGCGCTGCCGCGGGAGCGGTCGTTTTGTGGCGTCCGCCGCGACCAGTCACTGGCCGGCTGCGGGCGTCACTGTGACAGGTGGAATTCGGCGATCTGCCGGTCCAGCAGGGGATGATGCCGCCGGGCGGAGGCGAAGAGTTCCGGGTCGGGGGGCGAAATGAGCTCGGGGGACAACGCCGCCCAGTTGCGCAACAGTCCGTTCCGGCCGGCCCGGGCCAGCGCCGTCCGTCCGTACCGCCGCTGAAACTCCTTGCCGCTCATCCGGACCAGCTCGGCCGGCGCCGGCCCGGCCGTGTCCGCGGGGCCCGTCAGTTCCGGCAGGGGGGACAGGCGCGGTTCGCGGTTGAATGGACACACCTCCTGGCAGCGGTCGCAGCCGAACAGGTTGCCGGCCAGCCGCCCGCGGTAGGCGGCGGGAATCACCCCGCGGTGCTCGATCGTGAGATACGCCAGGCAGCGCCGGGCGTCCAGGACGCCGGGCTCGGACAGGGCGCCGGTGGGGCAGGCGCCCAGACACCGCCGACAGTCTCCGCAGCCGGTCTCCACCGGCCGGCCGGGGGGCAGGGGGACGTTCAGGAGCAGGACGCCCAGGCAGAGATAGGAGCCGTGGCCGGGGTGGATCAGGCAGGTGTTCCGGCCGATGAAGCCGAGACCGGCCAGCCGTGCCAGCGGTTTTTCCATGATGGGCGCGATATCCACCGCCACCCGTCCACGGATGGCGGCATCCTGGCGCTGCAGCGCGTCGAGGAGCGCCTGCAGCTTGCGCCGGGCCACGCGGTGGTAATCCTCACCCCGGGCGTAGCGGGCGATCCGGGGCGGGCCCGGAGAGGGTTCGCCGGCGTACGGGAAGCCGCAGACCACGATGGCGCGGCACCCGTCCAGCCAGCGCCCCGGTTCCCGCCGGATGTCGCCGTCCGCGGCCAGCCAACTCATGCCGGCCTGGTTGCCGCCGGTCACCCATTCCCGCCAGCGCCGGTGCGGCTCATCCAGCGCGACCGGCGGGGCGGCGCCCACCAGCGGGATGCCCACGGCGGCCGCGGCCGCGCGGACGCGGTCCCAGTGTGCGTCGGCGCCGTTCATGGCGGCGTGCCCGCGGCCCCGGCGAAGAGCGGCTGGTAGTGCCGGCGGACGGCCTCCCGCAGCGGTTGCAGGCGGCCGGTGAACAGGTGGTCGGCGCCGGCGATCGCCACGAGCGTGCGATCGGGATTGCCCGGCGGGCACAGTCTGGCGACGTCCGCGAGGCGGCCGAACGGATCGAGGCTGCCCTGGATGAACAGGACGGCCTGCGGACAGTCATCGATGAAGCGGTAATCGTAGGCGGTCAACGGGCTGCCGACGGACAGCAGCCACGGGATGTCGGGCCGGCTCACCGCCACGCGCGCCGACACCCATGCGCCGAAGGAGAATCCCGCCAGCATCCGCACCCGCGGCGCGGTCGCGCGGTCAAGATACCTGAGCGCGGCCAGCACGTCATCCCGCTCGCCGTCGCCGCGGTCGTGAACGCCCGCGCTCCCCTCTACGCCGCGGAAGTTGAAGCGGAGCACCGCCGCGCCGGCCTCGAGCAGGCCGTGGGCCACCCGGACCACCACCTTGTTGCGCATCGTGCCGCCGTGCAGGGGATGGGGGTGGGCCAGCACCGCGCCGGCGACGCCGGCGTACCCCGGCGGCAGTTCCAGCAAGCCGTCGAGAAGTCCGGCCGGGGAAGGGATCCGGACGCGCTGCATCATGACCTCCCGGCCCCGGCAGCGGCCCGCGGCGGGCGACGCCGGCCCGCGCGGTCACTTCTGCAGGCGGGGCTTGAGTTTCTTGATCTTGTCATTGAGCCGGGCGAGCGCGTCCGCTTCCGGCGAGAAGGACAGGGCTTTCTCGTAACAGTCGCGGGCGTCGTGGGTGCGGTCCAGCGCCTGATAGGTGTCGCCGAGATGTTCCAAGAGCGTGGGATCGGTGGGCAGCGCCCGGGCGGCTTGCAGCAGCAGATCCAGCGCTTTGTGGTACTCCTTCTGCTTGAAGTACCCCCAGCCCAGGCTGTCCAGGTAGGCGGGGTTTTTCGGTTCGCGCTTCAGCGCCTGCTGGACGTGCGCGATGCCGGCCGTCACGTCCAGATTGTAATCGATGAGCATGTACCCCAGGTAATTCATGGCGGTCGCATTGTCCGGATCGGCGGCGAGCAGGCGGCGAAAGGCGTCGGCGGCCGGGCCATAGCGGCCGGCGCGCTCCAGCACCGCCGCGTGCTGGAACATCAGCTGGATGTCGCCCTCGTGCCGGGACAGCGCGGTCTCAAGCGCGTGGATGGCGTCATCCCAGCGCCGGCCCTCGGCATGGACCGCGGCGAGGCCCAGGTAGAGCGGGATGTCGTCGTCGCGGTCGGCGGACAACCGGTCCTGGAGCAGCGCCACGCCCTCGTCCGGACGGCCGGCGGCCGCCAGGATCTGCGCCTTTTCGGCGACCAGGCGGGGATTGTCGGGCAGGAGTCCGAGGCCCGTCTCCACCGCGGCCAGCGCCTCGTCGGCGCGCTTCAGGGTGCGCAGGATCGCGGCGATCTGCAGGGGAACCAGCGGATCGCGGTCGTCGGGATACTCGTGGCGAATCTGGAGAAACGTGCTCAACGCATTTTCCGGCCGCCGCTGCTCCAGGTAGAGGAAGCCCAGGTTCAGCATGAACAGGCGACGGTTGCGGGTGACCTCCGGCGGCGTGTCCGGCCCGGCGACCGGGGTGTCGCGGACGAGGGCCTGAAAGATGGGCATGGCCGCCACGGCGTCGCCCATCTGGGAGTATGTGAGCCCGAGCTGGTAACGGTAGTCGGGGACCGCCGGTTCGAGGGCGATGGCGTCCTTAAAGCTCTGGATGGCCGCGTCGAACCGCAGCTGATCCCGGTGGATCTGGCCGGCGTACATGAGCACGTCGCTGCTGACTACGCCGTTCTCGCGGGACTTGTCCAGCACGGCCATCGCCTCCTCGGGCTTCCCGCTCTTGAGCAGCAGGCGGGCGTAATTGAGGTAGGCGCGGGAATCGTCGGGGGCCTGGGCGACGGCCTGCTTGTGGAGCTGCGCCGCTTCGTCCAGCCGGCCCATCTTCTCCAGGATGTCCGCCCGCAGCATGCGGATCTGGTTGGACGGGGGGCGATGCTGCTCCACCAGGTTGAGCGAAGCGAGGGCTTCATCATATTTTCCCTGCTCGGCGTACACCAGGGTCAGGAAATAGGCGCCCTCGGCCGCTTGTGGGTTCAGCGCCGCGTAGCGCTGGAGCAGTTCCTCCGCCTCGGGCAGGCGGCGCTGCCGGAACAGGATCCGGCCCAGGGCGAACAAACTGTCCGAATCGTCGGGCGCCTTTTCCAAAACGGCCCGGTACATGTCGATGGTCTGCTGGAGGAGCGATTGAACGTTTTCATCCGCCGGCTGCCCCTCGCCGAGCATGGACAGGTACATGCCGGCCAGGAGCTTGCGGGCCTCGATGTTGCCGGGATTTTCCCGGACCAGGCGCTCCAGCTCCTCCCGGGCGTCCCGGAATTGCTGCATTTGCAGCATGAACCGCGCCCGTTCCACCCGGAGAAACTGGCTGTCGGGATCGAAGCGCAGGGCCTCGTTCAGGTTCCGCTCCGCGTCGACGAACCGGTCGGCCAGCAGGTCGTCGCGGGCCAGCATGTAATAGAAGTACGCCTGGGCCGCATCCGGCTGGGTCGCCGGCCGGTCGGTCGCCGCGGCGCCCTCCGCCGGGGGCGGCGCCTCCTGGGCCCGGAGGCCTTCGCTCCCGCCGGCGATGGCCGCCAGCGCGGCGCCCGCCAAGAGGCCGAGTATCCTGAGCATTCGTTTCATGGTTGTGTCCGCCTTTCATGTGTGAACATCGCGTTCGGAAGCCCGGCGTCGCGCCCGTCCGTCACCTGCCGCAGCAGATCGTAGAACAGGTTCACCGGGAAGCCCACCACGTTGAAGTAGCAGCCGGCGATGCCCCGGATGAAGAGCGCCGCGCGGCCCTGGATGCCGTAGGCGCCCGCCTTGTCCGCCCACTCGTTCCAGCCGATGTACGCGTCGATGGTTTCGGACGGCAGGGGCTCAAACGCCACCTCGGATACGGCGTGTCCTTCCGCGGTCCGGCCCGAAGCCAGGTCGCGCAGGCACACGGCGGTGACCACGCGGTGGGTGCGGCCCGCCAGCGTCCGGATCATCCGGCGGGCATCCGCCTCATCGGCGGGTTTGCCGAGAATCTCGCCGTCGATGAAGACCAGGGTGTCGGCGGCGATGACGATCCCCTCACCGGAGGACGGTTCGGCCAGCCGCATTTTTTCCCGGGCGTGATGCGCGGCGAGCGCCGCGGGAGGCAGCGACCCGGGGTCGTTCGTCTCCTCCGCGTGGCGCGAGGGGACGACCGTGACGTCCAGGCCCAGCCCGAGCAGGATGTCCCGGCGCCGGGGAGAAGTGGAGGCAAGGAAAAAACGCATGGCTAACCGCCGTCCGGCCGCAATCGGCCCATTATAGACGGTCGGCGGGCAAAATCAAAGCATCCGACCCGGAAACGTGCCGCGGGCGGGATGAACTATCTGTCCGGGGGCGGGATCAAATGTGAGATAATCGGCCCCGAGCGGAGGCGGGTGTTCCATGCTGGGATTGCTGGAAATCATCAAGTCATGGGCGGCGTCCGGCGACGTGCCGCCGGAATTCTATCACGGCCTGCTCGGCGGCATCTGGCCGCGGCTGGTGGGCGGGCGCCTGGCCCCGCTCAGCCGGCCGGGCGAGCTCGCGGACGGCGTCCTGGAAATCCACGTGAAAAACCAGTACTGGAAGACGCAACTTGAAACGCTGGAAGCGGATATCGTCCGCCGCATCGCGGATTTCATCCCCTCCGGGGTGGTGCGCCAAGTGGTGCTGCGGGTGTCGCCGGAGCGCTTTCCCGACCGCCCGCCGCCGGCCCGGCGGCAACAGGCCGAGCCGGCCGGAACGGCCGACCCGGCCTGGGCTCAGCGGTGCGCGGCCGCCATCGGCAATCCCGGCCTGCGGGAGGCCTTCATCCGGGCCCTATCCGCGCGGCTGAACGAATGAGCGGGCCGGCGGCCGCGCGTCGGTCGCCGAACGATTTGGACATGGATTTTTAAACCGGTGAATGATACAATAACCCCTTTCGATTCGGGCGGTCCGAGGGAGGACAAATGACTCAGTTGGTTCGTACGGGCGCACTGGCGGCGGGGCTGGCGATGCTGCTGCTCGCCGGAATGGCGTCCGCCCAGGATGACACGATCATCATCGATCCCAACGCGGATTCCACCCCGGCCGATATCCGATCACTGGAACTCACCTTTCAATTCAACGAATACGACATCATCGCCCCGACCATCCTCGTCACGCCGGACGGCCAATTCGGCTTCGTCAATTACCTGATCGCCGGGAGCGACAGCGAACGGGGTTACGTGCTCGTGTTCCGCCCGCAGGCCGGGACCGCGGCCGACGCCATCGTCAAGGCCATCCCGGTGGGCAAGAGGCCCGGCCTCATGTTCTTCAACCCCGCCATGACCCAGATCTGGGTGGTCAACCTAGGGCGGTTTTTCAACCTCAATTCCACCTGCTCCATTTCGGTGATCGACGTGGCCTCGCAGCAGGTGGTGCAGACCATCGCGACGCCCGACCACGTGTTCGGGTTCGGCAGCAACGTGGTGTTCACACCCGACGGAGGCCGCGCCTTCATTTCGGCCACCCAGAACGACCAGGTGCTCCAGGTCGACACCGCCACGTACGCCGTCACCGCGGTGATGCAACTGGAAGCGGAATATCCGTACTATTACACCTCGGTGGGGCCCACCTGGCTGACCATGAGCCATGACGGATCGTTTTTCTGCTGCGTGAACACGTTCAACGAGACCGTTTCCGTGATCGACACCGCGTCGTTTACCGAGACGCACCAGGTTGAGTTCCTGGATGCGCAGTCGGTGTCGGATCATTACACCAATTTCACTTTTCGGAACAACGTGCTGCTCAACGAGGACAGCAGCATCGGCTTCATCGCCTCGGCGGGCCTGGAATCCTCCTTCCTGCTGAATGACCGGGTGTACCTGTTCGACCCGGCCACGGGCCAGAAGATCAAGGACGACGACGGCAAAGACGTCACGCTGATCGTGGAAAACAGCCCCGCCGGGATCTTCCTGGACCCCGCCGGCGAATTGCTCTGCGTCCAGATCAGCTCGACCGATTCCATCGCCACCCTGAGTTATGACGGGTTCCCGACGATCGCCGTTTTCAAGTGGCCGACCCTGGAGCGGTACAAGATTCTCCGCTACAAGGCGACCACGTACAACATGTCCCGGACCTCGCAGCCCGCGTTCATGTCCAACGGCGACGGCACCTACGACCTCGTGTTCCCCTCGTTCAGCAACTATGTGACCAGCGACACCGTTCCCGACAACGAACCGCTGGTGCGGGCGCCCCTGGATTTCCGCTCCAGCACTTCCGGCCTGTTGCCCTTGGGCGACGGCGCGGTGCGCGAAGTGCCGGTGGCCGTCGTGGCGATTCCCGGCACCGCGCGGTTTTGCGTCGCCAATTACCTGACCGGGACGGTCAGCGTGGTGGGCCAGCCGAAAAAGCCGGTTTTCTCCAACGCGTACAGCGTCAATCTGGAAGAGGACCGGTTCTCCGCCGTCGCGCTCCTCAACCTGCTGGACGAGCCGATCACGTTCGCCATCCAGTCGCTCCAGACCAACAACTCCTCCTATTCGAACGACGACAGCAGCGCGGGCCTCCCGTTCTATTGGGTGGACGATGACAGCGTGGCCCACATCATCGATCCGGTGGACATCACCCTCCAGGCCGGCGAACAGCTGGTCACCATGGTCCGCGAGCTGGTGCCCGATTACGACAAGGTGGTCAACCAGCACGGGTTCATCAAGGCGGTTCACGATGAGCTGCCGCTGGTCGGGCTGGTGTACAACGGCACGCTGGACGACACGGGCGCCACCATCATCCGCGGCGACTACCTGCGCATCGACCAGCCGATGGCCCAGGACGTGATCTTCCCGTACGCCTTCAGTACCGCCAACATTGCCGATCTCAACGATCGGCGGATCGAGACAGTTCTGCATTACGTCAATCCGTATTACAACCAGATGCAGATCCAGCTCATCCTTTTCGAACCGACCGGCGTGGCGAACAGCTCCAGCACGTTCGACCTGATGTCCGCCGGCGGCACCGACCAGGTCATTATGGACTACCCGTTCAACGGCTATTTCCGGCTGTTCAACCTGGACAACCTGGACCAATACGTCTACCTGACCATGGAGGGCGTCTCACCGGACTACTCCTTTCACTTCGCCTGCCCCCCGCTCAACCCCGTGCTCCCGTCCGCTTCGCAGACGTTCCACGTGCCGTACTACGTGGTGGGCAACGGCTTCGACACGTCCGTCGTCCTGATCAGCTCCAACAACCGGATCGCCGAGGAGGATGAAGACGAGGATGATCCGGAGATCCAGCAAACCCATGTCCGGGTCGATTTCTACGATTTCGACGGCAACCTGGTGACCACCCGCGAGTACGATTTCGACAACCTGTCGCGGTTCGAGCTGTACCTGTCCGGGGAGACCGCGCTTGACCTGGACCGGTTCGATACGGCTTTCACCACCGGCTCCCTCGTCCTGACCGTGGACCGCGACAACGTGTGCGGCGCCTTCTCGTACCAGGTGTGGAACCCGCCGGATCCGGATCAGTCGGAAACGCTCCCGCCGTACTTCCAGATCAGGAACATGGCCGCCGACGCCATTCCCCTGGACAGCGACGCCGTGCTCGATCTGGTCTTCCCCTACACCATCACCATCGCCCCCTTCGAGACCTCCTACGTCCTGTACAATCCGGGAGACCAGCCGGTGACCGCGGCGGTGGAAGTGTACGATCCCCAGGGCCTGCCGGTGGCCGTGTCGCTGGCGGACCTGATCGTGCCGCCTCTAGGCGCCCGGGTGTTCTTCCTGGGCGATCCGGCCGTTTTCGGTCCCGTGGGCGGCCTGGACGACTTCGTGGGCTATATGCGGGTCCGCAGCACGAACGGCCAGCCCTTCCTGGCCAAGTCGGTCCAGAACTCGCCCGAGATGATCGCCATCATCCCGACGATGTAGCGGCGGCGGATTCAGCCGAAAACGATCCGGCCGGGCGTTGGCCCGGCCGGTTTGTTTGAAGCGTCCGTTGGATAGGTACTGGAGCCAGCGAAGGGAGTCGAACCCTTGACCTGACGATTACGAATCGCCTGCTCTACCACTGAGCTACGCTGGCCCGCTCAAAGGGCGATATTATAATCAAAAATCGGCGGAATGCAACG
>CALAMB010000434.1 GCA_937925645.1 uncultured Acidobacteriota bacterium
TTTAAAGGATTTGGTGCGAGTTTCAACGCGGTCGTGAATGCCGGATGAAGAAAAACGACGATCAGCGGTTGCTCCAGTTTCCCTCCGTCTTCAATCTGGAACCCGGCGGCAAGGCCGAGGTCAAGCCCGTTGAAGATGAGAACGCCCCCGAATGGCGCCGGGAAGTCAGCCGCAAGGTTGAAGAACATCGCAAGATGAAGGAGCTCCAGGACAACCTGGACATCCTCCGGCGGATCGACCCGCCCGGTGACGACGCCGCAATTGCGGATCATGAGAAGACCCGGCTCGACGAGCGGTTCACCGCCACCCCGTCCGCGGCGCCGGCTGTGGGGGCCGCCATCCGGGACGAGCGCCTTCGGCAGGCGCTGCAGACGCCCAAGCCGCGGGACGGCGCGGCCCGCACCCACGTGGACAGCGACCTGAAGGAGAAGCTGGCGGATCAGCACCGCCAGTTGTTCAAGGATGCCGTTGTCGAGACGGACGAGGACACCACCGACTCCATCACCCAGCCCATCGCCTTCGACGAGTTGGACCTGGCCAAGAACCCCGCGCTCATCTTCGAGGAAGAACCGGCGGCGGCGGAAGCGGAGGTCGCGGAGGAGCCCGTGTCCAGGTCCGAGTACGACCTGCCGCTGGGCGAACTGCTCAGCCGGTACGAGCAGCGCGGCTCCCGGCCCCGGAAGGCGGCCGCGCCAACAGCCGATCGCACCTTGCTGGTCAGCCGGTTTCTGGCCGGCCTCATTGATTTCGTGCTGGTGACGGGGCTGGCAGTGGCGCTGCTGGCCATCGTTGCCTGGCTCACCGGCGGAGGGCTGTTCTCCCCGCGGATGGGCGCGCTGCTGGGCGGACTGTTCGTGCTGCTGCATTTCATCTACAGCTTCTACTTCCTTTTTCTGGGCGGCCAGACACCCGGCATGGCCATGGTGGGCCTCCAGGTGGTCCGAGCCGGTGACCGCGAGCTGCCGCCGCGGGCGATCCTGGTGCGCACCACCATCTACCTCCTGGCCGTCGCCTGCGCGGGCATCGGCCTGATCTGGGGCGTCTTCGACCGGGAAGCCAAGTGCTGGCAGGACATCTTGTCCGATTCCCACGTCACCCGGGTCGCCTGATCTTGCTCGAAGATTTTCACCTCCACCACCTCTGCCTGGGGCTGCGGCAGCGGCTCGTCGGTCTCCGGGTTGCGGACGTGCAGACCGCCGGCGCTACGCGCCTGCTGATCCGGTGGGAGGGCGCCGCGGCGCGCTGCCTGGTGCAGCTCGATCCGGACCGGCCCGCCATCCGGATCGTGGCCGCGGGAGGCCGGGGGGAATCCAGCGCGTGGGTGAATTGTCCGGTGGTGGCGGACGGGCTGGTGGGCCGCCGGCTTGCGGATCTGGCGAAGGCGCCCGACGACCGCCGCGTGGTGCTCGCTTTCGGCGATGCCGGCCGGTCGCCCCGGCTGATCGCCGAGGTGCGGCCCATCGCACCGTCCCTCCATCTGTGCGACGCCCGGGGCGTCGTCCGGTACGCGATGGGGCCGCTGCGCGCCCAGTTTCAGTCGGAAGGGGAGCCATACCGCGAACCGGATCGCGCCGGTCGGGTGCCTCCCGAAGCCGGCCCGATCCGGGCACTGCTCGCCGGCACCGGGGCCGCCGTTCGGCGGACGCTGCTCGGTCGGGTGCAGCAGCTCAGCCCGCTCCTTCTGGACGAGGCGCTGGCCCGCGCGGGCGCCGATGATCCCGACGCTCTGGCCGCGGCGGTGGCGGCGGTGGTGGCGGAAGCGTACGCGCCGTCCGCGGGCGCCGTCCTGTACGTGCGGCAGCCGTGGCTGCCCGATGAATACCGCCTGGATCCCCGGCAGGACCTCCGCCTCAGTGCCTGCCCGCTGCACGTGTGCCGCGACTGGGCCGCGCGCCGGTTCGAGCGGTTCGAGGACGCGGCGGACTGCTGGCTCGACTACGCGGAGGCGCACCGGCGGTTCGCCGGACGGCGGGATGCCGCCATCCGCGCGCTGGGGGCGAAGCTGAAGAAGTGCGAGGTCCGCATCGCGGCGCTGGAGCGGGAGCTGGCGCGAGCCGCGGAGGCCGAAACAGGCCGGAAGTACGGCGAGTTGATCCTGGCCCATCTGCACCACCTGGGCGCGGCGCACCGGGGCGAGGCGGTGGAGGTGCCCGACGTGTACCATCCCGGCGGCCCCGCCGTCCGCGTGCCCCTGGATCCGGAAAAGACCCTTCGTGAAAACGCCGACCTCTATTTCCGCCGCTGGCGCAAGGCGCGCCAGGCGCGCGAAATCCTGCCGGAGCGATTGCGGGCGGAACGCGACCGCCGGGCGGCGTTGGCGGGACATGCGGCGTCCGTCCGGACGGCCGTCCGTGAAAGCGATCTGGCTGCGGTGCCGGCAGCGGCCGGGCCGCAGTCGCCGGCGGTGCGCCAGCGGCCGGCCAAAGGAAGCGACGGAACGGGCCAGCGGTTTCGCCGGTTCCGGACCCGGGGCGGCCTGGCGGTGCGGGTGGGCCGGAGCGCCGCCGAGAACGACCGGCTGACGTTCGGGAGCAGCCGTCCGGATGACGTGTGGCTGCACGCCTCCGATTACGCCGGGTCCCACGTGGTCCTGACCTGGGGGCAGAAAGCGGAGCCGCCGCTGGCCGACCTGCGCGAGGCGGCGGCGGTGGCCGCCTGGTACTCGGGCGCCCGCCGCGAGCCGGCGGCGGACGTGCGCTGGACCCGCTGCAAGTACGTGCAAAAAGTGAAGGGGACCGCCGGACTGGTCCGGCTGATGAAAGTCAGGACGCTGCGGGTGGCGCCCGCCCTGCCCAAGGACGAACCCGAAGGGGAACCCTGACCCGCCGGTCCTGCCGGCCGACGACCCGGGAAAATGAAACGACCGGGCGCGGGGCCCGGTCGGGTGGTCGTTGGGCTCAGGAGACGAGCGGGAGGAGGATCAGTCGATCAACGCCCGCAGCCGGCGATACTGCATGTCCACGAACGGGAATTTGAGCAGGTTGTGGAAGAGTGAGGAGAAGCCGGTGTAGAAGTACCCGACGATGAACAGCAGCAGGAAAGGAAGCACGCCGAAATTCCCGATGGCCACGCAGTAGCCGAACACCCAGGTGAAGAAGGAGCCGAAGGCGATCTCCACCAGTGGCCAGATGCCGATCTTGCCGCGGTACTTCTTGCGCAGCCAGCTGTCCTTCCGTCCGGTGACGTGATACTTCGGCGTGCGGATGAAGGCCGACTTGATGCCGAGCAGCGCCTCGAGAACGGCCTTGCCGTTGGTCACCGTCAGGCCGATGCCCAGCGCCATGAGGAACGGCAGCAGCCGGACCCGCTCTTTCCAGTCGGCGTACAGCGCCTTCTGCGAGTGGATGTAGAACAGCGCCACGCTCAGCGTGGAGGCGACGAAAATGGGCAGATCCAGAACCAGCATTTCCCAGATACCCTGGTGGAAGCGCACGATGATCGCCGGCAGCAGGACGAGCGACAGCACCACCATCAGCGGATAGGCGAAGTTGGCGGTCAAGTGGAACACCGCCTCGGTCTTGATGGGGCGGGGGAGCGGCGCCCGCAGAATGGGGCCCAGCATCTTGAGACAGACCTGGGTGGAACCCTTGGCCCAGCGGTTCTGCTGATTCTTGAAGGCGTTCATTTCCACCGGCAGCTCGGCGGGGCATTCGATTTCGGGCAGGTAAACGAACTTCCAGCCCTTCATCTGGGCGCGCAGGCTCAGGTCGAGATCCTCGGTGATTGTGTCGTGGCTCCAGCCGCCGGCGTCGGCGATGGCCTGCTTGCGCCACAGCCCGGCGGTACCGTTGAAGTTGACGAACAGTCCGGCGCGGGCGCGGGGCAGACTTTCCATCATGAAGTGGCCGTCGAGGAAGAGGGTCTGGGCGCGGGTCAGCAGGGAATAGTCGCCGTTGAGGTGGGCCCAGCGGGTCTGGACGATCGCCACGCGGGGATCGGTGAAGTGATGAACCGTGCGCTGCAGGAAGTCCGAGTGCGGCACGAAGTCGGCGTCGAAGATCGCGACGATGTCGCCCCTGGCGGTGCGCAGTCCGTTCTCCAGCGCGCCGGCCTTGAATCCGCCGCGGTTGGTCCGGTGGATGTACTCCACGTCGAAGCCGCGATCGGTCCAGTACGCCACCGCCTGCTGCATGATCCCCACCGTCTCGTCGGTGGAATCGTCCAGAACCTGGATGTGGAGCTTGTCCTTGGGGTAGTCCAGCTGGCAGGCGGAGTTGAGGATCCGGGGGCCGACGTACATCTCATTGTACATGGGGAGCTGCACCGTGACCATGGGCAGTTCCTCGAAGTGGCCCGCCGGCGCCACGCGTTCGTGGCGGTGTTTGCGGAAGAGGTGGAGATAGTAGAAACGCCGCAGGCCGTAAGCGCTCAGCACGATGAGGACGCCGAAGTAGATGAGCAGGATGATCAGGTCGAACAGCTCGGGGCGGTACAGGAACGAGAGGTTGCCGCTGGCCAGGAATTTTTCGTAACTTCCCGGAGGCAGGCGATGGTTGAACGGGTTTCCAAACATAGGCTCCTCATCCGGCTGGATTGACGGGGTGTCCGGTCAAGACGATCGATCATACGAGGGCCTATGCTAGTCGGAGCGGCGGGCCGAGGGAAGACGAATCTTGTATGGAATTGTCAGCGGTTGTAATCGGGCCGTCAGCGGTAGATGCGGGGGCCGTCGGCGGCGTTTTCGGCGAGGGCGCCGCCGATGGCGCGGGCCAGGGCGGCGCGGTCGGGAAAGTCGTGATACTTGAAAAAGGTGATGGCCTGGCTGTTCTTGCGCAGCCAGCGCAGCGCCAGCGGGAACGACGCGTCCCGGTACGCCTGCAGGGCCGGGTGCGGCTGGTCGGCGGCGGCGGCGGCCAGGACGGCGTCCAGCGACTCCGCCGGGGCGCCGGTCCGCGGCAGGGCCAGGGAGCGGATCCGACCGCCGGGGTGCAGCGTCCAGAGGCAGGCCTTCCCGGGATCATGATGGGGCAGGAGGGCGAGGAGCACGTCGTCGATCCCCTTCTCCCGGGGCACCGGCTGGACGTCCAACTGGACATTGACGGCGGGCTGGTGGCGGGCGATGAGCTCGGCCTCCTCCAGTAGCGCCTCAAGGTCGGAGCCAAGCGCGATGTGGCGCAGCCGGCGGGTGTCGCGCTGGATCCGCTCCAGTTTCGGATCGTCGTCGGCCCGCCAGCGGAAGTAGCTCTGGACCCGCCGACGCAGGTTGACGCTCTTGCCCACGTAAATGACGGTGTCGTGGTCGTCCAGGAACAGGTACACCCCCGGGGCTTCGGGCAGCGCGGCCAGGTCGGCCGGCGTGAAGGCGTAGCGTCCGAAATCAGCCGGGGTGTGGAGGGCGGCCAGCGCGTCGTCCAGCTCGTCCAGCCGCTCCACGCCCTGAATCGCCAGCTCGGCGGCCAGCCGCGGCAGCAGCGCCGGCAGTGCGGCCAGTTCGTCCACGAACGGATCGTCCCGGCGCGTCGCCACGGCGGCGAAGTCCAGCAGGGCCTCGAGGCCGGGCCGCGGCCCGCCGGGCAGGACCAGCCAGCCCACGTCGGCGAGCGATCGAAACGGCTCCGGCAGGACGGACCCGGTGTCCTCGGCGGCCTGAAGCCAGGGGCCGAGCGCCCGGGCGTTCATCCCCCGCAGGCACAGGCCGGTGCCGGCGAAGACCTCGTCCAGGACGCGCAACACCTTGAGCTCGGTGAGAAGCAGCGGCGGCGGCGCCAATCCTTCCAGCGCGGCGGCGGCGTCCCGAAGGGCATCCGCCGGGCCCACGGCGGCGATCTGGCACTCGAGGGGCGAATCGGCATCCGGCTGGAAACGGGTCACGGCCACGAGCCGCAACGGCCCCTGTCCGGACGTTCGGGTGGACGCCGTGAGCACCGTCCAGCGAACCGCCGCCAGCCGGTCGCCGGCCGTGTCGGCGACGGTTTCCCACCCCTCCGGCAGGCGGCGGAAGCGCGGGTCACGCTGGAGCGCCGCCTCGAGGATCCGGACGGCGGTCGCCTGGCCTGATGTCGCGGCGCCCAGGTGGCGGGCGCACAGCTCGGCGGACGGCACCGGGGCCGGCGCGCCGCGCAGGGCGTCGTAAATGCGGTCTTCAAGGCGCTTCATGGCGGGCCGTCGCCGATCCGGAGGAGTACCGTGTCGGTCGCGGTCCGCGCCGCGACAAGGCGCGGGGCGTCGGCGGACCAGGCGCCGAGGGCGGCCTGGAACCGGTCGGCGTCGGCGGCCGTGTCCCAGGCGATCAGCCAGAGAACCAGCGGGGGGCGGCCGTCGCCGCGCGCCACCAGCACCAGGGTGTCGCCGCCCCAGCCGCGGGCGGCTGCCACGGCGTCGGTCTCAGGCAAACCGCGCTTCAGGAATTCGGCCAGCTGGAACTGGCCCCACCGGCGGGGCTGCCCGGCGGGTCGGCCCAGCTCGCGCCAGTGGGATTCGTCCAGAGCGGCCGGCCGGCCGTTTTCCGGCGGCGATGACAGATACTTCTCCGGCCGCAGGATCTGCTCAGTGGTGTCGGGCGGATGCTCCACCAGCCGGAGGATCTGGGCGAAGGTGCGCGTCGCCATCAGCCGGCAGACGAAGTCGGTGCCCTCGAGATAAGGGAAGAGCATGGCGGCCTGCAGGAAGACCGGCGCCCGGGCGAACACGGCCGTCTGCTCCTGGGACTGCCGGGCGGCGGCGCGCAGCGTCGCGGCGATGCCGGGGATGGCGGCGACCCGCTCCACCGGAGTGTCCGTCATGTAGGCCAGCATCGCGACGGTGGCCCCGCCCTCGAGCAGCGCCATCAGGGCCAGCGCGGCATCGTCGTCGTGGCGGACCCGATCCTGGAGGGCGCCGATTCCGCCATACTGGTCCTGCAGGGCGTGGACCAGTTCGTGGGCCATGACCGCCTCCTGGAGGGCCGGGTCAATCCAGTCGGCCATCACGTAGGCGCCGCTCCCGGGGTCGTAAAAGCCGCCCAGTTGTTCGGTGTACAACTCCGCCACCAGGCGTTTCAAATCCGTCCCGGCCGGCACCAGTCCCAGGGTTTCCAGAATGATCGTCTCTTCGCGGATTTCGGCTTCGGTGTAATCCTCGCCGAGCTTGTGCAGCACCAGGGCCTCGATCTCGGCCTTGTTCATGATGCGCGCGGCGACGGGCCGCTTGCGCGGGACGCCGGTGAGCCGCTCGAGTTTGGCCAGCACCCGCTCCACGGCCGCGGTATCGGGCGCTGCGGCGGCGGGCGCCGTCGCCTGCTCGCCGGCCGCGGGCGGTGACGCCGCGGGGGCAGCGGCCGGAGTGATCCCCGGGCCGGCAAGCCAGCCGATGACGAACAGCATCGGGGTGAGCAGTCGAACCATGGACGCGGACTCCCGTGGCGACAGGCGGCCATTGTAGCAGATCCGTCGCTGGATTGCACCGCCTCGGCCGTGGCCGTTCGGCCGGGCGCACCCGCCGCCCCGGGCAAAAATATCTCTTTACAGACCGGGAAAGCTGTGATAAAAAGTCTGTCTTTTGATTGAAGCCCGAGGAGGACACTCTTGTCTCTGACGAACGAATCGAAGCAGCAAATCATGAAACAGTACCAGCGCCACGCCAAGGACGTCGGTTCCACGGAAGTCCAGGTGGCCCTGCTGACCCAGCGCATCAACGACCTCAACGAGCATTTCCGGTCCCACGTCAAGGATCATCACTCCCGGCGCGGTCTCCTGCAGCTCGTGGGACAGCGGAAACGGCTGCTGGAATACCTGAAGCAGACCGATATCGAGCGCTATCGCAAGCTCATCGGCGAGCTGGGACTGAGGAAGTAACCGCTAATTTGACCGCACCCGACATTGATACCGACCAAGACGCCGCGAGGAAGGGGTGCTCCCTCCCGCCGGCGTCTTGTTCATTATTCCTTCCCGTCATCCTGAGACTATCGGCCGATGCCGCACCGGCATCCCGGATCATGACACCGGGGAGACACACGCATCTGGAGGATTCGATATGATTTACCGTGCATCGGTTGAAATCGGGGGCCGCGAGCTGAGCATCGAGACCGGCCGGCTCGCCAAGCAGGCGGGCGGCGCCGCGCTGATCCGCTACGGCGACACCGTGATCATGGCCACGGCCTGCGCCGCCACCAAGCCCCGGGAAAACGCCTCGTTCCTGCCCCTGACCGTCGATTACCGCGAGTACACCTACGCCGCCGGCAAATTTCCGGGCGGTTTTCACAAGCGCGAAGGCCGGCCGTCGGAGAAGGAGATCCTGACCAGCCGACTCATCGACCGGCCGCTCCGCCCCCTGTTCCCGGAGGGCTACTTCCGCGACACCCAGATCATCGCGCTGGTGTTTTCGGCGGACGGCGTCAACGACCCCGACACCATGAGCATCTGCGGCGCTTCGGCGGCGCTCTACCTGTCGGACATCCCCTTCACCACCCCCATCGCGGGCGTGCGCATGGGCTATGTCGACAACCAGCACGTGGTCAATCCGACCCCGGCCCAATTGGAGGCCAGCTGCCTGAACCTGGTGGTCGCCGGCTCCGAGGAGGCCATCGTGATGGTGGAGGCCGCGGCCAAGGAGGTCAGCGAGGAGCTCCTGCTCGAGTCGCTGCTGCTGGCCCACGAACAGATCCGCAAGATCATCGGCCTGATCAAGCACCTGGCGCAGCAGAAGCAGCCGATCAAGCCCGTGGTGGCGCCGCCGGCCATGTCCGCCGAGGCCGTGGCCGAAGTCCGGCAGGCGGTCGCCGATAAAATCCTGGCCGCGCTGTACACCCCGGGCAAGCTGGCCAGCGAGCACGCCATGGACGCGGTGAAGGACGAGCTCCTCAGCGCCATCCCGGAGGAAGAGAAAGAGAAAAAGATCCTGTACAGCGGCATCTTTGAAAAACTGAAGGAAGAGATTTTCCGGGAGGAAATCTTGGTCAAGGGCACGCGGCCTGACCGCCGGAACACCGAAGAGATCCGGCCCATCGACATCGAGGTGGGCGTCATGCCCCGCACCCACGGTTCGGCGCTGTTCACCCGCGGCGAGACGCAGGCGCTGGTCACCGTCACCCTGGGTACGCCCGAGGATACTCAGATCATGGACACCCTGGACGGCGAATCGGAGAAGACCTTCATGGTCCACTACAACTTCCCGCCGTTCAGCGTGGGCGAGGTGGCTTTCCTGCGCGGCCCCGGCCGCCGGGAGATCGGCCACGGCGCGCTCGCCGAGAAGGCGCTCAAGGCCATGGCGCCGGGCGAGGAGCAGTTCCCTTACACCATCCGGGTGGTCTCCGACATCCTGGAATCGAACGGTTCGTCGTCCATGGCCACCGTTTGCGGCGGCTCGCTGGCGCTCATGGACGCCGGCGTGCCCCTCCCAAAGCACGTCGCCGGCGTGGCCATGGGCCTGATCAAGGAAGGGGACCGCTACGCCATCCTGACGGACATCGCCGGGTTCGAGGACCACTACGGCGACATGGACTTCAAGGTGGCCGGCACCGTGGACGGCGTCACCGCCCTGCAGATGGACATCAAGATCACCGGCATCACTCCGGAGATCATGAAGCAGGCCCTGGACCAGGCCAAACGCGGCCGCATGTACATTCTGGGCAAGATGAACGCCGTGCTCGACAAGCCGCGTGAAAACCTGGCCGCCAACGCGCCGCGTCTCCACGTGATGGAGATCGCCGTGCACCGCATCAAGGATCTCATCGGTCCCGGCGGCAAGAACATCAAGGCGATCGTCATCGCCACCGGCGCCAAGATTGACATCGAGGACGACGGCAAGGTTAAAATCTACGCGTCCAACGAACAGTCGGCCCAGGACGCCATCCGCCGGATCAACGAGCTGTGCGAGGAGGCGGAGATCGGCAGGGTCTACACCGGCCGGGTGACTCGCCTGGAGACCTACGGCGCCTTCGTCGAGATCTTTCCCGGCACCGAAGGGCTGATGCACATCTCCGAAGTCGCCCACCAGCGCACCCGCGACATCCGCGACGTGGTCAACGTGGGCGACGAGATCCAGGTCAAAGTGCTCGGTATCGAACCGCCCAACAAAATCCGTCTGAGCATGAAGGCGCTGCAGGAACCCCCGGCGGGCATGGAGGAATCCGGTTCGTCCGAGGGGCACGGCCAGCATCGCGAGCACCGGGACCGCCGCGAGGGCCACGGCGACCGGGATCGCGGCCCCCGCGGGCCGCGCCGGTACTGAACCGGTTCGGACAATTCCCCAAAACAAACAGGCGGGCTGCCCATGGCAGCCCGCCTCTGTTTTTTTGGCTGCGCCGCGCGGCGGCGCCGTCAGATACCGACGATGTCGTACGCGGTCAATTCCAGCGTCGAATCCGGAATCAGGACCACCGGACGGTGGAAATCCTTCTCGATGGCGGCAATCACTTCCCGTTCGATGCTCTTGAGCGCCCGGATGACGTTTGGATGGGCCCGAATCTCGACCTGGGAACCCTCCAGCGACTTGTGCATCCGGGCCACGTGGGCGTAGATCTCGTAGCAGATGGTGGACACGGACTTGGTGAAGCCCGATCCGCCGCACAGGGGGCAGGGCTCGGACAGGTTCTTTTCCAGGGCGCTGGCCGACCGCTTCCGGGTCATGATCACCATGCCGAAGTCGTTGAATGGAATGACCTTGGTGGGAACCTTGTCCTTGCGCTGTTCCAGCGTCAGGGCATCCAGCACCTGCCGTTTGCTCTTTTTCTCCTGCATGTCGATGAAATCGATCACGATGATCCCGCCGAGATTCCGCAGGCGGATCTGGCGCATGATCTCCTTGGCCGCGTCCACGTTGATCTTGGTGATGGTTTCCTCGAAATTGTTCCCCTTGCCCACGTACTTGCCGGTGTTGACGTCGATGGCCACCAGGGCCTCGGTGTGATTGATGACGATGAAGCCGCCGGAAGGCAGCCAGACCTTCTGTCGGGTGGCCCGCTGGATCTCGGGCGTCAGGTTGAAATGATCGAAGATCGATGCGTCACGCGAGTACAGCTTCACCCGCGGCAGCATGACGGGCATGAAGCGCTCGATGAAACTCACGATCGCCGCGTACTCGGCCTCGTCGTCCACCCAGATGTTCTGGAAGCTGTCATCCAGCTTGTCCCGGAGGAGCTTCTCCACCAGGTCCAGCTCCTGGTAAAGGAGGCAGGGGGCGGCTTCGGCGGTGCCGCGGGTCTGGATGTCCTCCCAGGTTTTCATCAGGTATTCCATGTCCTGGGTCAGTTCGGCTTCGCTGAGCCCCTCGCTGGCCGTGCGGATGATGAAGCCGCCCGGGCGGTCCTTCCGGTTCTGGGTGATGATGGTCCGCAGCCGCTTCCGCTCCTGATCGCTGTGGATCTTGCGGGACACGCCCACGTGATTGACGGTGGGGAGGAACACGAGCTGGCGTCCGGGCAGCGAGATGTGGGAGGTGATCCGGGCGCTCTTGAGGGACATGGGTTCCTTCATGACCTGGACAACGATCTCCTGGCCCTGCTTCAGCATGGTGGCGATGTTGCCGGGTTCCGCCTCGCCGGCCAGGTTGAAGCCCTTCCGCTTCCGGCGGCTGCCGCGCGGCCGGCTGGCGCAGAACGTGAGGTCGGAATCGGGAAAGCGGATGGTGGCCGAACCGTCGGCGGAATCGTTGCGGTCGCGCTCCGGTTCCGGCGAGTCGGCGGCCGGCGAGGCCCATGGGGAGGTCCAGGCCGGGCCGTCGGGAGAGGCGGCTTCGACCGGTTGGGTCGTCGCCGGAACGGGAGTGTCGGTCGGCGGTCCATCGGCGGTTTCAGCCGCCGGTTCAGGCGGCGTCGGCGCGGCCTCGGCATGTTCGGAATCAGCGGCCGCGCCTTCGGTGGCGGTTCGTGACTTGGCCCGGGACCGGGACGACCGGCGGGAGCGGCGGCGCTTTTTGGGCGCCTCGGCGGCAGCCTCTTCGCCCGCTTCGGATTCGGCGTCCGCCGCCGGGGCGGTCGCCGTCTCCGCGGGTTCTCCCTCGGACGGCGCCGGCGCGGCGGTTTCCTCTTCGGCCGGCTCCTCCGGCGGCTTCGCTGGGGATTTGGCGGCGCGGCCCTTGGGCAGATCCACGTCGAGGGTTTCCTTCAGATCGGCGAATTCCTCGAAGAAATCGGTGACGTAGAGAAAGGCGTTCTTCTCGATGCCGATATCCACAAACGCAGACTGCATGCCCGGCAACACCTTGCCCACCCGGCCCTTGTAGATGTTACCGACGATGCTGCGATCCTTCCGGCGCTCCACGTGGTATTCGGCCAGGGCACCGTCTTCCAGAATGGCGGCATGCACCTCGAACGGGCTGACATGCACCATCATTTCACGGCTCATGGTGTACACCTCGAGCTTGAGGGTTGTTAGCGGGAATCCGGCTTGAGTTGTCAGGGAAAATATCTTTACGCCGCCGGACGGTCCAGGATTCCCATTGTCCGGTCGTCAACATTCCATGTCGCGGAAAATCTTAGCACAGCGACGGTCAAAAGCCAAATCATTCATCGGCTTTCCCGCCGTCCGCCGGCTGGTCGTCCGCCGTCGAGCGGCGATAAATGAACCGCTGCAGATTGGTGTTGTACGGCGTCCAGCTGTCGTTTTCGCCGGCCTGCTGAATCGCCTCAAGATAGGTCCCCAGTTTGGCGTCGAGGTCGTCCAGGTAGGACAACGCCAGCGCTTCCAATGTTTTGGGACGCTTGGGCGAACCGAATTCCAGCTCGCGGTGGTGGCTGAGCACCAGGTGGAGCAGCTCCATCCGAATGCCGGAGGGGAAATCGGGAATTTCCGCCATCTTGCGATCGAGCAGGATGGCCTCCATGGTGATGTGCCCCACGAGCCGGCCTTCGTCGGTATAGTCGATGCTCTTGCCCCAGACCAGTTCGTCCAGCTTGCCGATGTCGTGAAGCGCGGCGCCCGCCAGCAGCATGCTCTTGTTCAGGAAGGGGTAATGCTGGCCGATGCGGACGCACAACTGCATCACCGAAAGGGTGTGATCCAGCAATCCGCCGATGTAGGCGTGATGGAGCGCCTTGGCTGCGGGGCACTGCTTGAATTTCTTCTGCAGCTCGGCTTCGCCGAAGATGTTGAGGAGCAGCCGGCGCAGGAACGGGTCGGCCACCTCCTGGTGGATGCAGTCGAGCAGGGCGACGTAGCTCTGATCGGTGTCGCGGTTGGACTTGCGGATGAAGTCGTCCAGCTCCACCTGGTCGGATTCCACCCGGCGGATCTTGTGGATGGTGATCTGGGTGGTGTTGTTGAATTCCTTGGTCATCCCGATCACGTGGACGAACTGGTCCACGTCGAATTTGGTGCGGAAGACGTCCACGTTGTCCCAGAGGAAGGCGGTGATGGCGCCGGTCCGGTCGGCCAGAACGGTGAAAATGAAATCTCCACCCTGCTTTTTCGGCCGGATCTCCTTGCGGACCACCAGAAAGATGTCATCCACGTTCTGGTTCGGGAGATAGTCGGTGACGTATTTGGCTTTCAATCCAGTATGTCCTTTCGTTCGGTTTCGAGCAGCGTGGCCAGCTCGCGGGCGGCGGCCCGGGCGACGTTGCTTCCATCGGGCAGCCGCTCCACGCGGTAGCGGCGCCGCGTGCCGGGCGTGTCCACCTCGATGATGTCGCCGGCGCGTATCTCCTGGGCCGCCTTGGCCGGTCGCCCGTTGACCTGGACGGCCCCGCCGTCGCACATTTTTTTACCCAGCGGACGGCGGGCGATGATCCGGCTCACGCGCAAAAACATGTCGAGGCGCATTCCGGCGCAACCCCCGCGGGTCCCTACCGGGCCTCGGCGTCGGGATCGTAATCCCCGCGGAATTCGGGAAACACATACACGTAGCTCTGCTTGCGCAGCTCCGCCATGAATTCCTTCATGACCGGATCCAGCCGGGTTCGGAATAGTTTTTCCTCGACATCGTGGCGGACCTCCTCAAGGGGACGCTGCACGGCGGCGGTCCGCTTGACGAGTTGGAGAATCTCGAAGCCGAACTCCATTTCCAGCACGCGGCTGTACTGGCCGGGTTGCAGCGTCTGGACCACGTCCCGGATGGTCGGGGTCAGGTTGGTCAGGGGAAAGCTGCCGATGTTGCCGCCGTCCTTGGCCGACGGCCCGTCGGAAAACGCCTTGGCCAGATCCGCGAACGCCTGGCCGGCCTGCAATTCCTGATGGACCTGGTCGATTCTGGTGCGCACCTCGTCGGCGTTCTTGTCCTTTGTGAAGAGAACGATTTCGGCCAGCTCCACCTGTTCGGGGGTGGTGAACTCCTGGATGTTTTCCTGATAGTATTTTTCAACCTCGCCGGTCATGACCTTGATCCGCTGGCGGACGATGGCGCCCCGGATCCGGCTGACGAGGATCTGGCGCTTCAGGTTCTCGTAGTAGTCGGCAAAGACGATCCCCGCCCGGGCCATTTCCTGCTTGAGCGCATCCATGGTGGGGATGCTGTTCTGCTTCATCAGATCTTCCAGGTAGGCGTTGGCTTCCAGGTCCAGGTCCTCGCTCATGCCGTATTCGTTGGCCTTCTGGACGAGCAGCAACTCGTTGATCAGGGAGGGCAGGATCTGCTTCACCGTCTGGTTGTAGCGGGCGGTCAGCTCCTCGCCCTGATAGCGGCCGCTCATCTGCTTGAGCACGGTATCCTTTTCCCGGTTGTACTGGCTCAGGGTGATGATGTCGTTGTTGACCTGGGCGACGATTTGTTCGATCACTTCGCCCCGGATCCAGCCGGGGATCAGTCCGGCGAGCAGCAGGCCCGCCAGGGCCGCGAGCGCTCTATTTCGCATGGTTGGCCTCCACGATGGTTCGGGTCAGGATCGACGGGTCGGGGACGAAATCCAGGGCCGACTGATGGAGCGCCGGCCGGTACTCGGCGACCAGCTCGTCAAGAAGAGCGGCGTGGGCGGCCCGCTCCTTGTCCATGCGCAGTTGCTGGATGATCGCTTCCCGGACCTCATAGTATTTTTGGGGATGGGACTGTATAACCTCTTCCAGGTAGAAGATGTGGAACCCGTACTGGGTCCGCATCACCTCGGAATAGCCGCCCGGCTTGAGCCCCATGATGATCTTTTCGAAATCGGGCGGCAGCTGCCCCTGCTGGAACAATCCGAGGTCGCCGCCGTTGGCGGCGGACGAGGCGCGGGAGAACTGGCGGGCGAAGGCGCTGAAGCGGGGCTTGCCGCTCTCGCGGAGCTCGGCGTGGATCTGGCGGGCCAGCCGCTCGTCATCCACGAGGATTTCCCGCACGTGGTAGCGTTTCGGCATCATGTATTCTCCGCTGTGCCGGGCGTAGTGGGCCTCAGCCTCCGCTTCGGTCACCTGGAGCTGGCCGCCGATTCGCCGGGTCAGATATTCCTGGATGACCAGCTCGTCGCCGGAGAGCGTCAGTCCGGCGGTTTGGCCCGGCTGCGCCGGAGCTTTTGCGGCGCCTTCGAGATCCGGCGCGCGGTGGATCCCGGCGTTGCGGGCGGCGGCCAGCAGCAGGCTCCGCTCGATGAATTCGTTGAGGAGGGTGGTGTTTTCGGCGCTGCCCAGCGGGGTGGAGTCACCCATGGCGGAGAGGAATCCCTGCCGGTATTGGTTGAAATCGCGGAACGTGAAAGACTCGCTCCCCACCGTGAGCACCACGGCCTGATCCGGCTTAAACCAGGCCGAGCCGGGCGCTGCCGAGGCGTCGGCGCCGGCTTTGTCGCTCCGGCAAGCCGCCAGGGCCAGGGCCAGGGTCAGGACACAGGGCACCGCCACCGGCAGGCCCGGCGGCTGCCAGAGGATTCGGTGGAGTTGTCGATAGGGACCGTACGCGCGCATCATGCCCTTTCAAATCAGGAAATGTTAACACAGGCGCCCAGATCCAGCAACGTGCTTTTCAGAAGCTGGAACATCTCGGGGATGGAGGAGAACGCCTGACGAAGAATGAGAAAACCGCCCGGGGCGAAAGCGAGCGGCTCGCCGGCCTCGATCCTGCGGATCAGCCGCTCGGTGTCCACGGGGGAGTCCTCGGAAAACCGGATCCGGAACTCGTCCTGCCGGCGTTCGATGGAGAGCACGGCCAGGCGGGTGGCCAGCAGCTTGAGTCGCATGTACTCGAACAGGTAGTCGAGCACCTCGGGGAAGGCGCCATAGCGGTCCCGGACCTCCGCGCGCAATTCGTGGAGGGCGGTGTCGTCGGCCGCCGAGGCGATGCGCTTGTAGAGCCGCAGCCGCTCCTCCTCCTGGGGAATGTACTCGGAGGGGATGCGGAGCTTGACGTGGAGGTTGAGCTTGAGGCGTTCGGGGGGCAGGTAGCGTTCGCCCTTCAGCTCCCGGACGGCCTCCTCGAGCAGGCGGCAGTACATCTCGAAGCCCACCGCCTCGATGTGCCCGTGCTGCGCCGCGCCCAGCAGGTTGCCGGCGCCGCGGATCTCCAGATCCAGCGCTGCCAGGCGGAATCCGGCGCCGAGCTCGGTGAAGTCGCGGATGGCCGCCAGGCGCTTGCGGGCCGGGTCGGTGAGCTGCTCGAACGACGGCACGAGCAGCCAGGCGTAGGCCCGCCGGCTGGAGCGGCCCACCCGGCCGCGGAGCTGGTAGAGCTGGGCGAGACCGAAGCGGTGGGCGTGGTCGATGATGATGGTGTTGACCAGGGGAATGTCGATGCCGTTTTCGATGATGGTTGTGGACAGGAGCACGTCGTACTCCTGGGCGATGAAGGCGAGCAGGATGCGCTCCAGCTCGCTCTCGCGCATCTGGCCGTGGGCGATCACCACCCGCGCCTCGGGCACCAGTTCGCGGATCCGGGCGCCGATCTCGTGGATGGTTTCGATCCGGTTGTGGATGAAGTAGACCTGACCGCGCCGGGCCAGTTCCTGCCGCACCGCCTCCTGGATGACGTCCTCGGCGTACCGGACCACCTGGGTCTGGATCGACAGCCGGTCCTTCGGCGGCGTCTCGATGACCGAGATGTCGCGAATGCCCACGATGCTCATGTGCAGCGTGCGGGGGATCGGCGTGGCGGTGAGGGTCAGGACGTCCACGTCGGCGCGCAACTGCTTGATCCGCTCCTTGTGGCGCACGCCGAACCGCTGCTCCTCGTCCACGATGAGCAGACCGAGGCGGGGACAGGCGACATCCTGCGACAGGAGGCGGTGGGTGCCCACGATGACGTCCACCTTCCCTTCGGCGAGGTCGGCCAGCACCGTCTTCTGCTCGCGGGCGTTACGGAACCGGCTGAGCAGTTCGATCCGCACGGGGTAGGAGGCGAAACGGTTGCGGAACGTGTTCAGGTGCTGGAAGGCCAGCACCGTCGTGGGCGCGAGCACGGCCACCTGCCGGCCGGCGCCGACCGCCTTGAACGCGGCGCGCATGGCCACCTCGGTCTTGCCGTAGCCCACGTCGCCGCACAGCAGGCGGTCCATGGGGCGGGGCGACTCCATGTCCCGCTTGATGTCGTGGATGGCCGTCCACTGGTCGGGCGTTTCCTCGTACTCAAACATGTTCTCGAATTCCCGCTGCCAGTGGTCGTCGGCCGGGAAGGCGAAACCGGGGGCCGACGAGCGGCGGGCATACAACCGGATCAGCTCGTTGGCCATGTCATGGAGGGACTTTTTCACCCGCGCGCGCGTCTTCTGCCAGGTGGCGCCGCCCAGGCGGTCCATGGGTGGCGCGGCACTTTCGCTGCCGGCGTATTTCTGGACGAGGTCAAGACGCTCGGCCGGAACGTAGAGCTGGGCGCGGTCGGCGTACTCGAGATGGGCGAACTCCTGCTCCGCGCCGGCAACGGCGATCCGCTCCAGGCCGCGGAAGACGCCTACCCCGTGGTCCACGTGCACGACGTAGTCACCAGGCTTCAGGTCGCGGAAATCGGAGAAAAAGGCCGAGATGGAGGCGAACCGCCGGGCCGGCAGCTCCGCCCGGCGCCGGCGTCCGCGGGGATAGATGTCGTCGCTGGCGAACACCGCCAGCGCCAGGTCGGGCAGGCGGAAGCCCCGTTCCAGCGGCCCCTGGGTGATGACCACCTGCCGGCCGGCGGACAGGTCGAGGTCCGCCCAGCGGAGCTCCTCCTGCCAGCGATGGGCGATGCCGTACTCCTCGCACAGGTCGTGAATGCGTTCGCAGCGGCCCGGCGAGGAGAGCACCAGCAGGATGTGCTCCCGCGTGGCGGCGATGTGCTGGGCCAGCCCGGTGAAATTGCCCAGGAACGAGGTGGTCGGCGTGGCGCGGAGGGTGATGGCCGCGGCGCCATCCGCCGGGAAGGATTCCACGAGCACGCTCGCCGGCTGGTCGATCAGCGTACCCACCGTGTCGGCCGGGTGGAAATGATCGGTCGGTGGCAGCGCGGGCCGTCCGGCGGCGACAGTCTCCTGGTAGCGTTCGGCCTGGGTGTCCCAGAAGCCGGCCAGCCGGGCGGCGATGTCGTCGACGAACAGGACCGCCGGGCGGCCGGGGCCGAGGTAATCCCACAAGCCGGCCGCGGCCCGTCCCAGGAGGGGTGCCAGGTGCTCGTGGCCGGGCGCGGGGGCGGCGCCGGACAGCGGTTCCAGGACTTCGGCCAGCGCCCCGGGGTCCGCAGCGTCGCCGAAGCGGCGGGCGACCGCCTCCGCAAGCGCGGACAGGTAATCGGGGCCGGCGGGGCCAGGCGTCATGGGGATGATGGTGACCGCGTCCAGCATCCGGACGGAGCGCTGGCTGTCGGGATCGAACGCGCGAAGCGACTCGACGGCGTCGCCGAAGAACTCCACCCGGACCGGGTGCGCCAGTTGCGGCGAGAAGACGTCCAGAACGCCGCCGCGGATGGCGAATTCGCCGGGTTCGGTGACGGGATCCTCAGCGGTATAGCCCGCGGCCAGCAGGAGCCGGCGGATCTCGGGGAGCGGGATCTCGCCGTGCAGCCGCAGCTCCAGAAGCCGCGCGATGTACGTCTCCGGCAGGGGATACCGGTCCAACAGGCACTCGGGTGTCGTGACCACGGCAACCGGCGGATGGTCCAGCAGTTGCCAAAGGGCCTGGCTGCGCTGGGCCAGAATGCGCGGGTGGGGCGACAGCCCCCGGTACGGATCCGCCTCGAAGGCCGGCAGCAGCACCACGTCGTCGGCGGACCGGCCGTCCCGGCCCAGCCACCAGCCGAGCTCCTCGGCCAGCCGCTCGGCGCGGTCGTTGTCGCGTGCCACCAGCAGCACCGGCGGTCCGGCCGCCGCCACCACGGCGGCGGCCACGAGGGGATGGGCCGCGTCCGGGCAGCCGCAGATCCGGCGCGGGCGGCCGGGCGGACCGGCGATCGCCTGCTGGATGTAGCTCAGGAGATCCATCTCCGGCTCCGCCGCCGGATCAGGACGCCGCCGGATCGCCACCGGTGATCCGGCGGATCAGGGCAGAGGTGGAATAGCCCGGGGCGAAAGGCAGGGAGCGGACCGTGCCGCCGCCGGCCTCCACGTCCTCGCGCCCGACGATGCGGTCGGGGGTCCAGTCGCCGCCCTTGACCAGCACGTCCGGCTTCAGCGTGCGGATGACGGCCAGCGGGGTGTCGTCGTCGAAAATCGTGACAAAGCTCACCATCTCGAGGGCGGCGAGGATCTCGGCCCGATCCGCCTCGGTCTGGATGGGCCGGGCCGCGCCCTTGAGCCGGTGGACGGAGGCGTCGCTGTTGACGGCGACCACCAGTGTGTCGCCCAGGGCGGCCGCCTCGCGGAGGTAGCGGATGTGACCGGGGTGCAGGAGGTCGAAGCAGCCGTTGGTGAGCACCACCCGCCGGCCGCCGGCCTGGAGTTCGGCCAGGATCGCCCGCAGGGCCTCAACGCTGTGGATCTTGCTCCGGGGCACGGGTGTCTCCAAATTGAAGGGTGAACCGGATCTCCGTGGGGACCACCTCGCCGTTGTAGGTGGCGGGCAGGAATTTCCACGAATTGCGGATGGTCTCGCGGACCCGCTCCCCCATCCCGTGGGGCGGATCGGGCGAAAGCCGGATCTCGGACACGTTGCCCGACGGATCCATCCGGGCGATCGCCTCGACGATCCCCGCGAAGCCGGCGGCGGCGGCGGCTGGAGTCGGTCGAGGCTGCGGCCGAAAGATGATCCGGGGCGGGTTGATGCCGTCGGCGGTGAGGCAGTCGTCGTGGAGATCCCGGATGGCGTCGCCTTCCTCGTAAGGGATATAGACGCCCAAGTCGGGAATCTGGCGCTGCTGAAACATCTTCGGGACGTTGGCCGCGGTCAGGTCCAGTTCGGCGAGCCGGGCCATGAGCGACTCGAACCGCTCCGGCGTCAGCGCGGCCAGCTCCAGGTAACGGCCGCTCCAGCTCAGGTAGACCTTGACCAGGTCTTGCTCGAACCGGAACGCGCCGAGGATGTCGGAACCCATGGCGGTGCGCGGCGGGATCATGCGGAACGCCGAGTACACCGTGACGTTGCCCGGCTTGATTTCCGTGAACACCTGGCCCACGACTGTCAGGCCGTTGCGCTTGATGCCCACCAGGTGGTGGGGCTCCAGGGCGAACGCGGCGTCGGTAAAGTTGATCACGTTGATGATGGCCAGGGTGTCGCTCTTGAACTCCAGCGTGACCACCCGGGAGGGGTCGGTGTAGGCGAACGCCGACTGGGCGCGGACGGCGCCCGCCAGACCGAACACGCACAGGACGGCTGTCAGCCCGACGCTAACGGCCGGGATCTTTCGCGGGTGCGTCCGCATCGGTCTTGTCCTCCTCGGGTTGTTTCGGCTCGGGTGACGCGGCGTCCGGCTGCCCCGGCAGGTAGGTTTTCGCGCGGGTGAACGGCTGGCTGAGGTACTTGGTGGCTTCGGTGACGGCGCCGCGGGAGTCGTCGTTGGTGTTGACGGCCTTGTTGTACTCGGCGACGGCCCGCTGGCGCTGCCCGAGCACGTCGAACACCTTGCCCATGTACATGTAGCAAAGGGCCACCACCCATGGTGGCTGCTGGTCGCCGTTGAGCGCCTCGCGGAAGGTGTTCTGGGCGGTGTTGTAGTTGAACTGTTCGTAGAAGATCAGGGCCAGCTTGAACAGCGCGAGAGAGTTGCGGGGCTGCCGCTCGAGGACGCGCTTGTACTCGTCGGTGGCCGACGGAAAGTCGCCAAGCTCGAAGTGCTCGTCGCCCCGGACAATGTGGACCTGGATTTCCAGTTCCTCCGATTTGCGCAGGATCCGGAAGTTCGGGTCGACGACGAGCTGGGTGGGCCGGGTTTCGGTTTCGATGTTGAGCCGGGTGCTCTCTCCCTTGACCTCGATCACCTTCAGCTCGTCCTGGCCCTTGGTGACGAACATGAGTTCCAGGGGGATCTGGAACGCGGTCAGCGTCTGGTTCACCTTGCCCACCGTCTGGAAGCCGCCCTTGGCGAGGCGGTACACGATGTACTCCACCGTGAATTCCGGCAGGTCGATGGTGTTGATCCACTGGTTGAAGAACCAGGTGTAATCGGCGCCGGTCACCTGCCGGGTGATCTCTGCGACGAGCCGGGTGCTGAGCGGCTCGAGCGACCCCCGCTGCCAGACAGTCGCGAGCAACGTCTCGAATTTCTCCCGGCCGACGAGCGTCCGCAGCATATGGAACACCCACGCCGACTTGGCCACCACCACCGAGTCGTACTTTTCCGAACCGACGCCCAGGTGCACGCCCCGGGCGATGGGTTCCGCGTCCTGGTACTTGAGGGCGTCCACCGCCAGCAGGCGCATGGTGGCGTCGAACGCCTCCGCGCCCTTGACGTCCTCGAAGAACAGGGCGGCGGCGTACTGGGACAATCCCTCCAGGATCCAGATGTCCTCGGGTGCGGCGACCCGCAGGGGCAGCAGCCACTTCTGGTAGGCGAACTTGCGGATGATCTGCCGGTTTTCGGGATTCTTGCTGGTGAACTCCCGAGTAGTGAGAAACACGGAGTCCAGCATGCCGAACTGCGCCTGGAAGTTGTCAGACACCTCGACGATGCGCAGCGGCTCCTGAGCCGGCTTCCAGTTCCAGCGGTGGCGCAGGTGCTTGACGATCTCGGCGTAGCGTTGGGCGCTGCCGGCCTGCTCCGGGAACTCCGTCAGGAACCACGTCTGGAGCGTCAGGCCGTCGAAGGTGTAGTCCTGCACCTGGTACCGGCCGGCGACCAGCGTGGGCGCCAGGATGTCCTGAGCGGACTTGAAAATGTAGGTTTTGGCCAGGCCCGTGTCAACGATCTCCGCGGAGAGGCCGGCGGTGAACGGCCGCAGCCCCGTGGGCAGCGTCACCTGCAGCTCATAGGCCGAACGGTCCATGGGATCGGTGTTGCGGGGGAACCACATGGACGCGGCCGGCAGCTCCACCATGTCCGGGCTGATGTAGGCATACAGGGGGTTGCCGAGCTGCTTGAAGAAGTCGAAATCCAGGCGGCTGAACAGGCCGTTGTACTCCAAGTGGATAGTCATCTCCGTGCCGGCCTCCCGGGGCCGGATCAGGTTGATCATGACCTCGAACTTGTCCGTGTCGTCCTGGATGAACCGGAGTGGCTCGCCGCTGTCATCCTCGACGTGGGTCACCACCAGGTTGCCGTTCAGGCGGAAGGCGATATAGTTGGTCCGGTCGAGGATCCGGATGCGCACGTCGGCGATCGCTTCCATGCGGTTGGCGGCGGGCTGGATGTCCGCCACGAGGGTCGTCTGGAGGGTATCATACCTGGGCTGTTCCGATGCGGCCGCTGCCGTGCCGGCCAGCGTCGGGATCAGCAGGAGCAGCAGCGCCAGGCGTCGGGGATATGGACTGAGGGGCATCAGGTACCTCCGTGGGTTGCCAGGTTGCCGTCGAGCGCCCGCCGGAGCTCGGCGGCCACCTCGGCGGGGGCGTCGTGAGCGCCGAAGCCGGCGGCGATCCCGGCCAACTCCGCCTTCATCCGGGAATAGATGTCCGGATCGCGGAAAATGTTGAGAAAAGTCCGGGCCAGGTTGTCCGGATTGAGCTGGTCCTGCATCAGTTCCGGCACCACTGCGCGCCCGGCGATCAGGTTGACGATGGCGAAATGCGCGTTGCGCAGGATCAGCCGGCTCAGCCGCCACATGACGGGAGTGGTGCGGTAAACCATGACGAACGGGGTGCCCGCCAGGGCCGCCTGCAGCGTGGACGTGCCTGACTTGACGATGCCCATCCGGGCGTTGGCCAGACAGCTGATGGCGCCGCTCTCGGCCAGCACGATCCGGTCCGGGCCGAAGCCGGCCGGCGGATCGGCGAAGAACGCGGCCAGGTGCCGCTGCACCGATTCGCGGATCGTGGCTGACGGGGTGGGGACGATGAACCGGGCGCCCGGCACGGCGGCGGCGATGGCGGGCAGGGTCCGCAGGATCACCGGCAGGATGTGCTCGATCTCCGCCCGCCGGCTGCCCGGCAGCACGGCAACGGGGACGTCGTCCGCGGCCAGTCCGTGCCGCGTCGCGAACGCGGCGGGCGGCTCGATCTCGCTCAGCGTCGCCGTGAGGGGGTGGCCCACGTAGCGGACCGGCACGCGGTGCCGCCGGTACAGCGCCTCCTCGAACGGAAAGATACAGAGCATGCGCGCCACGCTGCGGCGGATGGTGCGGATGCGCCCGGGCCGCCAGGCCCAGACGGTGGGGGAGATGTAGTACAGCACGGTCACTCCGCGTCGCTTCAGCCGGGGCGCCAGCCGCAGGTTGAAGTCGGGGAAGTCCACCAGCAGGGCGACCCGCGTCCCGCGGCGCTTGACCTCCCGCAGGCTGCGGCGGTAGAGCCGCAGGTAATGGCCCGCCAGCTTCAGGGCGTTCCACGGGCCGATGGCCGCCAGGTCGGCGACGTCGGCCAGCAGCTCCGCGCCGCGGCGGCGCATGGTGTCGCCGCCGCTGCCGTAGAATTGTACGGAGTCGGAGCCCGGCAGTTTGGCGAAAGCGTCAAGAACCTGGGCGGCGTAACCCTCGCCGGAATTTTCGCCGGTGATGACGAGCACGGAGGATGCGGCGGACTGTCCGGTCACTCAGGTCTCCCCTGGCCGGTCCGGGCGGGCGGCAGCGGCAGCGCGGCCGGCCCTAACATAGCACGGGGGCTACGCCCAGGCAATTGATTTGTCGGCGATTGGGCGCGCCGCCGGGCCGCTCAGGCAGGGTCGGAATCGATCCGGTAAATCCATCCGCCGCCCACCACCACGTCGTCCCAGTAAAAGACCGCGGCCTGGCCGGGGGTGATGGACGGCTGGGGTTCCCGGAAGGTCACCTCGGCGCCGCCGTCGCCGCAGGGTCGGATCGCCACCGGGGCGGGGTGGAATCGGGAGCGGATCTTGACGGTGGCTTCGATGGCCTCGTCCAGCGACGGGATGGCGATCCAGTTGCAGCGCGTGATCCGAAAGCGCCGGGCGTAGACATCCTCCTGGCGGCCCACGACCACCTGGTTCTGCGCGGGCCGAAGCCCGATCACGTAAGTGGGGTAGCCGAGGGCGATGCCCAGCCCCCGGCGCTGGCCCACCGTGTAGTGATGGATTCCCTCGTGGCGGCCCACCACCGTGCCGTCCTTGAGGACGATGTCTCCCGGCGGGGCGGGGTCGTCCAGCTTCTCCTCGTCGACGTACCGGTTGATGAATCCCGCGTAGTCGCCGTCGGGCACGAAGCAGATCTCCTGGCTCTCCGCCTTGTCCGCCACCGGCAGGCCGGCGGCGGCGGCCTGCTCGCGGATCGCCCGCTTGGTCAGGTCACCCAGCGGAAACACCACGTTCCGAAGCTGCTCCTGTTCCAGTTCGAAGAGGAAGTACGACTGGTCCTTCTGCGCGTCCCGCCCCCGGAGCAGCAGGTGCCGCCGGGTGATCTCGTCAAACTGAACGCGGGCATAGTGGCCGGTGGCGACCCGGCGGATCCCCAGGCAATCCGCAAAGTGGCGCAGCTTCGAAAACTTGATCAGGGTGTTGCACAGGATGCAGGGCGAAGGGGTGAGTCCCTTGAGGTACGTTTCGACGAACGGGGTGATCACGCGCTGGCGGAAATCGTCACGGTAGTTGACCAGGTAGTGCCGGATGCCCAGGGCGGCGGCCACGTCGCGGGCGTCCTGGTAATGGCGGCGGGAGCAGCAGGCGGCCTGACCGTTGGCCGGGGTCGCGGCCGGCTCATCGAACAGGCGCATGGTGACGCCCACCACCTCGTAGCCGGCTTGGAGGAGCCGTTGCGCCGCCATGGAACTGTCGATGCCGCCGCTCATGGCGACGAGTATTTTTTCTTTGCCCATGCGCTGGCCGTCCGGTGCCGAAATCGCGGGATCGCCCCCGCTCCGTCCTATTGGACGAGTGTGGGCGGGTGGCTGATTCAAAAAAAGCGGCCGCGGCCGGTTCGGCAATGGCGTTGGCGCTCCGGCGATCTTCTGCTACAATCGGCTGCCGGCGGTGTCCCGGTGGCGCCGCTGCGTGTTCGACGCGGGAGCGGGTATGCCTTCAGCCGGCGGCCCCCTGGCGGGCCGGACCATCGTGATCACTCGGAATAAAGTCCAGGCGACCGCCCTGCAGGCCGAGCTGGCGGCACGGGGGGCGGTGCCGCTGCTCTGTCCCGTCGTGGCCTACGGCCCGCCGGAATCGTGGACGGCGGTGGACGCGGCGCTGGCCCGGTGGGACCGGATCGAGTGGGTGGTGTTTCCGTCGGCCAACGCGGTGATCTACCTGCTGGAGCGCATGGCTGCGCGCAACCTGGGCGGGGACGCCTGGCGCGGCAAGCGGGTGGCGGCGGTGGGTGAGGCGACCGCGGCGGAACTGGCGGCGCGCGGCATCGCCGTCGAGGCCGTGCCCAGCCGGCACACCGCCGGTGAACTGGCCCGGTTGCTGCTGGTGCGCTGTCCCCGGCCGGCGGGCGAGGCGCTCATTCCGCGCTCGTCCCGGGCGCGCGAGGAACTGGCCGAGCGGCTGGCCGCCGGCGGGTGGCCGGTGCGGGCGGTCACGGCGTACACCAACACGCCGGCCGATCCGGGACCCGACGTCCGGGGCCGCCTCGAATCGGTTGACGCGGTGCTGTTCGCCGCACCCAGCGCCGTCGAGGGGTTCGCCGCCGTGGCGGGAGCCGACTACTTTCGCCGCCATCCCCGGATCCTGGCCGCGGCCATCGGGCCCGTCACCGCCGCGGCGCTGGCGGAGCTGGCGCCGGCGGCGCTGGTGGTGGCCGAGCCCCACACGTCGGCGGGCCTGCTGCGATCCCTGGAAGATTTCTTTGCATCGAATCGCGGTTGAACCGCGTCCAGCCGCGCGCACTTTATTGGAGGCAACGATCCATGAGCTATGATTTTTTCCGATTCCGTCGCCTGAGACGCACCGAGACGCTGCGGCGCATGGTGCGGGAGACCGTGGTGCTCAGGGAGGACCTGATCTATCCGCTGTTCGCGGTGCCGGGCCGCGGCGTGAAAAAGGAGATCACCTCCATGCCGGGCGTGTTCCAGATGTCGGTGGACGTGCTGGCCGAAGAGTGCCGCGCCGTCAGCGATTTGGGCATTCCGGCGGTGATCCTGTTCGGCATTCCCGAAACCAAGGATGAGACCGGCTCGTCGAGTTGGGCCGCCGACGGCATCATTTCGCGGGCGGTCGCCGCGGTGAAGGCGCAGGCGCCGGACCTGGCGGTGATCACCGACGTCTGCTTCTGCGAGTACACGTCCCACGGCCACTGCGGCGTGATCCGGGACGGCGACGTGGCTAACGATCCCACCATCGAGAACCTGGCCCTGCAGGCGCTGGCCCACGCCCGGGCGGGCGCCGACATGGTGGCCCCGTCCGACATGATGGACGGCCGGGTGCAGGTCATCCGCCGCGCCCTGGACGCCAACGGCTTCACCCATCTTCCCGTCATGGCCTATTCGGCCAAGTTCGCCTCCGGCTTCTACGGGCCGTTCCGCGAGGCGGCCGAGTCGG
>CALAMB010000435.1 GCA_937925645.1 uncultured Acidobacteriota bacterium
ACCCCGCGGTCCACGAAGAAGTCGGGTCCCGCGAACAGCGGGAACCGGCCGCCCCTGGAGCCCTCGCCGCGGTCCTGAATCAGGAACTCGGCCCGGTCGCTGCGGTTGAACAGCTCGCTGTACGACACGGTGCAGCGGTAGCCGTCGGCCGCGGCGAACACCAGGTAGCCGGCGCGCAGGCGTTCGGGCGTCGGGGGGAACGCGGCCAACAGGACGTCCTTGGCCGACTTGCCGCGGATTTCGCTCATGCCGTGGAAGCCCATCCCGTGCCCGTAGGCCACGGTCGGGTACACGCGTTCGCCGGCCGCGGCGGGCAGGCTCTCCAGCCGGCCCTTCTCCTGGCCGTCCGCCACGAGGCGGATGGCGGGGCTGTACAGCGGCTTCAGGTCACGGTTCACCGCGAAACTGTGAGGGCTGGTCAGCACGGTTATCTTGACGGGCTGCCGGATCTGTCGCGCGCACACCATGTCGTCGGCGCAGACCAGGCGCGTGTCCGAAGGGACGGGCCAGCGGTCGTCGCCATGCGACGGGATGACGGGCGACACCCGCACGGCGATGAGGCTGCGGTGGAGGATGTTGGCGTAGAAGATCTCGCCCCAGCTCAGGACCGCCTTCTCGCCGGTGGCGTTCTCCACGATGACCAGTAGGTCGATCAGGGGCGGGAATTCGGCTTCGTTTTTCTTGACCACCTTGACGTCGCGCAGGATGTCGAACAGCGAGTAACCGTCGTAGCGGTAGGCGCCCACGAACTCCGGCCGGCCGTCCTTCAGAATGGCCTCGCGCACCGTTACCGAGCGGACGGGCAGGCGGGACACGTCCACGGGACCGGGCGTCGCCACGTCGCCGGCGACGACGAGGTCCGGTCCGGCCAGGGTGGTGGCCGCGGCATCGTCGAAGTAGTCGTTGTTTTCGCCTGCCGGCGACCAGCCGGCCAGGAGCACGACCAGACTCAGCAGCATCAGGATGTTTCGCATGGTATCTCTCCCCAGATGTGGAATGTCGTTATCTCCGTATGGACGGACGGCTCGCTCCGGGGCCGATCCGGTTCACGCGTCTGATTGCAGCCACTCGGCCAGCCGCGCCCGCAGCGCCGCCAGGGCGCGGCCGCGGTGGCTCAAGGCGTTCTTCTCCGCGGGCGGCAGCTCGGCGAAGGTGAGCGCCGTCTCCGGCACGAGGAACACGGGGTCGTAGCCGAAACCGCCCGTGCCCCGCGGGGCCTCGAGAATCCGGCCTTCGCAGCTCCCCTCGGCGACCACCACCTCCCGCCCGTCCGCCACCAGCGACACGGCGCAGCGGAAACGGGCGGTGCGGCGCTCGGGCGGCACGCCCGCCAGCTCCGCCAGCAGCTTGTCGATGCGCTGGGCGTCGGTGGCGCCGGGGCCGGCCCAGCGGGCCGAGCGCACGCCCGGCGCGCCGCCGAGGGCGTCCACCTCCAGCCCGGAATCGTCGCCCAGCGTGGGCCAGCCGGTGATCCGGCTGTAGAACGCCGCCTTGGCGCGGGCGCCGTCGGCAAACGACTCATCCCCCTCCTCGAACAGAGGCACCCATGGCACCGCCTCCAGGCCGGCGACCCGCACGCCCAGGTCGCCGAGGATCTCGGCGATCTCCCGGGCCTTGCCGGGGTTGGTGGTGGCCACGAGCAGGCGGTCGATGCGGGGCATGCGGTTTCTCCGTGGGGCGACGCGGACGGCGGCCGCCGGCTGCCGCCCGATGTTCAGCTCCGGTAATGGGGGAGCAGGCGCTCCAGATCCAGCTTTCCGGTCTCCAGCGCCCGGCGCTGCAGCTCGATGATCTCCTCGATGCCCATCCGGGCGATCTCCAGCATCTCGTAGAGCTGCTCGTGGGTGAAGGGCGTCTTTTCGGCGGTGCCCTGGATCTCCACCAACCGGCCGTCGCCCGTGGCGACGACGTTGAGGTCCACGGCGGCGGCGGCGTCCTCGACGTACTCCAGATCCAGCAGGGTGGCGCCGTTGACGAGGCCCACGCTGGTGGCGGCCACGAAATCCTTCAGCGGACTGCCGGTGACGGCCTTGCCCTTCATGAGCCGATCCACCGCCAGCGCCACCGCGACGAAGCCGCCGTTGATGGCGGTGGTGCGGGTGCCGCCGTCGGCCTGGATGACGTCGCAGTCCACCTGGATGGTGCGCTCGCCCAGCCGCGGCAGATCCAGCACGGCGCGGAGGGAGCGGCCGATGAGCCGCTGGATCTCCTGGGTGCGTCCCGACAACTGGGCCCGCTCGCGGGGCGTGCGGGACTGCGTGGCGCGGGGGAGCATGGCGTACTCGGCGGTGAGCCAGCCGGAGCCGCCGCCCCGCAGGAACGGCGGGACTTTCTCCTCGACGCTGGCCGTGCAGATCACCCGGGTGGCGCCGCAGGTCACGTAGACCGATCCTTCCGCGTGGTTCAGGAAGTTGGACTCGAACTGGATGGGCCTCAGCGCGTAATCGCCGCGTCCGCTGCGGGGCATGGCCTCACCCCTCCCGCCGCGGGGCGACGCCCAGGTCCACCAGGCGGATGTGGTCCAGCTTGCGCGCCAGGAAGATCTCGGCCACCCGCTGAAACCGCGGGATGGAATCGGTGACGTAAAAATCGTCCTCGGCGGCCCCGCCGGCTTCGGGGCGCCGCTCGAGGCTCAGGGCGGTGAGAATGCTGCTGATTTCGCCGGCCAGCGCCGCCGCCGAGTCGACGAGCTGGACGTCCGGGCCCAGCGTGGCGGCGAGCACGCCCTTGAGCAGGGGGTAATGGGTGCAGCCCAGGATGAGCGCGTCCACGCCCTTGGCCCGGAGCGGCTCCAGGTAGATGCGGGCGACCTCCCGCGTGACCGGGTGGTCCAGCCAGCCCTCCTCCACCAGCGGCACGAACAGCGGACAGGCGGCGGCGTGAACCTCCGTCTGCGGGCCCAGCTCACGCAGCAGGTTCTGGTAGCTGGCGCTGCCCACCGTGGCCTCGGTGGCGATCACACCCACCCGCTGGTTCTGCGTCAACGTCAGGGCCCGGCGGACGCCGCTGGCGATGACGCCCACGATGGGCATGTCGAACCGGTCCACCAGCGCGTCGAGGGCGAACGACGAGGCCGTGTTGCACGCCACCACCAGCATCTTCACGCCGAGCGAGACCAGGAACTCGGCGTTCTGGAGCGAGTACTTGATGACCGTCTCGGCGGACTTGCTGCCATAGGGGAGCCGGGCGGTGTCGCCCAGGTAGATGAACCGCTCCTGGGGCAGCCGTTCCTTGAGCTCGCGGTACACCGTCAGGCCGCCGATGCCCGAGTCGAAGACGGCGATGGGCTTGTTCTGCTTCATTCGAGATTCTCCTCCTGGATGAGGGCGTCCCGGCCCGTCGCACCGGCGATGAATTGGGGCGCGGCCCCGAACGACCGGTCCAAGGCCAGGTGCCCGGCCAGGGTGCTGCGCTCGGATCCGTCCACCAGGATCCGCACGCCGTCGACGCCGGGGACGTTGTCCACCACCGAGTTGACGATGGAGTAGACGGTGGCCATCTCGCCCAGCACGCCGCCCGGATGGCGGACGGAGATTTCGCGGGAAAAATCGATCACGGCCAGATTGTTGGTGATGAACACCTGGCGGACCAGGGTCCCTTTGGGGATGGTGCGCCCGCCGCCCTTGGCCGGGCCCGCGAGTAGCGCTTCGAGAATCCGGCGGATAAGATATTCCTTGCGGATGGACTGGGGGATCATCCGGACTTCGGGAGTGAGCAGGGCCAGCGTCCCCGCCGACTGGGCCGGCGCGCGGAAGTACAGCTTGACCCTGAGTTCGCCCTGGGTAACGTCATCCGGGGTGGCCGCCGGCGCCATGGCTTCCGCCGCGGCTTCCTGCGCCTCCTGACGATCGGCGGCCTGCTTGGCCCGCTCCTGCCGGTAGAGGATCCAGACGCCGGCCAGGGACAGGACCAGCGTCACGGCCAGCGCGATAAGCAGCACTTTCCGGTTCATGGCGTCTCCCGGATGGGTTCGCTCGCCTTGAGAAACTCGGCGACCGCCTGCCGGAGCACCCGGGCGAGCGCGTCCTGGTGGCCGGCGTCGTCGAGCCGTTGCTCGTCAGCCGGATTGGAGAGGTGCCCCGCTTCCAGGAGCACGGCCGGGCAGTTGACGGTCGCCAGGAGTTTCAGCGGGCCGCCCATGGGCGCGCCGCTGGATCGGGAGTAGAACTCGTTGAGGCGACGCTGGAGAATGCCCGCCATTTCCTTGCTGGCGGGCACCCACTGGAACTGGGCCAGGTTCCAGGGGAGCACGCGGAGTTCGCGTCCGCCCAGCGGGGCCTTCAGATAGTGGTACGTGTCGGTCTGGTCGGCGTCCGGCTGGAAGTAGTACACCAAAAAACCGGCCGCCGACTCCTGGGGCGAGTGGGCGCAATGGATGCTGAAGAACAGGTCCGCCCGCAGGCGGTTGACGTGGATCGCCCGCTCCTCGAGCGCCAGTCGCTGGTCGCCTTCGCGGGTGAGCAGCACCTGGAGCTGGCTGTCCTGGCTCAGTTCCTTCCGGAGGGCCTTGGCCAGCATCAGGTTGACGTCCTTTTCGAAGGTGCCGGCCGCGGAGCGCGCCCCGTTGTCATCGCCGCCGTGGCCGGGGTCGAGGATGATCACCTTGCGGTCGACAGTCTGGCCGAACAGTGCGGTCGCGGCCAGCCAGACCGCGGCCGCAACCGCCAGGCGGCGGAGGAGCCGGGGAGCAGGGCGGGCGGCGGGAGACGCCAGACGGGCGACCGGTGCGGGCGGCATGCGGGTGCTCCTTTCAGACAAAGGCGGATTATAGCGGTTACCGGGCGGAGGTGTCAACGCCGCCCCGGCCGCGAATTGCCGGAGACTCTTGACGCGCTTCATCCGTTCCATGTAAAGTGCGGGCGGACGCACCGGTCAAAGCATGTGCCGGCGGGAAGACCCGCTTTCTAATTAATATGTTTTTACGGGAGGAGATCATGACCCAGACACGATGGACGATCCGCCTGATTCTGGCCGGGCTGGCCCTGCTCGGGCTGCTCGTGATGATGGGCTGCGGGATGTGCTCCCGGAAACCCGATGCCGACCAGGCGGCGCAAAAAGCCGAGGAAGCCCGCGAAGCCCAGGAAGCGGCGGAGCCGGGCCTCCAGCAGATGGGTGACGCGCTGTCCAAGATGAAGGAGGCGATGGAGGGCAAGGGCGAGCCGGTGGAGCCGGTGAATTACCAGTCGCTCAAGGCGCTGTTGCCCGCGACCGCCGCCGACCTGGCGCGTGAATCCGCCGAAGGCGAAAAGACGGGCGCCATGGGGGTCAAGGTGTCCATGGCCCGCGCCCGCTATGCGAACGAGGAATCCAGCCTGGAGATCGAGATCACGGATATGGGCACGGCCTCGGGATTGACCGCCATGGCCTCGGCCGCCTGGACCCTGGTCGACATGGACAAGGAATCCGACGCCGGCTACGAACGGACCACGACCTACCGCGGCCACCGGGCGTTCGAGGAATACGACAACAACGCCCAGCGGGGCGAGATGCGCGTGCTGGTCGCCAAGCGGTTCATCGTCAACGTCCAGGGCTCCAACCTGCCCATGGATCGGATCAAGTCCGCGTTGAACGAAGTGGACTTCAGCCAGCTCGCCGCCCTCGCGAAGGAAGCGTCGGAGACCGCCCAATGAGGGATTCCCAACCCTTTGGCCGGCGCCTGACCGTCATCGTGCTCGGCCTGTTCCTGTCCGGCCTGACCGCCGGGGCGCTCGCCGCGCCGGCGGCCTTGTCGCCCGACGACGTGGGCCGCCTCCGGTCCGTGACCGAAGCCCGCATCAGCCCCGACGGGAAGTGGGTCGCCGCGGTGGTCAGCCGCCAGCGGGATGCCGCCGATGCGCCCGGCGGCAACTACGCCGAGCTGCACGTCTGGTCCGTGGAGACGGGCCAGGCGCGCCCCTTCGTCACCGGCCCGGTGGCGGTCGGCGCGCCGGAGTGGTCGCCCGACGGCCGCTTCATCGCGTTTCTGCTCAAGCGGGGCGACGACGCCAAGACCCAGGTCTGGACGATTCCCGCCGACGGGGGCGAGGCCGCGCCGGCCACACAGTCGGCCACCGACGTCCTCGCCTTCCGCTGGCATCCGGACGGCGCCCGGCTGGCCTACGTCGCCCAGCCGGCGCCGTCGGCCCGCGAAAAAGAGCTGGAGAAGAAGGGCTACAACTTCGTTTACTTCGAGGAGAACCTGAAGCCGCGCGCCCTTTACCTCACCGGCTTGCCTGTGGGGGGGGTGGTTCCGGAACCCGCCATCCTGGTCGGTGACCTCAGCGTCTGGAATTTCTGTTTCAGTCCGGACGGCGCGCGGATCGCCCTGTCGGCCACCGAGCGCAACCTGGTGGACCACATGTACATGTTCCAGAAGATCTACCTGCTCGAACTGGCCGACCGCACGCTGAAACCGTGGGTGGACCCCGGCGGTAAACTGGGCCGCCTGGCCTTCAGCCCCGACGGCGCCAAGCTGGCCTACACCGCCGCCGCCGAACTCAAGGACCATGCCGAGAGCCAGGTGTACGCGGTGGCGGTGGGCGAGTCCGCGCCGCGCAACCTCACTCCGCCCGCCTTGGCCGGACATGCGGCGTGGGCGGGCTGGCAGGATGCGGACACCGTGCTCTACCTCGCCGGAGAAGGCGTTCGCCAGACGCTGAGCGCCGTCGCCTGGCGCGGCGGCGAGCGCCAGGTGCTGCTGGACGGCGCGACGTGCGGCCTGGTGTTCGGCGCGCCGCACGCGGCGCTGGGCGGGCGGGTGATGGCGATGACCGGCCACACCGCCGCGCATCCGCCGGAGCTCTTCGTCTGGACCGGCACCGGCGAACCGCGACGCCTGTCCCGGTCCAATCCCTGGCTGCCGGAGCGCGCGCTGGGCCGGCAGGAGGTCGTTCGTTACGCCGCCCGAGACGGTCGTTCCATCGAGGGGCTGCTGGTCCACCCGACCGCGGTGGAGCCGGACCGCAAGCCGCCGCTGGTGGTGGTCGTCCACGGCGGGCCCGAAGCCCATTACACCGACGGCTGGCTGACCCGGTACTCTGAACCGGTGCAGGTGCTGGCCGGCCAGGGCTACCTCGTGTTCCTCCCCAACTACCGGGCCAGCACCGGCTACGGCGTCGCGTTCGCGGCGGAAGGCTACGGCGATCCCGCCGGCAAGGAATTCGACGACATTGCCGACGGGATCGACTACCTCGTCGGCCGGGGCCTGGCCGACTCCGGCCGCGTGGGCCTGATCGGCGGCTCGTACGGCGGTTACGCCGCGGCGTGGTTCGCCACGTATTACACCCGCTACGTGCGGGCGGTGTGCATGTTCGTCGGGATCAGCGACCTGATCAGCAAGCGAGGCACCACCGATATCCCGTACGAGGAACTGCACGTCCACTCCGGCCGGCCGCTGGAGAAGATGTGGGACCTGGCCCTCCAGCGCAGCCCGCTCTTCCACGCCCAGAAGAGCCGCTCGGCCGTGCTCATTCTGGGCGGCACCCAGGATCCTCGCGTCCACCCAAGCCAGAGTCTCGAGTTCTACCGCCAGCTCAAAATGACCGGACACCCGGCCGTCCGGCTGGTGCAGTATCCCGGCGAGGGCCACGGCAACCGGAAGCAGCCGGGCCGGATCGACTCGCTGCACCGCCAGCTCCAGTGGCTGGACTGGTACGTGCGCGACCTCCGGCCGCTGGACGGGCCGCTGCCGCCGCTGGACCTGAGCGACCGGTACGGCCTGACCCTGCCGGAGCGCTGAGGTCCGCGGGTTTTTCAATTAATCGCTTGCCAAGCGGCGGGCGGGTGCGATATGATTCGCGCTTTGGAGCGGAGAACCCCGACTTGTTCGGGGTTCTTGTTTGATTTTTCGCTTGACGTGGGTTGCCGCCTGTGTTAGCTTAGGCGACTCGCGACGCTGGCGTAGCTCAACCGGTAGAGCAGCTGATTTGTAATCAGCGGGTTGGGGGTTCAAGTCCTCTCGCCAGCTCCAAAGACAGCACAGTTATTTGCACCTGCAATAGACGGAGAGGTGGTCGAGCGGTCAATGGCAGCGGGCTGTAAACCCGCCGGACTTAGGTCCTACGGAGGTTCAAATCCTCCCCTCTCCACCATGATTTTGAGGCGAGGTTCAGGCTTAAGAGGGAGAACGCCCCCAGTTGTTCGCAAACAGACCTCGGGCTGGATCTGGTCTTGACGCCTTGAAAGCGGGAGTAGCTCAGCTGGCTAGAGCATCAGCCTTCCAAGCTGAGGGTCGCGGGTTCGAATCCCGTCTCCCGCTCCACTTTGCCTTCAAAATAGCGGTCGGCCCAGTGCCCACGTAGCTCAGTCGGTAGAGCACTTCCTTGGTAAGGAAGGGGTCACCAGTTCAAATCTGGTCGTGGGCTCCACTCTCTTTATCTTGGAACACGACATTATTAATGATGATTTTGGAGGAGATCAGCAATGGCTAAAGAAAAGTTTGAACGGACAAAGCCTCACGTCAACATCGGCACCATCGGTCACGTCGACCACGGCAAGACGACGTTGACGGCCGCGATCACCCGGATCCTGGCGAAGAACAATCCCAAGATCAAGTTCCGCAGCTTCGACTCCATCGACAACGCGCCGGAGGAGAAGGCGCGCGGCATCACCATCGCCACCGCCCACGTCGAGTACGAGACGGGCAACCGGCACTACGCTCACGTGGACTGCCCCGGCCACGCCGACTACATCAAGAACATGATCACCGGCGCGGCTCAGATGGACGGCGCCATCCTGGTCGTCAGCGCCCCGGACGGCCCGATGCCCCAGACCCGCGAGCACATCCTGCTGGCCCGCCAGGTCGGCGTGCCCTGCATCGTCGTCGCCCTGAACAAGGTGGACGCGGTGGACGACCCCGAGCTGCTGGACCTCGTGGAGATGGAAGTGCGCGACTTGCTCAGCAAGTACGAGTTCCCCGGCGACGATATTCCGATCGTCCGGGTCAGCGCCCTCAAGGCACTGGAGACCGATGACGCCGATGCCGAGAAGGGCATCCTCAAGCTGATGGAGGAAGTGGACCGGTACGTGCCGCTCCCGCAGCGCGAGGTCGAGAAGCCGTTCCTGATGCCCATCGAGGACGTGTTCAGCATCAGCGGCCGCGGCACCGTCGTGACCGGCCGCGTGGAGCGGGGCAAGGTCCACGTTCAGGAGGAAATCGAGATCGTCGGCATCCGCCCCACCATGAAGCGCGTGGTCACCGGCGTCGAGATGTTCCGCAAGCTGCTGGACGAGGGCCAGGCCGGCGACAACGTCGGCCTGCTGCTCCGCGGCACCGACAAGGATGAAGTGGAGCGCGGCCAGGTCGTGGCCAAGCCCGGCTCCATCACCCCGCACACCCACTTCAAGGGTGAGGTCTACATCCTGACGAAGGATGAGGGCGGTCGCCACACCCCGTTCTTCAACGGCTACCGGCCCCAGTTCTACTTCCGGACCACCGACGTGACCGGCAACGCCACCCTGACCCAGGGCGTCGAAATGGTCATGCCGGGCGACAACACCAGCCTCGAGATCAAGCTGATCACCCCGATCGCCATGGAAAAGGGTCTCCGCTTCGCCATCCGCGAAGGCGGCCGGACCGTGGGCGCCGGGACCATCACCGAGATCATCGAGTAGCCGGGCGCTTCCCGGCGGGGTTTGACCCATGCGCGAACAAGTACAGTTGCAGTGCAGCGAGTGCAAGAACAAGAACTACGCGACGACGCGGGACAAGAAGAAGCACACCGAGAAGTACGAGCTCAACAAGTATTGTCCGTTCTGTCGCCGGCACACGCCGCACAAGGAAGCCAAGTAGTCGGAGTTCGGAGCGTGCAGGCCAGTAGCTCTAATGGCTAGAGCGCCGGTCTCCAAAACCGGATGTTGGGGGTTCGAATCCCTCCTGGCC
>CALAMB010000436.1 GCA_937925645.1 uncultured Acidobacteriota bacterium
CCACCCCGACCCGGCCGCCCATCCCAACGCCCGCTTCATGGAGCCCGAGGCGCTCACGGTCCAGACCCGGGAACTGATCGCGCTGTGCCGGGGAGCGGACCTGCTGCTGGCCACCTCGATCCGGGTGCAGGGTTTTCTCGCCCACGCCGCCACGGACATCCCGTGGCTCACCCTCTCCGTGAACCCGTACACGTTCTGGCAGCCGATCCGCGACGAGGAGCGCGCCGCCCGCCAGCACGCCCTGCGCGCGGAGCACGCGATCCTCACCGACATGACCGCCGGTGTGCTGGACCGGCTCGGGGTGGCGAAGCCGCCGCCGCCGTTCGCCCCCGGCTGGATGTTCGCCCGCCACGTCATCCTGGGGAGCAGCCCCCATTTCAGCCGTCCGGACCTGAACCAGCTCCAGCCCCGCGCCAGCCTCGAGCAGACCGGGTTCTGGTTCTTCGAGGACCCGGCGTGGTCCGGGTGGGAGCCGGACGACGAGCTGCAGCGGTTTTGCGAGCGCGGACCGCTGGTGCTGGCGTTCAGCAGCCAGCCGCTCGAGGATCCGCGCGCGATCCTGGCCGTCCATGTGGCGGCCGCCGGCCGCCTGGGCCGGCCCCTGCTCGTCCAGCGGGGCTGGACGGGTTTTTCGGAAGCCGACCTGCCGCCCGGCGCCGACCGTCGGACGGTACGGTTCGCCGATGATCTGCCCCACGACTGGCTGTTCGCCCGCGCCGCCGCGGCCATCCAGCACGGCGGCATCGGCTCCATCGCCCGGGCGCTGCGGCAGGGCTGCCCACTGCTCATCGAGCCGTTCGGCAACGACCAGGTGTACAACGCCAGCCGGGTGGCGGACCTGGGCGCGGGCGCGGCCATGCACCCCTTCCGGATGACCGCCGACGGACTGGCCGCCGTGCTCCGGGACAAGGTGCTGGCCCCGGCGGCCCGGGACAAGGCCCGCGCGCTGGGCACCCGGATCAGCGCGGAAGACGGCGTGGCCAGGGCCTGTTGCCTCATCGAAACCTGCCTGGCTCGGTCCGAGCCGGCGGTCTGCCATCCGGAAGCCGCCGCAGCGCCGCTGGCCAACCCCCACCCGCCGCCCATCCACACGTTCGGCCACGCTCCGGTTTCCGCTGGAGACCAGGCCGCTGATTCGCCACCGCCGGCGATTCCCCGGATCATCCACCAGACCTGGCGGGACGCCGACGTGCCGCCGGCCCTGGCCGCCTTCCAGCGTACCTGGCCGGCCCATCACCCCGGCTGGACCCTCCACCTCTGGACGGATCCGGACAACCGCGAGCTCATCCGCCGGCACTACTCCTGGTTCCTGCCCGTCTACGATGCCTACCCCGAGCCGATCATGCGCGCCGACGCGGCGCGCTACTTCATTCTCCACCGCTACGGCGGCGTCTACGCGGACCTGGACTTCGAATGCCTGCGGCCGATGGATCCGCTGCTGGCCGGCCATGCGGTCGTGCTGGGCCTGGAGCCCGACGCGCACCGGGAACGGCCTCAGGCCCGGGAGCGGAAGCTGAACCGGATCGTGGCCAACGCCTGGATGGCGTCTGTGCCCGGGCATCCCTTCTGGGAGCACGTGTTCGCCAAACTGGCCGTCTTCTGCCGCTGCCCCGGGCCGCTGGACGCCACGGGGCCGTTCTTCCTGACCCGCGCGATCGGATCCTACCCGGATCCGGGCGCGATTCACCTCGTGCCCCCCGAGCTGCTGTATCCCATCGACAACGAGACCACCTGGGCCGACCTGCCGCCGGAGGCGCGGGAACAGGTGCGGCGGACGGCGTACGGAATCCACCATTGGCGGGGCGGCTGGTGGCGGCAGAAGGAGAAACCGCCGGCGCCGCCGCTGGCGGTGGCGCTGCTGGCCAACGGGGAGAGCCAGGCCGCCGTCCGGCTGGCGGCGGAACCGGGCCGGGCGGCCCTGCGCCGCGCGACGCCGCCACCCCGGGTGTCCTGCCTCATGGTGACGAAGAACCGGCCGGCGCTGGCCCGGCGGGCGGTCCAGTGTTTCCGGCAGCAGACCTGGCCCCACCGCGAGCTGGTGATCGTGGACGACGGGGCGGACGACGCCCTGGCCCGATGGATCGAAGCGACCGCGGACCCGCGGATCGTTCACCGGCGGCTCCCCGCCGGCAACCTGACCCTGGGCGCCTTGCGGAATCTGGCCGTGGCATCCGCCACGGGCGACTACCTGGCGCAGTGGGACGACGACGATCTCTCGGCCCCCGACCGGCTGGAACTCCAGCTCGCGGCCGTGACGGCGCTCCGGGCCGACGCCTGCCTCCTGGAGCGCCAGTACATCTGGTGGCCCGACCGGCGCCGCCTGGCGGTGTCGTGCGCCCGGTTGTGGGAGGGTTCGATGCTCTGCGCCCGGTCGAGCCTGCCGCCGTACCCGGACCAGGCAAAGGGCGAGGACACGCCGGCCGTGGAGCGCGTCGTCCGCGAGGGCCGGATCGCCCTGCTGGACCGCCCGGACTTGTTCGTCTACGTGTGCCACGGCGCCAACACCTTCGAGGCCGCCCATTGGGACGCGCACTGGCAGGCGGCGGGCGAGCGGTTTGACGGCGAGATCTACGAGCCCATGCTGGCGACGCTCGGGCAACGTCTCCGACTCGACCTGCTGGGCGAACCCGCACCGCCGGCGGCACTCCCCGCCGGATCGGCCGCCGGAGCAGCGCCGGTCGCGCCGCGGCCGCAACCCGCCGGATCGGTCCCAGCCCCGCCGGACACGGGGCCCGCTCCGGCTGATCCGCCGCCGCCAGGCCGGCCCCGGCGCGGCGGCGCGCCGCCCCACGTCCTCATCCTGATCCCGGTGAAGGACGCCGTGCCGTTCCTGCCGCGGCTGGTGGCGAACCTGTCGGCACTGACATACCCGCACGCGAACCTGTCCATCGCCTTCCTGGAAAGCGACAGTCGCGACGGCACCGCCGACTGGCTCCGCCAGCGCCTGCCGGCGCTGCAGGCGGAGTTCGCCCGCGCCCTGCTCTTCCAGCGGCATTTTCACTACCGCTCCGACCAGCCCCGCTGGGAGCCCGGCCAGCAGTTCCGGCGGCGGTCAATCCTGGCCCGGAGTCGCAACTACCTGCTGGCCCGCGCGCTGGCGGACGAGGAGTGGGTGCTGTGGATCGACGCCGACGTGGCCGCCTGGCCCGCAGACGTCATCCAGCAGCTCCTCGCCGCGGGCCGGGACATCGTCGCGCCCCATTGCCTCTCGCTGGACACCCGGGAGACTTTCGACCTGAACACCTTCAAGCTCAAGCCGGGTGCCGAGGCCCTCGACTGGTCGCCTTACCTCCTGGACGGCATCCTGCAGCCACCCAAGGGATTCGGCCGGCTGTACCTGTCCGAACTCCGGCGGCACCCGTGCGTGGAGGTGGATGGCGTGGGGGGCACCATGCTGCTCGTCCGGGCGGACCTCCACCGGGAGGGGCTGGTGTTTCCTGCCGCGAGCTACAAGGGCTACATCGAAACCGAAGGCCTGGCCGCGCTGGCGCGCGACATGGGCCACCGCTGCTGGGCGCTGCCCAACCTGGAAATTTTCCATCCGTGACGAATCCGGAACGCCTGCTGCTCGCGCCAAGACGCCAAGACGCCAAGCAGGGTTTTAGTTTTTTTCAGACCCTCAAGAATTCTCTGCGCCTCAGCGCCTTGGCGGTGTGATTGAAGGAGGGAGCATTCAGTCAGGCTCGAGCAGGTGGTTCCGCCCACAACCGTTCGCCGTGTTCGCCCAACCGGAACGACTGCTGCTCGCGCCAAGACGCCAAGCAGGGTTTTAGTTTTTTTCAGACCCTCAAGAATTCTCTGC
>CALAMB010000437.1 GCA_937925645.1 uncultured Acidobacteriota bacterium
CGTAGAACACGCCGTCGCGCACGTTGTCCAGCTTGAAGTAGGGCCGCAGCTCGGCATCGTCCAGGTCGTACTGGGCCTTGCGGAGCTTTTCGGCGTAATACCACCAGTCCCAGGACGCCAGCTTGAACCCGCCGCCCTCCTGGTCGATGATGGCCTGCAGCTGCTGCGCCTCCTTGCGGGCCACGGGGAGCGCCGCCGCCCAGAGGCGGTTGAGCAGGTCGTACACGCGGTCGGGGGTGCGGGCCATCCGATTCTCCAGAACGTAGTGGGCATAGGTGGGATAACCCAGCAGCTTGGCCCGCTCCACCCGGAGCTTCATGATGTCGTTGAAAATCGCCTTGTTGTCGTTGGCGTTGTCTTTGTCGCCGCGCTGGATGTAGGCGGTGTAGAGCTGCCGGCGCAGTTCCCGGTTCTTGGCGTACTGCAGGAACGGGAGCATGCTGGGCTTCTGGGTGGTGAACACCCACTTGCCGTCCAGTCCCACCCGCCTGGCTTCCTCGGCGGCGGCGGCCACCGACGCCTCCGGCAAGCCGGCCAGTTCTTCCGCTTTCTCAATCACCAGCCGAAAGGCGTTGGTTTCGACCAGCACGTTCTGGCTGTACTTGACGCCCAGCACGGAGAGCTGGCGGTTGATGCCGCGCAGTTTCTCCTGCTCCACCTCCGGCAGGCTGACGCCGCTGCGGATGTAGCCGCGGTACAGGTTCTCCAGCAGGTACAACTGTTCGCCGGTCAAGCCAAGTTGCTCGCGCTGGTTGTAGAGCATCCGCACCCGCAGGAAGAGCTTGGGGTTCATCGCGATGGCATCCCGGTGGGCCGCCAGGCGGGGCGCGATCTCCTGGTTGAGCTGCTGGATCTCGTCGTTGGTGTCCACCGACACCCGGCCGAAGAACACCGAGCCCACTTCGCCGAGCAGCTCGCCGGACCGGTCCAGTGCTTCAATGGTGTTGGCGAAGGTGGGCGGCTGCGGATTATTGACGATGGCCGCGATCTCGGCCAGGTTCCGTTTCATGCCCTCTTCGAAGGCGGGCCGAAAATGCTCCAGCTTGATTTTTTCGAACGGCGGCACGTTGTACGGAGTGCCGTAAGGGGCGAAGAACGGATTGGTCGCCGCAACCGGCTTTTCCGCCGCGCCGCAGCCGCCGCACCCCGGGGCGCAGGGGCTCTTGTTTGCGGCGGGCTCAGGGGCTTGCGCCAGCCCGAGGGCGCCCAGCAGGAGTCCTGTCACCGCCATCAGCAGACACATGCGCATAGTTACCTCTCCATGAACAGAATGCGAAAGTCCATCCTAGACAAAAACAACCACCGGATCAAGCCTGCCGCGACGGCCGGCGGAAACAGATGATACGGATGCATCGCGTCGGGAGTTTCGGAACACTACGGCCGGCCGCCATCCGGCACGGACCGCGGCCCCGCGGCGGGCTGCAGCCGCGGGTCGCCGGCCGCCAGCGCCAGCGCCCGGAGCGCGCTCCGCTCCTTGTCCTTGATCTCCAGCATGAGATCGAAATCGTGGGGGCGGGAATCCCGCAGGAATTTCCGAAAATCGGCCGCGTCCAGCGAGTGGACATGGGTGCCGGGCCGGGCGTCCGGCGCCTGGCTGCTGTAATCGACCATGGGCAGGCCGTCCGCGGCGGACCACGTCCGGGCGGCGGCCGCGAGCGCCTCGGCCAGCGGTTCGCCCCGGTTCAGAATCGCGTGGTGGAACGCGTCGAACAGCACCGGGATGCCGCAGCGGGCGTGCAGCTCCAGGCAGTCGCCCA
>CALAMB010000438.1 GCA_937925645.1 uncultured Acidobacteriota bacterium
GGGTGCTGGGGAGATGAACCCGGTGCTCGGGAGACGAACTGCTCGGACCCGCCGGATTTCGGCAACCGGCCCCGTATGCGTTGCGGCGCAACGCGCGTCCCCGGATTTCCCCGCGCCCGCTGCGGCGGTTCCAACATGTCCTAGGCACGCCTCGGAGGCGGCGGTACCAACACATTCCAGCGTTCTTCCCCCACCCCTTCAGGGTGGGAACGGGGTGATGATCGGGACGCACCACCTGGGGTTGAAACCCCGGGCTGTCCTCCCGGACCACTTCGCGGCCCGGCTTTAGGCGAAATCCATGGTGTACGGAGTCCCGTAGGCGGCCAGGCGCAGCGTCCGCGTCACCGCGGCGATGTTGCCGTTGGCTTCGTAGTTGTCGTAGTCCAGCCCGAAGAGCACGGCGCTGCCGTCGTAGGTGAAGGTGTGCCACGTGGTGGTCCCGTGCAGCGTCACGGTGCGCGCCGTCAGCCGCGGCGTGAGATTAATCATTGATCCAGCAGGCATCCCGCGAGTATAGTTAAATTTTCGAAAATTCCATGGGTAACCGCCGGATTCACAGCGATCCCAGGGAGCGCAATTGTCCCGTTTTTCAGGAGGTATTATGCCGGTCGATGTGGAAAAGATTCTGCGGCCGACGGACACCCCGCTGCCCCCGTTCCCGCCCAAATACATGACCCTGGCGGGCGGCGAGCACCTGGTGGTCCGCCAGGTGGGCCGGGAGGAGATCCCGGCCATCCTGCCTTACATTGAAGCCCTGATGCACGTGGAGAGGGATTTTTACGACATCGTCGCCGCGCGCGTCTATGCCGAGCTGCTCGCCTACTTCCGCCACCGCGTGCAGGACGAGTACGTCCTCGTCGCCCAGATCGACGGCGAGATCGCCGCCGTGGTCAACGGCCGCCGGGTGGACGAGAACGTCGGGATGTCCTACCACACCTTGTCGCTGCGTCGGGGCCTGCGCGTGGGCGCCCACGCCTTCGCCACCAAGATGGAGTATCACATGGACATCCTCGGCCAGAAGGAAGTCCTGATCGTGGCCGAATCCCCCATCGGCTTCCGCCGCTGGATGATCGAGTACAACCTGGAAAAGCGGTTCCACATCCCGCACGAGCTGGGCGGCTGCCCGTCCTGGTCCCTGACGCGGCCGCTCTTTGAAGCCGCGCGCGGCAGCCTGGTCGTCGGCCGGCGCCCCGTGCCCCAGGAGCTGCTCGACAAGGCGATGGAGCGCATCCTGCCGCCGTCCGACCCGCCGAAGCCCCCGGCGGACCTGCTGGCCGCCACCCGGTCGCTGTACGACGCCACCGGCACGGCCCTCATGTCCCAGGGCTGGATCCTGGAGGGGAGGAAATAGCCATGCGGAAAGTTTATGCCGTCGGGCTGGGCATCACCAGCTTCACCCGCCTGGAATATCCGCTCTCCGAAATCGCCGCCTACGCCGGCATGATGGCCATGCGCGACGCGGGCCTCGCCGCCGTCGACCACGTCTACGTGGCCAACATGGGCGCCGGCCGCATCAACCACCAGACCGGGCTGGCCAGCGCCGTGGTGGACAGCCTGAGCCTCACCCCCGCCGGCGCCGAAACCATCGAGAACGGCCCCGCCTCCGGCGCCAGCGCCCTGAAGACCGGATTCCTGGCCGTCGCTTCCGGCGTGTACGACGTGGTGATGGTCATCGGGGCGGAGCGGATGCGCGAGGCCAACAACCTGGAAACCACCGATTTCGTGGCCACGCTCACCCACCCGATCGCCGAGTACGTGTACGGCGTCACGCTGCCGTCGCTGGCCGCCATGTTCACCCGGCTCTACATGGAAAAGTACGGCGTCACCGAGCGGCATCTGGCCATGGTGGCCGTGAAGAACCACGACCACGCCCTCCTGAATTTCTTCGCCCACCTGCACGAAAAAATCACCCTGGAGGGGATTCTCGACTCGCCGGAGGCGTCCACCAACAACCCGTACGTGTCGGAGCCGCTGCGCTTCTTCGACTGCTGCCCCGTGTCCGACGGCGGCGCCTGCGTGATCCTGGCGTCGGCCGAGGCGGCCCGCAAGCTGGGCAAGCCCATGGTGCGGCTGGCCGGCGTGGGCCAGGCCACCGACACCCACGCGGTCCACGAGCGCGAGGATCCCACGGAGCTCGCCGCCGTGCGGCTGGCGGCCCAGCAGTCGTTCAAGATGGCGGGAGTCCAGCCCGCCGACGTCAGCGTGGCGGAACTCCATGACGCCTTCACCATCCTGGAGATCGTCGAGAGCGAGGAAGTCGGCTTCTTCCCCAAGGGGCAGGGACACCTGGCCCTGGAGCGCGGCGAGACCCGGCTGGGCGGCCGGCTTCCCATCAACACCTCGGGCGGCCTGAAGGCCAAGGGGCACCCGGTGGGCGCCACGGGCGTCGGGCAGGCCCACGAGATCGTGCTGCAGCTCCGCGGCGAGGCGGAAAAGCGCCAGGTCGCCAACGCCAAGGTCGGCTTCACCTGCAACTTCGGCGGCTTCGGCAACAACGTGGTCTGCCTGACCTTCATCCGGGAGGACTGACATGGACCGAAACATCTACGGCTACAAATGCGGCGCTTGCGGTCATATCAACTATCCCTACCGGATGCGTTGCCGGAAGTGCGGCCGGACCGAATACACCGACTTCGAGCTGGTGCCGCTGCCGAAACGGGGCAAGCTCCTGACGCACACCCGGCTGCATAATCCGCCGGCCGATTACCTGGTTCCCACCCTCCAGTTGGGAATCGTGGAACTGGAAAACGGCGTCCGGGTGATGGGCCAGCTCCACATGTCCAACCCGATGGCGGGCATGCCGGTGGAGGCCAAGGTGGAGGTGGTCCGGCGGACGGATTACGACAGCTTCTACGGCATGATCTTTTACCCGGCATGA
>CALAMB010000439.1 GCA_937925645.1 uncultured Acidobacteriota bacterium
CCCCACTTGATGGGGAGTTTGATCCGTTCGGACCATGAATCATGATCGGTTTTGAAACTGATATACAGCTCGCACGTCGCGGCGTCCGGTGTCGCTTCGATGATCATGTAGCGTTCATCCGGGGCTACATAGACGGAATTCTCTCTGGTGTCGCTGGAATTGATATGATCATCCAGTCTTTCGGGGGAGGCATAATCTCCCTTTTCGATTTTTGCAACATATACATCATGCTCGGGTCGTTTGATGAAGTAGACCGAACCGCTGCTCGTCACTGAACATATGTTTGCATCGGTTCCCCGATCCATTTTCGGCGATACACGTATTGGTGAACTCCAACTCCCATCCTGCTTTTCGACGAACAGCCAATTGCTCCCATCCGGGAAATAGAGTCTTTTCCCGTCAGGTGACATGAGCAGTGATTGATAGTACTTGTCTTCCTGGCAGAATCCCGCGACCTCAGGCCGGGACCAAACTCCATCCACCATTTTCATGGAATAGATTTTGAATTCCCTCCGGTTGTTGGCTTTTGCCGTCCAAAAGACTTCCTTCCCATCCGGGGTGAATATTGCGGCACTGTGCTCGAAATAGTCGTCGCGGGATATGATGCCGGGCGCGAACAATTCAGGCTCTTTCCCGGGCGGCTGTTGTCCGAGATAGGGGCCGATCAGTCTGGGAAAATTCTCTTGCTGGGCATTTATGACTGTGGCAACCAGCAACAGGAAACTCACTGAGATTGCTTTTCTCATTGAGATATCTCCATGTTTATCTTTCGATCATTCTTTGCCCACTCTTTCAAAACCTCTGTCCGCAGGGCCACCATCTGCCGCGTTGCGTTTCATTCCGGCTGCGGCGGCTTCGCCTCCTTCGCCTCCGGCTTCTCGAACAGGTCGCGGTAGAACCGGCGGACGTAGCCTGCCGGCACCTTGTCCACCGGGTAGGAGCCGTGCATCAGCACGTGCACCCAGCGGCCGTCGCGCTTTTCCAGCACCCCGGTCTGGAAGACGTCCTTGAGACAGAACTCTTTCCCCTTGTAGGAGCCGCAGTCATCGAGATGACAGGAGTACCAGGCCACGTCGCCGGAGCGCGAAAAGACGATGCGCAGGTCGCGGAACTCGAAGCGGGTGCCCCGGAAGTCGGGGTCGCGCCACTGCTCCGCGTGTTTCTTGAAGTTCTCGAGCCCGATCACCTGGCTGTCGGAGAAGAGCCAGAAGTGGAACAGGTCGTCGCCCCACAGGCGGAACATGGCGTCGAAGTCCTTCTCGATGGCCCAGCCGATGGACTGCTCGATGGCGCGCTGCACCGCCGCGCGCTCGGCCGGGTCATCCGCGGCGGCCAGGTGGCCGAATGCGAAAACGGCGGTCAGTAGAATCGCGATACATGCTGTGCGTTGTTTCATCAGTCCTCCCTGATTATTTGTTTTCGATACGTGCAAGTTCCAAGCCGCCGTCAGATGAGGCCGTGATTGGTGGTGCCGCGCCCCAGACGGTTCCGGCGGCGGGATCGGGTGCTCACTCGGATCCTCCCCGGTTCGGAGTCGGAACGGGGACGAACGCGGCCCAGCCGTCCCAGTCCGGATGGTCAGTGAGGCGGACCGGGTGGCCGCCGTCGGCGTCGATCCGGTACACCTCGAAATTGCCGTCGCGGACGCTCTGGAAGGCGATGAAGCGACCGTCGGGCGACCACATGGCGTTTTCGTCGCGCGTCTCGACCGCTGTGACGGCCCGGTCGCCGGTTCCGTCGGCGTTCATCACCCGGATCATGCCCTGCATCCGGCCATCGGCCCTGAATTTTTGGGAATATGCGATCTGCCGGCCGTCGGGGGACCAGGCCGGGAAGATCTCCCACTCCGGCGTGTTCGTGAGGCGCGTCTGGCCTCTGCCGTCGGCGGCCATGGTGTAGATTTCGTAGTTGCCGTCGCGGCTGGACATGAAGACGATCTTCGACCCGTCGGGCGACATGAACGGCCGCTCGTCCCGGGCGGCGTTGTTCGTGAGGCGTCGCGGATCCGCGCCGTCGGCGGCCATGGTCCAGATCTCGGTGCGCTCCCCGAAATCCCGGACGAAGAGGATGTTCTTGCCATCGGGGGTGAACTCGGGATGCTCCTCGGTCTCGGGCGAGGTGGTGAGACGGCGGACGTCGCCGCCGTCGACGGCCATGCTGTAGATCTCCATGTTGCCGTCCCGGTCGCTCAGGAACGCGATCCGTCCGCCGTCCGGGGAAGCGGCGGGGCAAAGGTCCTGGGCCGGGTGGCGGGTCAGGTTCACGGGCTCTTTGCGTCCGGCATGGAGAATGTAGACCTCCTTGTTGCCGTCCCGGCCGGAGTAGAACGTCACGGTGTAATCGCCGCCGGCCGCCTCCGCCGGAATGCGGAAGGCATCCTCGGCGAGAGGGACGTTGAGCTCGATCTTCTCAATGCGCCCGGTTTGGACACCGGTCCGGCCGGTGTAGGTGAAGCAGTGGGGGAACACGAGCCCGCTGACGGGACGATGATCGCTGAGGGCCCGTTCGAACGTGTATTCCTTTCCACCCAAGGTGAATTCCGCGGTGATCCTGACCACAAGGTCCGTCAACGCATCGAGGCAATAGGTCATTCGGGCCCCATGGGGCAGGGCGACGCGGAGCTTGTGTGCCTCGCGCCCCGCGACGGTTTCGACGCCGGCATACTCGGCGGAATGGTCGAAGAAGGCGGGGAAGAACCAGCCGATCTCCACCTCGAAGTCGACGAGCTCCTCGGCGGGGACCATCTGCGGGCCGGGCTTGCCGCCCCTGCCGTTGATGAAGCAGGCCCGCGTTCCATCAAAAACGAGATCGGCCCGGGGGCTTCGGCTGCGGTTGGGCCGCATGATCTCGAACAGGATCGGCGTTTCTCCGTGGTCGG
>CALAMB010000440.1 GCA_937925645.1 uncultured Acidobacteriota bacterium
GCAATCCGCTTCGTCTCCATTCACCCATTCACCCATTCACCCATTCACCCATTCAATCCTCTATCTCCTATCTCTTCTTCCTTCTCCCGCTCCACATGCACGTCGATGGTCCCTTTCGAGTCGCAGTCCTTCAGGGTGCCCAGCATCCCGCGGACGGCGCCGGCGATGAAGTCGCGGACGAACGATTTCATGGGCACCGCTCGCCCGTCCACCCGCACGCTGACGTGGCCGGGGCGCGGCTGCTCCAGGAAGCGCGTCTCGATGAACCCGGCCAGCCCGGCGGCGTCGTCGAGCCCGAAGCGGGGGACGCCCAGATCGATATCGGTGTCGCTGACCAGGGCCACCAGACCGTCGCTCCGCTTGCAGATGGGCTCGTCGTGCTGCTCGGGCCGGAACACCTCGATCTTGGGCTGGCGGTCGTTCTTGTATCCCTCGGAGAGCACCAGGTCCACGTCCTGGATGAACCGGTCGCGGATCTCGTCCAGCGTCAGGTCCCGCTCCACGTCCCGGATCATGGCCAGGCGCCACGGCGAGGCGATCACGGCGGTGTGGGCGCCGGCCTGCTTGTGCCGGTAGCTGTCCTTGCCGGGGTGGTCCACCTCGAAGCCGTGGGAGTCATGCTTCACCGTGGCCACGCGCCAACCGCGGCGGGTGAGCTCGGGGATCAGCTTCTCCAGCAGGGTGGTCTTGCCCGAGTCGGACTTGCCGACGACGGATAGAATGGGGATCATGGCGCAAACCTCGATGGAAGACTATCGGCTGCAGATTGGTGGGCCCCTCAGGTGGCAGCGGCAATAGGGCGAATTTTAGCGGACGCACCGGTGACTGCAGCGGATCCATTTTCACGGGAGGGGTACAGCGTGTCAACGGTTAGTTCACGGGACAGCCGTAGGCCGCGTCCGCCGGACGCGGTCCGCTGAATCCGCACGATCCGTGGGATCGTATCGTTCGATTCCTGCGGCCCGGCCGTGTCAGCGGCCGCGGCGTGTAGCCCGGGCCGAGAGGCCCGGGTGGCCGGATCAAAGAGTGACTGGGGGAGCCGCGCATGCGGCGGCGGGAGCATGGCAATGACTTCAATATGGGGCACGCACAGAACCTCCAGCTGCGGGGCTGGTCGGACTTCGCTTTCCCCCGCTCCTGCGGAGCCTGCAGATATTCCGGATTCTCCGCGCACCCGGACCTGTCGGTCCGGGCTACACTCCGCCGCCGCTCGCGCGGCGGGATCCGGCCGCGGACTGCGCTGAGGGATGGCGTCTCGTCGCTTTGGATTCCACCGCAGGCTGGGCTCTACGAACGCGGCCCGATGCATCGCCCCGATCGATGGAATCGTGTCACTCAATCACTCGGTTTGGCTGCGAGCATTTACCATTGAGGCGATGAGACGCTGAGCCAACTGTGTACAGGTCGGTGCCCCAGACGCTGCCGAGGGTGCCGTTGGCGGGAAATACGAAGGTGAACCGCGAGCGCAAGATCCCTCATCCGGGGGGGGGACGCGTTAGACGAAATCGTCAAGAAATGTTTTGCCGCTGTCCCAGCAACGGGCCGGCGCGCTCGCGCAGCAGCCGCACCAGGCCCTCGTCCATGTATTCGAATTCGTCGGGGATGTAGAGACAGACGATGCGTTTGATCCGGTACAGCTCCTTGAACCGCTTCTGGATGGCGTTGCGATGGCGCTTCTCCATGACCAGCACCAGGTCGGCCCACTCGAGGAGCTCCCGCGTGAGTGGCACCACGGCGTCGGCGTCGAGCCCGGCCGAGCGGACCTCCAGCCCCGGCGTGCCGCGGAAGACCCGCTCGGCGGTGGGGCTGCGCAGCTTGTTCTGGCTGCACAGGAACAGCACCCGCCGCGGGGCGGGGCGGGCGCCGTCGACGTCCGCGGCATCGGCAGACGGCGGTGGTGAGGCCGCAGCGGGCGTTTCGGCGCAACGGCCGGAGAGCACGGTGACGGTCCGAGGCGCGTCGGGGCGGATATGAACGATGGGCCGCCCCCGCTCCAGCGCGTAGGCCACGATCTCGGCCGTGCCGCCGGGGCCGCGGGCCGGTTCGCCGTCCCAGACGGCGATGAGCACGTCGCACCGGTCGGCCACATGGCGGCCGGCGTTGCGGTAGGCGGTCCGGCGGGCGGACGCCGCGTCAAGCCCGGAAAACTCCTCGGCCAGCGGGCGGGGGTGGAGACAGATCGGCTCCGGGTCCCGGCGGAGCAATTCCTCGAACTCCTGCCGTGACGCCGGGCTATTGAATTCCTCGGCATAATCGGCGGGCGGTATCGGCAGCACCGCACTGAGCGCCGCCGCCGGTTCCTCCAGCGCCACGCGCGCCACCAGTCGATCGGCGCCCTCGGCCAGGCAGGTCAGGATCCGGACGGCCGGCAGGGCCGACAGGCCGGCCGCCTGGAGGATCTCGCGGTGAAGGGCGGTCCGGACGGCGGCGGCTACGCCGTCAGGGTTGGTCAGACGACGGTGTCCGGTGACGCCGAGCCGAAGCACGGGCGCCGGAGCCGCTGGGGCAGTGGATTCCGTCAAACCGTCGACTCCTTCTGCTTCCGCCCGAGAACGAAGCCGTGCTTGTGAAGCACGACCGGGATCGTTTCGGTGATGACCCGGTCGAGTTCCTGGTCCTCGTCAGGCACGTCCCGGAACGCGGCGATGTCCCGGTGGAGCCGCAGCGGCTCGCAGGTCTCCGGCGCCCAGGCGTAGCCGCGGAGCATCTTGTCGCGCAGCCAGATGTCATGCTCCAGGCAGACGAGCATTTTCTTCTCGTCCGCGTTGAACCTGTAAGGAGTAGCGGCCGCCGCGTCCGCGGGGCGCAGACGGTGGATGACATATCCCAAATCAGCCAGCTTGGCCAGGGTCAGGCGGGCGGTGCCCCGGTTCATCTCCTTGACGACCTCAGGCAGCTGGTCGTACGGCACCAGCCAGGGGTGGAGTTTCGCCCGGTCGTCCCTCGGTGAACCGTAGCGCCAACCCGCTGCGCTCTTCATTTTAATATAGGCTTCATGGCACGCCTCGGCGAGGGCCTCGAAGATGGGCGCCTCGAGCTGGGCGCGGGCCACGATCTCCTGAAAATCCTTCGTTACGTGCAGATTCAGCAGGTCGGGCGGCGGCAGCTCCGCCACGCCGAAAAACCGGGCGCCGTTGAGGTTGCTCATGTGGGCCACCGATTCGAGCGAGCGGGCGCCGTGCAGGAATTCCTTCACGGTGAGGAACGCGCGCAGCACGCTGCCGCTGATGGCCGCCTCCTTCGTGTCGGGATCGATGAGCTGTGGATAGAACCGGTCCAGCGTGGAGCGCA
>CALAMB010000441.1 GCA_937925645.1 uncultured Acidobacteriota bacterium
GGGATTGGCGGTGGTGGCGGTGCCGCCGTCACCGAAGGTCCAGGCCCGGCTGGCGATGGTGCCGTCGCTGTCGGTGCTGGTGTCGGCAAAGGTGGCGACCAGCTCGTTGACGGCGAAGGTGAAGTTGGCCACGGGCGGGTTGTTCGTGGTGCCGCCACCCACGGTCACGGTGTGGAATTCCGTTTCCAGATTCAATCCGGTGACCACCACGGTGACCGAGCCGGAGGTGAAGCCATGGCTAATGGTGGCGACGCCGGACGTGTTGGTGTAGCCGGTGTAGACCGTGGACCCCTGGTTCAAGGAAACCAGCGCGCCGGCGACGGCCGCGCCGCTCGCGGTGACCGTGGTGGAGAAGGCGGTGCCGCTTGAGACCGCCGTGTTGCTCAGGGTGATGGCCTTGGGGGCGGCGGTGCGCACCAGCAGGCTGGCGTCACCGAAGACGGTCCAGGTCTTGAGGGTGTCGAGGTCGTCGCTGGCGGAGCTCTCGGCGTACATCAGCACCATGGCGTTGGTGGTGATGCTGCCGAAGCAGGTCTTGCCGTAGGTGGTGCTGGTGCCGTTGCCGGGGTTGGTGGAGTAGTTGTACCCGCCGGTGAGCAGGTCGTTCATATAGTCCTGACCCCGCATGGGCGGCTGCCACGGCTGGTTGATGGTGGACATGATGGTGGCCACCGCGCCGCCGCCGCTCTTGCGCAGCCAGCGCTCGGCGAAGCACTCGGTGGTCTTGTGGAACGTGCCGTTCACGCACGCCACCGAGAAGATGACCGGCAGCATGTCGCCGTTGGTCAGGGAGCTGATGTTCGTGGTGCTGAACCCGGAGGTCACCCAGCTCGTGTCGGAGCCGTGGCCGCAATAGTTGATCACGCTCAGGCCGGCGTTGATGGCGTTGGCCACGGTGGTGGCGGTGGGACTGCCGTACGCCTCGGTGACGCTGGTGTAGGTGTAAGGGAGCAGCTTGTTTTCCTTGATGATGTCGATGTGGGCGTAGTCGATTTCGCCGTCGTCGCCGATCCCGGACCCCTCGCTGGAGCCGATGCCCAGCCCCTTGGGGTACCAGGTGCCGCTGGTGGCCTTTTCGTAGGTGATGGCCTTGTTGATCATGGTGGTCACTTCAGTGGTGCTGGCGGCGGGGAAGCGGCCGATGATCAGGTCAGGGTAGTTGTCGGAGCCGGCCACGCAGCCCAGCATGGGGTCGGTGGGGGCGCTGGAGCTGGTGCCGAGATCGGACTTGATGTCCGCCCAGTCGCCGACGAGCTGCACATAGAGCAGGTTCGGATTGGCGGCGTAGGCGGTCTGGATCGTGGTCTTGACGTTGGTGCCGGTGGCCACCTGCTGGGTGCTCACCTTGAAGCCCTTCTGGCGTTTCCAGGTGATATACGGCTGGATGGCGGTGGCGTCGCGGCTGGTGTAGATGACCAGCATCTCGCCGATATCATTCAGTTCGTTGGCGAACTTGAGGTCGTCGGCCTGGCGGTTGTAGTTGATGAACAGCGAGCTGTACATGCTGTCCATTTCCCGGACCAGGCGCTTCGGCTGGACGGGCAGGGGATTGATGCTGTCTTCCGCCTCTTCGGGCACCAGGACCACGCGGATTGTCTGGTGCACTTTCAGCAGGCCGGTCCGGGGCAGGTATTGGAACGGGTGGACAAAAACCGTCAACCCGCGGACGTCGCGGAAGATGAACGGATCGGTGATCCGGGTGATCTCCTCGGGATAGACCTTGAGCGCCTGGGCGTGCGGGTCGGTCCAGTAGGGGATCGAGGCGGGGTTCTGGTTGCGGTAAATCACGCCCTTGGAGGGGAGCATGGGATGATCTAGGGGGACAAGATCGAAGTCGGCGTCCAGGACCTCGACGCTGTAGTTGCCCTCGGCGGGCAACTGGACCGTGGCGCTGAGGATTGGCAATTCGGCATAGCCGCGCTGCCGGGTCCAGACACTGCCGTCGAAAACGAGCTTGGAGTAGGTCTGGTTGTTGGCCTGAATTGATTCGACGCTGTAGTCGCCCAGCTCGAAGGTCAGCACGAGCCAGCCTTCGTCGCTCCACGACACGTTGTAGCCCCGGTTGGCGAAGCCGAGACCGGCGGTCAGTGCGAGCAGCATCAGGACAATCGCGAAACGTTTTACACGCATTCCAACCTCCCGTGAGAAATAAAGGTCGAATAAATGGAGTCCAGCGGCCCGCCGCCCGACAGAGCGGGGCAAGCCGCGAGGCCATGATGCGGAGTCGCGGAGCGCGTCTCCGGCACGATGTCAGAAAAACGGTGGCCGCTGTGATCGGGCGGCCGGACGCTTTCAGGAGAGTCAGTCATTGGAGCTGCTAAACCCACACCCGCTACCAATCAAGAAAAATCAATGGACAGTTGTATACAAAGTAGGGATAGCGGCGTTTTGTATGAATAGTATTTCAAATTTCACGATTTTTTTTCTTCATCTAAATGTTCAGATTGTGGGTGGGTCTTGAAATGTCCGTCTCGCGTCGGTGTGAACGGGTGGTGCCTGTTTTTGCCACGAGGCGAAGGCGCGGTGCGGATCGTTCAGTTGCTTCCGAAATCCTGCCGGGTGGCGGGGGGCTGTTTCACCGGTTTCTGCCGGCCCGGTTGCCACCCCAACTTCGACCGTCACAATCAGTCCGTGCACGGCGAAAGCGGCCCGGCCGCGCCGGGCGATTCCAGTTGCGATCCAAACGGTGTGCCGAAGCACATGCCGAGGGGACGGGAACGGGAATTCCCGACCGTCGCACGTTGATTCCGGCTGCGGCGGCTTGAGGAAGAAAGAGGAACAAGGGGATTCTCACGGGTGCGTGAGAATCCCACGACAGCGTGGCGACTAAAAACTGTGAACCATTCGCCTTCGCGTCGTGGCGCCTGAGCGCGCGAGGGACGGACGCGCCGGCGCCCCCGGCCGCCTACCGGGGCGGACGGCCGCGGCCGAGGGTGATGTAGAAGCGCCCGCCCACCTGGGCCGGATCGCCCGGGTAGCCCAGCGACTTGAAGTCGAGCCGCTGCTTGACGTCGGGGTAGATCTTGCGCCGGTGCTCCGGCAGGTCGATGCCCGCCGCGCCCTGGTGGCAGCGGCCGCAGGCGACGGCCTCCGTGGAGTGGCAGTCGGTGCAGCCCAGCGCCTGCGGCGCGGCGACCACGCCGTGATGGATGCCCGAGTACATCCGCGTTTCGACGAAGCCGTACGTGCCCGAGTAGGGCAGGCCCACCGCCTTCATCCCTTCGGCGATGGCGCCGGACCAGTCGAAGCGGACCCAGTAGTCGGACAGGAACCGCGGCATGGCCAGCGTCTTGTTCTCGGTGTCGTACGGCTGCACGGCGGTATGCAGCTTGAACGGGAAGATCCGCGCGGCCGGGTTGCGCTTCTCGCCCACGGGCGCGTTGAGCACCACGGGGGCGGACGGGTCGATGGTGTCGCCCAGGAGCGCCGCGTGGCGGGTGCCGTCGAACCAGAGGTAAACCGGGGCTAGGTTCTTGCCCCAGGTGAGCGCGCCGAACCGCTTGTCGTAGGCGGGCATGCCCAGACTGTCCGCGGTCTCAGGCCGGTCCTGGCCGGCCTGGGAGTAGTCCCGCCGCAGCAGGGTGGGCGTCTCGCGGGCGAAGGCGGGGATGTGGCACGTCTCGCAGGCGATGGCCCGGACGTGGTCGTCGAGGTGCCGGGAGAGCGGTCCCGCCACGCCGTGCGGCGTGGGGCCGTGGCATCGGCCGCACTCGACGCGGCCCTCCACCGCCGGCGCGCTCAGGGACATTCCGGCGATCCGGTGCTGGGTCACCGTGTGGCAGTTCTGGCAGCGCATGTTCAGGGCGCCCATGTGGACGTCGAATTCCGGTTTGGGTTTGGCCAGGACGGGCTCCAGGTCTCCGTGCTTGGCGTTGGTGGCGCCGCCGCTGTGGAAGTGGCAGGAGCCGCACGCCTGCCGCGACGGGCGCCCCACCTGGCGGGCCACGGCCGCCAGGTCCACGCCCGCCGCCGGGAATCCGGCCTTGAGCGGATCCTTCCGGTAGGCGCCGGTGGTGTCGTGGCAGACGAGGCAGTCGATGTTGGCCGGGTCGCCGAAATCGAACTCCTTGCCCATCTCGCCGTAGCCGATGTGGCAGGCGGCGCACTGCTGCATGTTGGGGGCGATGGCGATGCAGTAGTTGTTCACCATCAGGGTGAGGCTGATGTCCTTCCGGTGCTCGTACCCGGCCAGCGTGGGCGAGAAGCCCTGCCAGCGCCAGTGGGCGGTGCCCAGCAGGTCCTGGCCCACCTTCGGATGGCAGCTCAGGCAGGAGCGGGTCACGTCCTGCGGCGTGGGCGTGGCGCCGAGACTGACGAGGCGGGCGTGGTCCGGCGTCCACGGATGGTGGCACGCGTTGCAGCCGGTGGGCGCGGCGGCGGGCTTGAGCTGGCGCTCGTGGCAGCCGATGCACTGGCGGTGGTACGCGCCCTTGAGGCCGATGCGCGACGGATCGTCGGCCTCGCCGGGCTGGGCGTGGCAGCGGGCGCAGCTCTGGGGCGGCCGGTCGGCCAGGTCGTCATGGCAGTCGGCGCACGGGCCGCCCAGGCGGACCTCCATCATGGCGTGCAGGGCCTTGAGATCCTCACCCACGCGGTCGTCCTCGCTCATGGCGTACCGATGGTGGCACACCGCGCAGTCGCCGCCGGTGATCTCGTCGTGGATCCGGTGGGCGAATCCCACCGGCTCGTAATCATCCACCCCCGAGTTCAGCGCGGAGCTGTTCAGCAGGTAGAAGTTCTTGTAAGCCGACGGACGGTGGGGATAAGCCACCGCCGGTGCCGCCTGGGTCACTTCAGGCCGGGCGGCCTGGACCCGCTGGATCTCCGTCACCGTGCGGATCGTGGAGCTGATAGCCTCCTCGTGCACCACGCTGTAGAGCAGGACGAAGACCAGCAGGAAGACGATGCCCGCGCCGCGGATCACCCAGGTCCAGAACGGGGTGACGGTCTTTTCGCGTTCTTCCTGCATCCGGACCAGTTGCTCCGGACTCACCGGCATGTAGCCGGGCAGGATGGGGAAGTAGGTGACGAAGAACCGGTAACAGAACAGGATGCTCGAGACGATGGCCGCCGTCATGGCGATCTCGCCCACCGACGGGAAGTAGGCCCGCTCGGAGTAGGGAGGATTGTAGCCCACCAGGAACACGTTGATCCGGTTGAGCACCACGCCGAAGATGATCAGCGAGGCGGTGAAGAACAGCCAGCCCATGGACCGCCGCACCGCCGG
>CALAMB010000442.1 GCA_937925645.1 uncultured Acidobacteriota bacterium
CGCCGCGCTCTACCTGCACTGCCTCCCCGCCGACATCTCCGGCGTGAGCTGCGAGCGGGGCGAGGTGGCCGCCACGGTATTCGACCGGTACCGCCTCCAGACCTACCGCGAGGCCGGCTACAAGCCGTTCGTCATCGCGGCCATGATCCTGCTGGCCCGGTTTTCGGAGCCGGCCGGCGTGCTGGATGCCATCGCCCGCCGCGCCGCGCGGCGCCTGCTGTAAGGAGCGCGCCATGTCCCAGATCATTCACACCATCCGGGAAGACGTCGTCCGGCGCACCGCCGCCCGGTGCCGCCGGCGGAACATCCGCATCCCCACGTTCGCCGAGATGCGCGACCCGTCGCTCATCCCCGAGTCCGTCCGGAAGCAGTTGCCGGCGGTGGGGCTGTGGGACGTCAATCCGCTGAACCTGTTTCGGATCACCTGGAAAAACGACATCCGCACCGGCCTGTTCGGCGGGGTGAATTACATGGAGATCCCGCCGGCGCTCACCGGCGTCCGGGCGCGGATCATCGGCCTCGTGGGCAAGTTCTTCCCCACCGGCGCCCACAAGGTGGGGGCGGCGTTCGGCTGCCTGGTGCCGCGGCTGGTGAGCGGCGAGTTCGACCCGGAGGTGCACAAGGCGGTCTGGCCGTCCACCGGCAACTACTGCCGCGGCGGCGCCTTTGACTGCGCCCTGCTCGACTGCACGGCGGTGGCCATCCTGCCCGAGGAGATGAGCCGCGAGCGCTTCGACTGGCTCCGGGAGATCGGCGCCGAGGTGATCGCCACGCCGGGCTGCGAGTCGAACGTGAAGGAGATCTACGACAAGTGCTGGGAGCTGCGGCGCGACCCGGTCCACGTGATCTTCAACCAGTTCGACGAATTCGGCAACCCCATCTTCCACTACCAGGTGACGGGGCCGGCGCTGCTGGAGGTGTGGGAGCAGGTGCGCCGCGAGGGGAGCCGGGCGACAGCGTATGTCTCCGCCACGGGGTCGGCCGGGACCATCGCCGCCGGCGACTTCCTCAAGACCCACTTCCCCGGGCTGAAGGTGGTGGCCACCGAGGCGCTCCAGTGCCCGACGCTGCTGCTCAACGGCTTCGGCGGGCACCGGATCGAGGGGATCGGCGACAAGCACGTCCCCTGGGTGCACAACGTTCGCAACACCGACGCCGTGGCCGCCATCGACGACGCCGACTGCATGCGCCTGGTGCGCTTGTTCAACGAGCCGGCCGGCCGCGACTATCTGGCCGCGGCGGGCGTGCCGGCGGCCGATTGCGAGCGGCTGGAGCTGCTGGGCATTTCCAGCATCTGCAACCTGCTGGCGGCGATCAAAACCGCCCGCTACTATGAGCTGGACGAGCGCGACGTGATCTTCACCGTGCTCACCGACTCCATGGAGCTGTACGGCTCGCGCCTCGATGAACAACGCGCCGCCGAGGGGCCCTACGGCCCGATTCCGGCCGCACGCGACCACGCCGCCGTGCTGCTCCACCAGGGGATCGACTTCTTCAAGGAGCTCACCTATTACGACCGGAAGGCCATCCACAACCTGAAGTACTACACGTGGGTGGAGCAGCAGGGCAAGACCTTCGACGAGATCAACGCCCAGTGGGACGACGCGTACTGGCGCCGGCTGTTCGAGGACGAAGTGGACGAGTTCGACCGCCTGATCACGGCCTTCAATCGGGAGGCCGGCTGGGAGGCCTAGCGTGACGAACCCGACGACGGGCGCGGTGATCCTGGCCGCCGGCGCCGGGGCGCGCCTGGGCGGCCCCAAGCTCCGGCTTGAATCCGGCGGCCGGCCGTTCCTCGAGCGGGTGCTGGCGGCGGTCGCCGAAGCCGGCTGCGCGCCGGTGGTCTGCGTGGTGCGCGCCGAGGACCGCGAATGGGCCGCGGCGCGGGCGGACGCAGCCGGCGCGGCGGTGGTGGTCAACCCGGCGCCGGAGCGTGGCGCGCTCTCCTCGCTGCGGCTGGGCCTGGACCGGCTGGGGGCGTGCGCGGGCGCGCTGGTGGCAGCGGTGGACCATCCGTACGTGACGGCCGCGACCTGCCGAGCGCTGGCCGCGGCGTTCGCCGCCCGGTCCGACGCCGTGGTCAAGCCGGTGTGGGACGGCCGGAGCGGTCATCCCGTGGTCATCCCGCGGGCGCTGTTCCCGCGGATCCCGCCGGAGGACCGCGCCGGCGGCCTGGCGGCGGTGATCCACGCGTCCGGCCTGCGGGAGGTCCACCTCCCCGTGGACGATCCGGGCGTGTGCCGGAACATTAATTTTCCATCCGACCTCGACGAATCGTTGGTATAATTCGACCGTTCATTGATCCTTTGGCGTGAAGCGATGGCATCCCCCGGTTCCGGACGGGTGACGGTGACTTTTCTGGAGGCGTCATGAACCAGACGACGGTGGACGGGAAAATGATCGTTCGACTGCTGCTGGCCACCGGCCTGATGTGGGGGTTGACCGAGGCGGCGCTGGGCGTGGGCCTGCGCGGCGCCTGCGGCGTCGGCGTGACCGGCGCGGTGATGACCGGCTGGGCCGTCTGTTGCTTGTCGGCCGGTTACCACGCCACCCGCCGGCTCTGGGCCCCCGCGGCTCTGCTGGCCGTGGCGGCGGGGCTCAAGATGCTGGACGCGGCGGTGCTGGGCCTGCCCGTGGGGCACGGATCGGTGGTCAACCCCGTCTTCGCGTTCGCGGTGCAGGCGGTTCTGCTGGTGGTCCTGGCCGCGGTGGTTCGGTGGGCGAAGGCCGACGGGCGGGCCGTGGACATGGCCGCCGGCGGCCTGATCGGGCTCGGCGCGGCGGGGCTGTTCCCCCTGGCCGGGTTCGTGACCGGTTCACCGGCGTGCGTCCATGCCGGGACGACTCTGCCCGTGGCCATCGTCTACGCGCCCCTGAGCGCCGCGCTCGGCTCGGTGGCCTATCCGCTGGGACGGGTCCTGGCGGAGCACCTGCGGGATTGGCTCGCCGCCGGTTCCGCGCCGGCGCCGGCCCGCGCGCGCTGGATCGACGCGGCGGCGGCCGCCGCGCTGGTCCTCTTCATCGGCGTGGAGTTGCTGGCGCGATGAGGATCATCATCTCCGGCGATCTGCACGTGGGCAAAAGCAGCCTGGTGGCTTCCCTGACCGGCCACCTGCCGGCCGGGGCGGTGGGGCGACTCCTCACCGTGCCTCTGTTCCGCGACCAGGAGAAGGTGGGCTTCTGCCTGGAGGCGCCGTCGGGCGACCGCGAGGTGTTCGCCCACGCCGACTGGGCGGAGGAGCCGCGCTTCGGACCGTTCGGGCTGAAGCCGGAGGTGTTCACCGACTTCGGCTGCCGCGCCCTGGCCCAGGCCGCGGACCGGGACTGGCTGGTCATCGACGAGCTGGGCGTCATGGAGGAGTGCGCGCTCCCCTTCGCCGAGGCGGTGGCCGACGCCTTCCGCGACCGCGACCGGATCGTCGCGGTGGTCCAGCGGCGGGCGCTCGTGGACTGGGTCCGGCGCATCGGGCTGGAGCGCCTCGACGGGATCTTTTGCGTGCACCCCGACAACCGCGAGGCGATGGCCAACTGCCTCTCGCGGCTCCTGCTGGAGTGACGGCGCGCGGATCGCCCCCGCCGGCGCCCCGCGCGAAGGACGTCCATGAATCCCCTCTCACCGCCGGAATCCGTCCATCGTCCGCCGCCGAATCAGGCACTGTCGCACCGGCGCGTGGCCGAAGCGGCCGTCCTGATTGTCGCGATCTTCGCCGTCTACCTGCTGTTTCCCATCCGGAACCACTATTGGGACGGCGTGGGCTTCGCCCTCCAGATCGAGGCGTCGGCGGATTCCGGCGATCCCGCCCTGCTGCATCCCAACCACCTGGTCTACACGCTGGCGGGACGCCTGGCGTACGACGCCGTCCGCACCGTATGCCCGGAGGTGCGGGCGCTGGCGGTGCTGCAGTACCTGAACATGGCGCTGGCGGCCCTGGCGGCGGGCATCCTCTACGGAATCTTCCGCCGGCAAGCCGGCGGGCCGTTGTTCGCGGGCGGACTGGCGGCGCTGTTCGCGTTCTCGGCGGGGTGGTGGCGGTTCGGCGCCGATGCCGGCGCCTACATCCCGTCCGTGCTCGGCCTGGTGCTGGGGCTGGCCGTGCTGCTCCGGTCCGGGCCCTCTGCGCCGGTTCGGCTGGGACTGTGCCATGCGGCCGCGATGCTGTTCCACGAGCTGGCCATCGGGTTCCTGCCCGCCGCGGTGTGCGGGCTGGCGGCCCGCGAAGAGACGCCGGCGCGGCGATGGCGGTCGGCGGCGCTCTACCTGGCCACGGCCGGCGGGGTGACCGGGGCCGCCTACCTGGCCGCCTACGCGCGGCAGCCGGGCCGGACGAGCCTGTGGTCTTGGCTCACGTACCACTCGCCCGACTCGGCGTTCTCCTGGGACCTCGGCCGCAACATCCTCCTGACCGTCCGGAGCAACGTGCGGCTGCTGGTGAACAGCCGGCCGGGCGACGTGTTTCGGCACCCTGACCCCGTCAGTCTGGTGGCGCTGGCCGCGTTCGCGGTGGCGCTGGGGTGGGTGATCGTCACGCTGATCCGGCGGCGCGCGTGGCGGCTCCCGCCGCCCGATCCCGCCGGGAGCCTCCCCGCCGTCGCGTTGTGGGTGCGCGTCGGCGCGGCCTGGCTGATTCCCTATCTGGTGTTCCTGTTCGTCTGGCTGCCCGGCAACACGTTCTACCGGCTGTTTTACCTCCCGGCGCTGATCCTGCTGCTGGCGGCGTGGCTGCTGCGGCACGGCGCGCCGGCCGCCGGGTTGGGACGGCTCCCCGTGGCGGCGGCAGTGCTGGTGGGCCTGTTCAATCTGGGGTTTTCCATCGTGCCGTGCGCGCAGATCCGGTCCAACCCGCCCCTGGCGCTGGCCGTGCGGATGCAGGGGCGCTGGTCCGGCCCCACCACCGTGGGGTACGGCGATTTCAATCCGGACAACTGGACCCTCCGCTACTTCAATCCCGCCACCCGGTGGGTGGCGGTGGATCCGGGGAGCGGCTTGGACGGATTCCGGCGCCTCCTGGCCGACCAGCAGCGGGAAGGGCGGACGGTCTGGCTGGACTCGTCGGCGGTCCGGACGCTGGAGGCGATGGGGCCGGAGGCCGCGGCGTTCGCCGCCGCCCTCATCAAGGAAGAGGTGGTCCAGGACCGGATGGGCACTCGATTGTACCGCCTCGGACCGCCGTCCGTGAATGCCGCCGGTGTGGTAGAATCCGACCGTTGAGTGTCCCGCCGCGCGGCTGCCGGAAACCGGCGGTCCGCGACACTTCGGGGAGCGAACGATGAATCAGAAACAGAAACAGGACCGGTACCGGCGCATCCGCGAACAACTGGCGGAGCTGTTCACCAAGACCGGCGACCCCGTCGCCCGGATGGCCACCGAGGTGGCGCTGCTCCATCACAAGATGCCCCATTATTTCTGGACGGGCTTCTACCGTCTCGTGGACGGCGTGCTCACCGTGGGCCCGTACCAGGGGCCGCTGGCCTGCCAGGTGCTCCAGGCCCACACCGGCGTCTGCTGGGCGGGGATCGACCGCGGCGAGCCGGTGGTGGTGGCCGACGTGCACGCATTCCCCGGCCACATCGCCTGTGACTCCCGCTCGCGGTCGGAGATCGTCGTGCCGCTTCGCGACGCCGCGGGGCGCATCGTCGGCGTCCTCGACGTGGACAGCGACCAGCCAACCGC
>CALAMB010000443.1 GCA_937925645.1 uncultured Acidobacteriota bacterium
GCGTGCCGATTGGGCTTTCGCGCCGCTCGCTGCCGCTCGCGGTACCTCCACGTTGCCAACCGGTGGATCGTGCGCATGTCTCAGGCGCTGGGCCGATCAATGAATGACTGGTTGGACGAGTGAATTCCAGATACTTCAACAATAAACTGTTCCCAAACCTGTGAACATTCCAACGTTCCAACTTTCAAACGCCCGATCGGCGGCACGCATGTCCTAATGGGAACGAGCCTCTAGTCTCGAGCCTCGATTACGATTACGATTACGATGACGATTACGAATTACGATTACGAATAACGATTACGAATCACGAGCACGACGAACTCGGATCTCCTATCTCCTATCTCCTAACTCTTCACTATTTACTGTTCACTGTTCACTGCTCACCGTTCACCATCTCCCGGAACTCCCCCACGATCTCGGCGCGGGCGGCGTCCACCGGCGGCGACAGGGGCGCCATGAACGTGGTGTCGCAGACAGCGAGACCGATAAAATGCACGTCGAGGATGGGACGCTCCTGCCGCCAGACGCCCACGATCAAACTCAGCGGAACCGAATGGGTGGAGTGGCAGTACGTGTCGAGTGAATCGACCGGATAGAAATCCCAAGGGGCGGCGGTGCCGGTGCCTTCCCCCGCCCCGCCGCCGGGCGCGGCGGCGTCGATGATGAACAGGATATCCGGCGCGGCCCGGCTCACCAGGGGCGCGGCGTTTTCCGGGGCGATGCCAGCAGCTATGGCCTCGAAGCGGGGACCGTTAAACGGCGCGAGCTCCCGGGCGACGCGATCGCCGACGGCGTCGTCACCCAGAAGCTCGTTCCCGATGCCCACCACAACCACTTTCCGGTCCGCCCGTCGCGCCGTGTCCAGCAAGGCGCGCAGGCGGTCCGCCGGACGGTCCATCAATCCGATTCCTGCACGATCTTGAGCGCGTCGCGGGTGAAGTTGGCCACCTCGAACTCCGCGTCCATGTAGAGGGCGTCCTTGGGGCAGACCTCGACGCAGCGGGCGCAATGCACACAGCGGTCCAGGTAGATGGTGCAGACCATTTTCTTCGTCGGTTTGGTCCCTTCGGGGGAGCCGGGGGGCGGATCGATCTTGCGGACGTCGATCTCGATGGCCTCGGCCGTACAGTCGCGCACGCACGCCTTGCAGCCGATGCAGTTGTTCGGTTTGAAACGGGGTGTGCCGCGGAAGCCCTCGGGCGGGGTCACCTTCTCGAACGGGTACAGGCGGGTGACCGGCCGGTGGGTCAGGTGTTGCATCATCTCCGGCAATAGCAGGCCGACTTTTTTCATGATTAGATCACTCCTCCGCCCTTCAGCAACAGCACGATCAGGAATTGGACGATGCTCATGGGCGCCAGGTAACGCCAGCTGAAGGACACGATCTGGTCGATGCGGATGCGCGCACAGGCGCCCCGGATCACGCTCAGCAGGGCCACCACCAGCAGGGTCTTGAGCACCAGCTGGAGCGCGCCCAGGTACAGGCCGCCGCCGAAACCGCCCAGGAAGAGCGCGGCGATCAGGGCGGAGCCGGCGTACATGGAGATGTCCTTCTGGATCCGGAACACCGCCAGCTTCTTGCCGCTGTACTCGGTGAGCGGTCCGGCGACCACCTCGGTCTCGGCCTCCGGAATGTCGAAAGGCACCCGCTCCAGCTTGGCCTGCAGCGCCAGCACGGCGACGATGAACGCCAGCACCTGGAGGGGAATCACCCACCAGTTGCCGCTGGCCCAGGGGTACTTGGCGATGTCGGCGATTTTCCAGCTGCCGGCCACCACTGCCGGAGTCAGCAGCGCCAGGAAGAACGGCACCTCGTAGGCAAAGAGCTGGGTGAGCACGCGGGTGGCGCCGATGAGACTGAACGGACTCACGGAGAACCAGCCGGCCAGGAACAGAACGAACGAGGGCATGGCCAGCAGGTAGACCACCACGACCAGGTCGCCCTGGAACGAGTTGAAGCCGGTCAGGTGCCACACGGGCAGGTAGAGACCGGCGGTGCAGGCCGACGCCAGCGCCACCAGGGGCAGGATGTTGAACATGAACTTGTCGGAGGCGGCCGGCGTGACGTCCTCCTTGGCGAACAGCTTGACGATGTCCGCCACCGGCTGTAGCACGCCGCTCCAGCCGGTGTAGAGAGGCCCGCGCCGGTTCTGCATGCGGGCATACAGCTTCCGGTCCACCCACTCCAGGTAGGTCGAGTAGATCATCTGAAACAGGAATCCCGGAAAGACCAGGATATACAGCATCACCTTGACGGTTTCCATACACTCCCTCTGCTAGAAGCGAATTCCCTTGTTCTGGCGATACCAGTCCACGCCGTGGCGCCGCAGTTCCTCCCACGTGGCCACCCGCACGCCGCGCCGGTTGTCGTTGAGCAGGACCGTCATGCGGTCAGTGCAGGAGAAGCACGGATCGATGGAGGCGATGGCGATGGGAATGTCAGCGACATAGGAGCCCACCACCGATTCGGCCGCCGCCTCGAGATTGCACAGGGTGGGCGCGCGCACCTTGACCCGCTCGGGCTTGTCGGTGCCGTTGGACCGGACAAAGTGGACATCTTCGCCGCGCGGCGCCTCGTAGCGACTGACGGCGGTTCCGGCGGGCACGCGTCGCGGCACCTTCTGGACGGCGATCTCGCCCTCCGGCATCTTCTGCAGGATCTGCTCGATCATCTTGCAGGATTCCACCATCTCCAGCACCCGGACGACCACCCGACCAAGAATGTCGCAGCTCTCGGAGGTGATCACCTTGAACTCGAGTTCCGGATAGATACCGTACGGATCGTCCCGCCGCACATCGATATCCACGTTGCTGGCACGGGCGAAGGGACCGACGGCGCATTTTTCGATGGCTCGTTCCCGGCTCATTTTGCCCACGCCCTGGATCCTCGCGATGAAGCTGGGCTCGTTGGTGCCGATGTTGGCGTAATAAGCCAGCCGCTCCTTCAAGACCGTTGATATCTCGAGCAGTTTCTTCCGCTGGTCCGCGGTGATGTCGCGGCGCACACCGCCAACGGTGTTGATGGCGTAGTTGACCCGGTTGCCGCTGATCTCCTCCAGGATGTTCATCACCAGCTCGCGGTCGCGCCAGGTGTACATGAACAGCGTGTCAAATCCCACTTCGTGCGCCGCCACGCCCAGCCACAACAGGTGGCTGTGCAGGCGTTCCAGTTCGCAGACCAGCGCCCGCAGGTACAGGCCGCGCTTGGGGACCTCGAGTTCGAGCAGGTTTTCCACCGCCTGGACGAAGGCCGTCGTATGCGAGTGGGAGCAGATGCCGCAGATGCGCTCCAGCAGATACAGGCACTGGTAGTAGTTGCGGTCTTCGCACGCCTTTTCCATGCCGCGATGGTTGTAGCCCATCCGGATCGTGGCGCCGCAGATCTCCTCGCCCTTGATTTCAAATTCGAACTTGCACGGTTCCTTCAGGAACGGGTGCTGTGGCCCGACTGGGATCTTGATGGTGTTTTCAGCCATGTTAAGCCTCCTCCTTCTTATCTGGGTCCACTGGCCCCTGGGCGACGACGTAATCCTTGCGCAGCGGGTAGACGCCCTCCGGCCAGTCCTCCGGCAGGATCTGCCGGCGGAGGTCGGGATGCCCCACGGGGACGATCCCCAACAGGTCGTGGATCTCCCGCTCGTAAACCATCGCCCCGTCGATTACCGGCGCCAACGAGGGGACCTCCGCCTTGTCCCGGTCGATGCGCACGGAAATGGTCACCACCACTTCGCCGGAAAAGATATAGCTGTTCATAAACGCGTCGCGCAGATCCTCGCCCACGATGGTGGACAAGTGCACGATGCCCAACTTGTCGCGCAGTGTGCGGACGGCGTCTTGTAGTTCCCCGGGGGGCACGTTGATCCAGTACCGCCGTTCGGAAGTTTTCCGCGTTTCGCCGTTGGGGAACAGGGTCCGCAGTTCCTTTTCATAATCAAATTTCATCGCCACCTCCAGACTTTAGGCCGACTCTTTGTCCAGTTGCGCCAGCAGCTTGGCCACGCCGTCGATGATCGCTTCCGGCTTGACCGGACAGCCCGGAATGTAGGCGGATACCGGGATCACAGAATCTATACCGCCCAATACATTATAGCATCCTCTGAACGCGCCGCCACTGCACGCGCACGCCCCCACCGCGACGACAAACTTGGGATCGGGCATCTGCTCGTAGATCCGTTTCAGCCGTGGGGCGATCTGCTTCGTGACCGAACCGCTGCATACCAGCACGTCCGCATGGCGGGGGGACGCCTTGAGCATGACGCCGAACCGCTCCAGGTCGTAATGAGGCATCAGTGATGCCAGAATCTCGATGTCGCAGGCGTTACACGCCCCGGAGTTGAAATGCAGGATCCACGGGGACTTGACCCGGGCCCACGTAACCAGTTTCTTGAACACGACAGCACTCCTTGCAGAAGTCTAGTCAAAATCAACGAACAGGACGGACACCGACAGCGCGATCACCGCCAGGTAGCCCAGCGCGCGGAAGGCCACCGCGCCTCCCGGCACCGTGGCGACGGTCAGCACGGCCACGTGCATGACGGTGAAGAAAATCGCCGCGATGAAGAAGCGGCGGTACGCGAAGGTGAATTTGTCGGGGTGAAAATTCTCGCCGCAGGCGTAGGTCTCGGCCTTGCCCGGCTCCGGATTCGGCCGGGCGCCGATCAGCCGGCCCACCAGATACAGCAGGGCGCTCAGGCCCAGGAAGATAAAAAACGCGACGGGCGGAGCGAGCAGAATGTTCAGGTCCATGGCACTACCCCTTCAGCTTCGACAGATTGCGGATGTCGAGGGAATTGTAAATCCGCTGGGCGACGAAGGTGATCGCCAGCACCACCGCGGCCAGGATGGTCTCGACGATGATGAAGGTCACGATCAGGGCCTGGATGTACTCCACGCTGCCCCGGAAGACGCCCGCGGCCAGCAGGACCAGCGTGACGCCCTTGGCCATGACCTCGACGCCGAGGATGACCCGGAGCAGGTTGCGGTAGGCGAACATCAGGTAGACGCCCACCATGAAGAGCAGCAGGCCGCTGAGCAGCAGCAGGATGGTCTCCTCAGTCATGTTTCCTCCTCTCGGACAGCGCCCGCATGATGGTTAGGATGCCGAAAACGCCGACCAGAATCAGGCTGACCTGGCCGACGATATCCGTCATGCGCTGTCCCCAGAACACGTTCTGAAAGTTCAGGCCGGGGGTCGCCGGGAAACCGGCGCCCACCAGGGTCGAGCCCGCCAGCCACTTGACCAGGAAGAAGTCCAGGCCCAGGAAGAGCACCAGGATGAAGGGGAGGAAGTAGGCCGGCAGCCGGGATTCGTTCGCCTGGTCCGAGTCCTTCGTCATGCTCACCGTGGAGACGAACAGCACCGTGATCAGACCGGCGCAGACGCTGAGTTCGAATACCGCCGCGATGTTGGCCCCGTATTGGAACAGCACCACGGACAGCATCACGCTCGCGAGCGCCAGCGACACGGCCGCGTACAGCAGATCGCGGAAGAAGCAGACCAGGATGGCGAAAACGACCAGCAGGATGAGTGAAGCGTAAAGCAACATGTCACTTCCCTCCCAGCAGGATGGCGGCGGCGGGTTCCACCAGGTACCGCAGCACCTCGTTGAAGAAGATGCCCACCAGCAGGCACTGCGCCGCCAGGAAGATCATCGCCAGCGACATGGTCAGCGGCACCTCCTTGAGGTCCTTCCATTTCAGGTTGAGCTTGCCGAAGAAGACCCGCCGCTGCATGAGCAGGAAATAGCCCAGGGTGAAGATGCTCAGGAAGATGGCCAGCACCGCCACGGCGTACTGCTTGGCGGCCAGCGCGCCCAGGATGATGAAGAGCTTGCTCCAGAACCCGTTGAACGGCGGCACGCCGGCGATGGACAGGGTGCCGAAGATGCTGGTCATCCCGGTGACACGCATCCGGTGTTCCAGGCCGCCCATCTCGTTCATGTCGCGGGTGTGGGTCCGGTACTGCAGGGCGCCGCTGTTCAAGAACAGGAGTGATTTGAACAGGGCGTGATTGAGCACGTGGAACAGCGCCCCGATCAGCCCCAGCGCATTGCCCAGCCCCAGGCCGATGAGGATGTAACCGATCTGGCTGATGCTGGAGTAGGCGAACATCCGCTTGATGTCGCGCTGGAAGTACGCGATGAGCGCGCCGCCGACCATCGAGGCGACGCCCAGGAACAAAAACACGTTCAGGATCCGATCCGGCGACGGGTAGATGTCGAAGAAGAGCCGGGTCAGGGCGTAGATGCCGGCCACCTTGATCACCACGCCGCTCAGCATCGCCGAGATGGGAGCCGGAGCCGACGGGTGGGCGTCGGGCAGCCAGGCGTGGAACGGCATGATCGCCGCCTTGAGCCCGAAGCCGGCGATGAACAACGCGGCGGCCAGCAGGAAGACGGCGCTGGGCCCGCTCCCCGCAGCCAGCATCAGCTTGAGCTCGGCGAATTCCAATGTGCCCAGGTTCAGGTAGATGATCCCCACACCGACGAGGATCAAGCCCGTGGCCACCACTGACAGCAGCAGGTACTTGAGCGCCGACTCGATGCCGTCCCACTTCAGGTTGAACGCCACCAGAACGTAGGAGGCGATGGAGACGATCTCCAGGTACACGTACAGGCTGAACAGGTCGCGCACGAGCAGGATGCCGTTCAGACCGAGCACCATCAGCAGCAGCAGCGCGTAGAACTTGCCCCGGCCGTCGTAGTGGTTCATGTAGTCGATGGAATACAGGAGGCAGAAGAACGCGACGACGTTGACCACGACGAGGAACAGCAGGCTCAGGCCGTCCACGGCAAACTGGGTGTGCAGCGCCCGCAGCGTCAGGGTCTCCCCGTGCAGCGGGATGAACCGCAGGCACAGCGCCACCAGGCCGAGGCCGGTCAGCGCGGCCAGGACGTCCGCGGCACGCCGGTGCAGCCGGGACACCCACGGCATCAGGATGACGGCGGCCAGCGGCAGCAGCAGCAGCAATCCGATATTCGTAATCATAAGCTACCTCAGAGGCGTTACGTTCCCGTCAACGGGCTTACACAAATATCAGGGCGGCCACGATCGCCAGCCCCACGATCACCCAGCCCAGGTAGGTGCGGTAGGCGCCGTCGTGCGGAGCGCTGAGCAAGGCGCCGGAAAACGACTGGCCGGTCCGGATGATCCAGTCGGCGATCTCGTCGATGAGCCGCTCGAACCGCCGGAAGACCAGGTCGGCGATCCAGTTGACCACCTTCACGCCGATCTCGTAACCGTCGAACTTTTTCTGGCGGGCCAGTTCCAGCGTCCGTCCCAGCACCGGCGACTGCCGCAGCGAGGCGAAGGTCGCCGCCGGCTCCGCGGCCTTCGATCGACCGGCGAAGAACAACAGGGCGCCGAACAGGTAGATGGAGTAGGACGCCACCGTCAGCGGGGAGAGATGCCACACCGACGCGATCCAGCCGGCGTGCTCCACTGGGAGAACGGTCCCGAACACCGGCGCGGCCAGGGTGAAGATCCAGCCCGTCAGCACCGCGCCGATTCCCAGCACCAGCACCGGCGCCGTCAGGACCGCCGCGGCGGGAACCGGCCGGTCCTCGCCCCGCCCCCACAGGACGGCGATGACCTTGCAGAACACGGCCATGTTCAGGATGGCCCCGATCCACAGCGCGACGAACACCAGGTAGTGGCCGTGCTCCACCACGCCCTCGAAGATCAGGTCCTTGGCGATGAAGCCGCCGGTGGGCGGCAGCGAGACGGCCGCGGTGAACGCCAGCAGGAAACCGAGGCCCGACAGCGGCAGCAGCCGGGCGATCCCCTGCAGGGCGGACAGGCGGGCGCCGCCGGCGTGCTCCTCGAACTGGCCCACCGCGAAGAACATGCACGACTTGTAGGTGGCATGGGTGAGCATGTACAGGAGGGCGCCGGCCATGCCGGCGACTTCCGATGTGGCCAGGCCCACCACCATGAAGCCGACGGGGGAGATCGCCGTCAGAGCGAGCACCTTGCGCAGGTTCTCTTCCACCAGCGCCGGCACGATGGACACGAACACCGTGATCAGGCCGAACGCGTACATCACGATCCGGGCGGCCTCGTTCAGCGCGAACATCTGGTAGCTGACGATGAAGAGGAAGTAGATGCCCAGCACCTTCTCCAGCGAGCCCGGCAGGGCCGCGAAACCGGCGGCAGGCATCACTTCGGCCGCGTCGGGAATCCAGGTGTGGAACGGGAACATCCCCGCCTTGGCGCCGGCGCCCAGGAACAGCAGCAGGAACGAGAGGAACGACGCGGTGTTTTGGGCGACGGGCAGGTGGGCGTCCATGGCGGTGCCGCCGGAAACGGCGAAATAGAGCATGAGCCCGAGGATCATCAGGAAGTCGCTGCTCCCGCCGATCACCAGGGCCTTCATGGCCACGCCCTCGGCCCCATCGCCGGAGCTGTGGATCACCGCATAGAGGGCCACCAGGAAGACCTCCCAGGCGACGAGCAGGAACAGCAGGTTGTCAGTCAGGATGACGCCGCAGGCGGAGGCGAAGGCGACCAGGACGAAGGCGAGGAACAGCAGCGGCTTGGCCACCCGGCGGATGGCCCCCAGGCAGTACACCGCAGTCATCAGCTGGAACGCGAACACGAAGAAGAGCAGGAACGATTTCCAGCCCGACAGGCTGAACTCCAGCTTGAACACTTCCATCCAGGGGATGGCGAACTGGATCCCCGGACCGCCGGCGATTAGGAGGAACGCCGCGGCCGAGACCACCACGGCGAGCAGGGACAGCCAGGCGATCATGCCGGTCTGCTTGCGGAAGATGGGGAGGATCAGCCCGGCGCAGACGAGGGGCACGATGATGGGCAGCAGCAACAGGACGTCAGCGTTCATGGCTTACCTCCACAGGAAGGTGAACACCTGGACCAGGCGTTCCCCATCGGCCACACGGGCCAGTTCGAAGGGCAGATGCATCAGGGCCCCCACGACGACGGTGAGCACCGCCAGCACGGCCACCACGCCCACCATGATGGGCGAACCTTCGTGGTGAGATTCGCCGCGCGGCGCCCCCATGAAGATCAAGTGAAAGCTCTTGAGCATGTACATCAGCGTGACCACCGCGGTCAGGATCGCCAGGCCGGCGATGTAGGTGTGCCCGCCCTCGACCAGGCCGGAGATGACGAAGTACTTGGCGAAGAATCCGGCCATGGGCGGGATGCCCGCGATGCTCAGGGCGCAGACAATGTAGCAGAAGGCGGTGATGGGCATCTTCTGGATGAGTCCGCCCATCTTGGTCATGTCCTTGGTGTGAGTGCCGTGCTCGATGATGCCGGCGCAGAGGAAGAGGCCGCCCTTGGCGAGACCGTGGGCCAGGATGTACAGCAGCGCGCCGATGTAGCCGTAGTGGGTGAACGCGGCCAGCCCCAGGAAGGTGTAGCCGATCTGGCTGACCGTCGAGTAAGCCAGCATGCGCTTGATGTTGGTCTCACGCAGCGCCGCGCAGGCCGACACGAACGCGCTGACCAGCGCGGCGATGAGGATGCCCGTCTCCCATGCCGGCGGGATCACCATGCCGTTGGCGAAGATTCGGGCGAAGCCGTAGAGGCCGATCTTGACGAGGATGGCGGCGTGCAGCAGCGAGGTGATGGTGGAGGGCGCCACGCCGGCGTCGGGCAGCCACGTGTGCAGCGGCACCGTGGCGCTCTTGGAAAACACGCCGAGCAGGATGAGAAGCAGGGCGATCGGCCCGATTTCCTGGCCGCGCAGCTCAGCGAGCTCGAACGTGCCGTACTGCGCGAACACCAGGGCGAAGCCCAGCAGCATGAACACCGCGCCGCCGAAGGTCACCAGGAACGCCTTGTCGGCCTTCCAGATGTAGTCGGGCTCCCGGAAGTAGCCGATCAACCGCCAGCAGGCCAGCGCCGAGATCTCCCAGAACATGTACAGGAACAGCAGGTTCGAGGAGAACACCAGCCCCATCATCGCGCCCAGAAACAGCGTGACGACGAAGTAGTACTCCGGTTCGTCCTCGCCGTGCTCGATGTAGCCCAGCGAGTAGATGGCGATGAGGGTGGCGATCAGGGAGGCGGTGAACGCCATGAAGGCGGCCAGCGCGTCGAACGTCAAACTGAAGCTGGCCCATTCGTACAGCGGCAGGGTCCAGTGCGTCGTGATCCCGCCCAGGGCCGGGCCCAGGAGCGTCCAGGACAGGACGTGGGCGGCGCCGATGAACGCCACGCAAACGTAGCCCGTCCACTTCGGCAGCTTGAACCAGCCAAGCAGCGGGATCAGCAGCGACCCGAGCAGCGGGACGCCGATGACCAAGAGTACCGTCGTCTGCATATCCATAAACTACTGCTCCGAGCGAGTATTCCTAAATGCCGCATGTTGCCGACCATCGGTAAAACAGAGGCGGCATTTTAACAAAATTACATGGAAGGTACAATCATAAAACGATAGTGGAAACAAATTGTTGATCCGCCGGTTCACCGGCGCATCTTTCCGGCAGCATCTTGATTTTTAAAATTGATTACCGGATGATGGCACTCGCTGACAATCGTACGTCGCCCCGAGGTGAGGCCATGGCTCGTTCCCGCATGACGGTGGTGATGGGATGGCTGCTCACGGCGGTGGCGTCCGCCGGGGCAGCCGGTGTGTCCGCCGCTCCGCCGTCCGCCTGGAGCGACTTCCCCAACGTGCTTGGTTTCATCCAATCGCCCTGTGGCGTC
>CALAMB010000444.1 GCA_937925645.1 uncultured Acidobacteriota bacterium
GAATCCCTATGCCCGCTACGGCTCGATCCCCACGGAAATCTCCTGGGACCAGGCCACCGCGCTGATGGCCGAGAAGCTCGCCGCCTGTCCGCCGGAGGAGTTCGCCCTGCTGGCATCCACCAACTGCTGCACCGAGGACCTGTACGTCGCCCAGAAGTTCGCCCGGGTGGTCATGCGCTCCCACCAGGTGGACACCACGGCCCGGATCTTCTACGGGCCGGCGTTCGACCCCTACCTCCGCCTCCTGGGCCGGAGCGTGCCGCTGTCGGCCCTGTCCGCGGCCGAGGTCATCCTGGCCGTGGGTCTGGATTCCCGCTTCGGACGCTCGGTGGTCGGGGTGGCCCTGCGGCGGGCGCTCAAGCAGGGGATCCGCCTCATCACCGTGAATCCGCATCGCCACAGCTACAGCCTGCTCGCCCAGATCTGGCTGCAGCCACCGTCGGGCGGAGAGGCCGGCCTGCTCCGCAACCTGCTGGACCAAGTCCATCCGGCGCCCGCGGAACCGGTCGGCGTGACCGTCGACTGCCGGGGCGACGATCTCAGGGAGGCCGCCCGACTGCTGCGGGAATCCAAACACACGGTGATCCTGGTCGGCTCCGAATTCATGCAGTGCGACGGGGCGGCGGAAACCATCGCGCTCCTGGCCGAACTGGCCGACGCCACCGGAGCCCGGTTCATGCCCCTGCCGGCGCAAAACAACCTGGTCGGTTCGCTGATGGCCGGCGCCTACCCGGAGGTTCTCCCGGGCGGCGTGCCGCTGGACGACGACGCGCAACGCCGGCTCGCGGAACAGATCTGGGGGGTGCCCCTGGCGCCCGCGGACGGGAGTTGGAACGCCTGGCGGCTCTGGGCCGGACAGCGGAGCCGGGTGTTGTACCTGCTGGGCGAGCTGCCCCCCGCGCCGCAAGTCCCGGCCGATTTCCTGGTATTCCAGAACATCTACCCACCGGAACCGTACTGCACCGCGGACCTGGTGCTGCCGGCGGCGGCGGCCACCGAATCCGACGGAACCTTCATCAACGGTGAGGGCCGGGTGCAGATGGTCCGGCGGGCCGTCCCACCTCCCGGCAATGCTTTGCCGGATTGGGAGATTCTCTGCCGCATTGCCCGTCGGATGGGCGCCGTCGGCTTTGAATTCAGGAACGTGGAAGAGATCCGCGCGGAGATGGGCCGGTTCATCGACGCGTATCAACGGGAGGCCGGCCTGGCCCGTCGTGATCCCGCCCCGTTCCAGTGGCACGGCCGGATGGCGGACACCGGCAGAAGCGGTGAGGCGGGGATAGCGGCCGTGACTGCCGAACGGGGAACGTACCTGTTGACGGTTTCCGCTGTGGAGCATTCTCATCGCGGGTTCCCCCTGTCCGTCTGGGTGGAGGGATCCCGGATGCTCCTGACGGAAGGGATGCTCGAGATCAATCCCGACGACGCCGTTGCCGCGGGCATCGCCCAGGGCGACCCGGTGACGGTGGTTTGCGGCGACTCGGAAATGACCTGGCCCGCCAAGCTTCACCGCGATCAGCCGCCGGGAACCCTGCACGCCTCGCTGCGCGAGTGCGCCTGCATCCACCCCAACCCCCAGGCCGTGAGCATAAGGAAGGCCCATGTATAAAGTCATCGCCAGCCGCATGATCGTTCCCAACGTGCACGTCCTGACGGTGGAGGCGCCCGACGTCGTGCGGGACATGCAGCCCGGCCAGTTCGTGATCATCCGAGCCGAGGAGGAGGGCGAGCGGATCCCGCTGTCGGTGTCGGACTGGGACGCGGACCGGGGCACCGTGACCCTGGTCTTCCTGAACATCGGCAGCACGACCCACCGCCTGGCCCGGCTGGAGGAGGGCTCCGGCATCCCGACCGTCGTCGGTCC
>CALAMB010000445.1 GCA_937925645.1 uncultured Acidobacteriota bacterium
ACCGCCGAGTAGAAGGTCACGCAGAGCAGCGAGATGAACCAGAATGACGGGCTGAACGAGAACGCCTCGCGCAGGCGGAAGGCCTCCTCGGGAGCCGCGCCGCCGTCCGGTTGCGGCGGACGGCCGATGCGCTCCAGAGCCAGGTAGACGAAGAAGCTGAAGAAGCCCACCAGCATGACCACCGCGGCGAACCACAGCGCGCCCTGCAGGCCCCACGCCTCGGCCGCCGGCGCCTGGACGTTGAGCGCCAGGAAGGTGCCCAGACGCATGATGGTGAGGTTCAGCCCGTAGGCGAAGGCCAGCTCCTTCCCCTTGAACCAGCGCGCCAGCACCTTGTTGTTCACCACCAGGATCGCCTCGGCGCCCACCCCGTAGATGGTGCGCCCCAGGAGCATGACTTTCAGCTCCGGACTCCACTCCGGCAGGAAGGCGGTCTGGAGCCACGGGTAGAGCGGCCCCAACAGGTCGGGCAGCCCCTCCCACGCGCCGAGCGCCGTGAGCAACGCGCCCAGGAAGCAGAGAAAACCGTACACGATTCCCGAGATCTTCAGGCCCAGCTTGTCCACGAGCACGCCGGCCAGGAGCAGCATCAACAGGAAGACGTTGGCCGCGGCATAGGCGGAAAACAGCAACCCGTACTCCGAGCCGGTGAAGTGGAGCTGCTCCTTGATCATGGTTCCCAGCGGCGTGATGGAGTCGTAGATGAAGTACTGGGCGAAGCAGATCAGGCTCATGACCACCAGCACCAGCCAGCGGAAGCCGGGGTTCTGCTTGGGCGTCTCGCTCATGGGGCCTCCTGGGGGGGGACTTCGATGCGCCAGTTTATCACAGGGAACAGTGAACAGTGAGGGGTGAATGGGTGAGTCGGGAGACGGGAGACGGTTTTCGATCCGGGTTCAGAACATTAAAAAAAACTCTGTGTTCTCTGCGTACTCCGTGGTGAAGGCCGGCTGACCGATGTCCGATTTCCGATGTCCGAAGTCCGCATGGCGGGAACGAGCCTCTAGCCTCGAGCCTCTAGCCTCGATTACGATCACGATTACGAATCACGAGCACGAGGCCGGAACCCGGAACCTGGAACCTGGAACCTGTGAACCTGCAAACGACGGTGATTCTGTCTGCCGCCTTGACTTTTTCGTCCCCCTGGGGGATAATCCGCGTTTGTCTGCGAGGAGGATGCATGGCTGGAAAACAGGAAGTGCACGAGGGGATCGTTCAGCTCGAGAAGGGTCTCAAGCTGATTCACAAGGGCAAGTACCAGGAGGCCGTGCCCGTGTTCAAGGCGCTGCAAGGCCGCAGCGACCTGCCGCCCGGGCTCAGCCAGCGGGCCGGCGTGTACCTCCGGGCCTGCCACCGGCATACGGCGCCGCCGCCGAAGGCGTCCACCGAGTTCGGCGACCTGCTGGACCGGATCGCCTGCCAACTGAACCTGGGCGAGACCGCCGCCGCGGCCGAGCTGCTCAAGAAGGCCCGCAAGCAGGATCCGAAATCCGCCCAGGTGGCCTACCTGGAGGCGGTGCGGTTCACGCTGGAGCGGAACATCGACAAGGCGATAGTGGCGCTGGCCGAGGCGCTGAACCTCGATCCCGCCATCCGGTTTCAGGCACGGAGCGACATGGACCTGGAACCGCTCCACCACCTGGACGAGTTCCGCCGCCTCATCGGCTGACCGTAGTTCAGGCGTCTCGCCTGACGTAGCTCCGGCATCCTGCCTGACGTAGTTCAGGCGTCCCGCCTGACGTGGCTCAGGCATCTTGCCTGAGTGGTCCCTGGCCGGCAAATCGGCGCCGCTGGAGGTTCCATGGACGACGCCCTGCACGTGCTGATTCTCGCCGCCGGCAAGGGGACGCGGATGCGCTCCGCCCGCCCCAAGGTGCTCCACACCGTCTGCGAACTTCCCATGCTGGAATGGGTCCTCGTTGCCGCCGAGTCGCTGCGGCCCGCCTCCGTCACCACCGTCGTCGGCGACGGCGCTGACGCCGTCCGTGCCGCCTTCGGCGGCCGCTGCGGCTGGGTGAAGCAGGCACCGCAACTGGGTTCCGGCCACGCCGTGGCCCAGGCGCTGCCCGCCCTCGATGGCCGCGCCGGCGACCTGCTCGTCCTCATGGGCGACGTGCCGCTGCTGGACGCCGCCACCCTGAGGCGGCTGGCCGACGCCCACCGCGCCGCGCGCCCCGCCGCCACGGTGCTCACGGCCACGCCCGCCGAGCCGGCCGCCTACGGCCGGGTGCTGCGCGGCGCCGACGGCCGCGTCACGGCCATCCGTGAAGCCCGGGACGCCTCGACCGAAGAACTGCGGGTGCGCGAGATCAACACCGGCATCTACGTGTTCGCCCTCGACGCCCTGCGCCCGCGCCTGGCGCGCCTCCGGCCCGACAACGCCCAGGGCGAGTACTACCTCACCGACCTCGTGGCGCTCCTCCACGGCGACGGCCTCCGGGTGGACGGCCTGCCCGCCGCCGACCCGGCCGAGGCGATGGGGATCAACCACCGCGGCGACCTGGCCGAGGCCGAGGCGGTGCTCCAGCGGCGGATCGTCCGCCACTGGATGCTGGCCGGCGTCACGGTCCACCGCCCCGAGCGGATCTGGATCGGCCCCCACGTCCGCCTAGAGCCCGACACCACCCTGTGGTGGGACGTCACCCTCTCCGGCGCCACCAGCGCCGGCCCGCGGTGCGAGATCGGCCCCGGCAGCCACCTGGAGAACGCCCGCCTCGGCGCCGGCGTCAGGGTTGAGCACTCGGTGATCCGCGACGCCGAGGTGGCCGACGGCACCACCGTGGGGCCGTACGCCCACATCCGCGGCGGCGCCCGGGTCGGCCCCGACAACCGGGTGGGCAACTTCGTCGAGATCAAGAAGAGCACCACCGGCGCCGGCACCAAGGCGGCCCACCTGGCCTACCTCGGCGACGCCGCCATCGGCGCCGGCGTCAACGTGGGCGCCGGCACCATCACCTGCAACTACGACGGCGTGCGCAAGCACCCCACCGTCATCGGCGACGGCGCCTTCATCGGCTCCGACTCGATCCTGGTGGCGCCGCTCACCATCGGCGCCGGCGCCTACACCGCCGCCGGTTCCGCCGTCACGAACGACGTCCCGCCCGACGCCCTGGCCGTGGGCCGCGCCCGCCAGCGCAACATCGACGGCTGGGCGGCGAAGCGCCGCACCCAGCTCGAGGGGGGCGAAGCGTCCGAATCCTCACCACAAAGTCACAAAGGGCACGAAGAGAGTAAGGAGGGAGGAGATAGGGGTGAACGGAAGACGGTGAACAGTGAACAGTGAACAGTGGGGATGTTCACAGGTTCCAGGTTTGCGGGTTGATCGTTGATTGTTGATGGTTGATGGATCGTCAGTCGCCACTCCGTCCCTCGGCTTTCCATTGACAAAAAGAAGCGCTTGGCGCCTTCGCGTCTTGGCGCGCCATCTCTTCCTCCGCGCCCTCTGCGCCTC
>CALAMB010000446.1 GCA_937925645.1 uncultured Acidobacteriota bacterium
CAGGGGGAGGAAAACCCGAGGCTGGCCAGCAGCATGGCGTTGATGCCCCGGTAGGACTTACCGGAAACCAGGTTCCGGGGCGCTCCGCTGGCGGCGTCCCAGGGTTTGCGCCAGGGGATGACGCCCTTTTCCAGCAGGGCGATGATCCGGTCGGTGATCAGGTCGTAGATTTTTTGGCTCATGGCATTTCTCCTTTTCATTTCCACCGAGCAATTTTTCCCTCGCTCGGCCCTTTCACCTCCAGTTGAAGGGCCGAGTGAGGGAAAATGAATCCCCGATAACGCCGGGACGGGAGCCGCCACGGCCCCACGGCAAGCCGGTGGGAACGGACCTGACGCCGCCGCGGACCGTAGCGGCGAGGCCGGGAGATAATTGGAGGGGACCCCGGCAGGGGGAGGCGGCCGTTTATGCCCGGCCGAGCCCGGAGGGACGCGACAGCGGTGGCGGGCGGCTTGCGGGCCGCAGGCGAACGGACCGGCCAGCCCGGCACGGGCTTCCGCGGGGATCGATTCCCTCGGCGGGGGTGCGAGGGTGGCGCCCCCGGTCAGGTCCGGCGAGACGGTTTCAGGATCCCGGCGCCGGGATCCTGGAGGGATCAGATCCTTGCCCGTAAATTCGGCAAAACGCCAGACAGCCCGGCCGGAAGGCCTCTGGGGAAAAGGCTCCACGGCAACCGGCCGGTTTTTTCACCGATTCTGTGGATGGATGGATGATGTCCCAGGAAGGCAAATTCAGGCCGCTACTGCCGCTGCAATTGTCTTAGCGTACGATTTTTTCCGTTTTCTGAATCGACCCCAAGATGAGTCCGGTTTTCCGGACACTCCCCGGTCCAGTGAAAATTTGGTGAAACCGGGCTTGACGGGCGCCCGCTTGGGCGTTAACATAACACCTTTTATGTCATCGCCAAACGGAGGCCTGCATGAACTCTCTCTCCCCGGCCCACCGGTTCGAACACGGGATGACCCCGGCCGCCGTCGCCGCCGCCGGCGCGGGGGCCGAAAAACGCTTCTGGGAGTTCTTCACCGCCGAAATCCGCAATCCCAACACCCGGGCCGCCTACGCCCGGGCCGCCTGGCGCTTCCTGGACTGGCTGGCGGCGCGGCGGCTGCCCCTGGCCGCGGCCGAGCCCCTCGCCGTGGCCGCCTACCTCGAGGAACTCGGCCGGTCCGTCGCGCCCCCCACGGTCAAGCAGCATCTGGCCGCCCTGCGGATGCTCTTCGACTACCTGGTGGCCGGCCGGGTCCTCCCCTTCAACCCGGCCGCCGCCGTGCGCGGCCCGAAATACGTGGTCCGCACCGGCAAGACGCCGGTGCTGACCCCGGAGGAGGCCCGCCGGCTCCTCGATTCGATCGACGTTTCACACGTCGTGGGCCGGCGCGACCGCGCCCTGATCGGATTGATGGTGTTTTCGTTCGCCCGCGTCTCGGCCGCGTTGAAGATGCGGGTCAAGGACTACTATTGCCAGGGGCCGCGCGCCTTCATCCGCCTGACCGAAAAAGGCGGCAAGTACCACGTCGTGCCCGCCCATCACCAGGTCCGGGATCTCCTGGAGAGCTACCTGGAGGCGGCCGGGATCGCCGGCGACCGGGACGGGCCGCTCTTCCGCGCCTCCGACCGGACCCGGGCCAAGCGGCTGCACCCTGAGGGAGTGGAACTGTCACGCTTCGGCGCCCTGCAGCTGATCAAGCGGCGGGCCCGCGCCGCCGGGCTGCCGCCGGAAATCTGCTGCCACACCTTCCGGGCCACCGGCATCACCGCCTTCCTGCTGGGCGGCGGCGACGTGGAGACGGCCGCGCGGATCGCCGCCCACGAGTCCCCCCGGACCACCAGCCTGTACGACCGGCGCAGCCAGGAGGTGGAACTGGCGGAGATCGAGCGGATCAGGATCTGACAAACATAGAACAGCTGGCATGGGCCGCTATAATTACGAGCGGCTACAGCTAAAGTGGCCATCACCTACGGAAATGGAGCGCAGCGGAATTCCCGTCCGTGTGCATGGCAGTGATAGACCCTTTCTATTTCCCAGATTTTCTTCTGTTGTCTTCCTTGCAGAGCATCTGACAATTCTCGGCACTTGTTTTCCCGCCTTCGTGCCAAGGTGTGATATGGTCTGCCTCCATTTCATCAATTTCGAAATGCTCGCGGCATACAGGGCAAATTCCTTGCTGTCGCTCGTAGGCCTCCCGCTTCTGGTTGTTGCTGAAAGCCCGGATGTTCAGGTGCTTTTCTTTCCCATCCAGGATGTAGGAATAAATCCCTTTCTTGTTCGTCACGTCCTCATCTTCCATGAGTCTTGAAATCTCGGTTTCGAGCTTCTTTGGGTCGCACTCCTGATCCTTGAACGCGTTGTAGTGGTCGCCCCAAGCGATGCCCTTCATCTCCTTGCGGTACTTCGGGAAGGTGGCTTTGACCCAGCTTATGACGGATTGGAAATAGAGCCACAGCGGATTGGCGCTCTTGTCGTGCTGATGTATTGCCATGTAACCATCTATGTCGCCACTATTTATCCATGAGATTGCCGTTTCGAGGTAGTCCTGGCGGATGGGTGAGCCGGTCATGTACTTGTCGGCAAGCTGCCAGGCAGCACACTGGGTCTTGGAGAAATAGCGCTTGGCGTCTGCCGTCCATGAGCCGGCATAGACCGCATTTCGCAGCTCCTGATCTGTCAGCTTCTC
>CALAMB010000447.1 GCA_937925645.1 uncultured Acidobacteriota bacterium
TGACTGACGTGACTGGAGTTCAGACGTGTGCTCTTCCGATCTGCTCACCCAAGGCGTGTCCTCCACCAAGGTCTACACCCAGATGAACATCCCCAGCGGGACCACCATCAACTGGTTCGCCTCCAACAACGGCGGCGCGAACTGGGAGCCCATGTCGATCCAAACGACACGGGAGATCGATCAGGAGTGGACCGAGTACACGCTCACGAGAAACTTCACCGATCCGAACGGAAACAAGGTCCGCTACAAGGCGGAGATGACCGGCAACAACCTGGTGTACCCGAGGATTCACACCCTCGGCGCAACGCTGAGCTGATCGGAGGGATGTCATGATCGTTCGAAGACAAGGCGGATTGACCGAGTTCATTCCGTCACCACAGGAAAAACGCGAGGGCATCCTGCGGGATCACACCCTCGATCTGCTCGCCAATCTCGACGCCCGCATGCGGCGCATCGAGGAACTGCACGGTATTGAGCCGGAGGCCGCGGAGGCGTTCTCCGAACTCATGGCCCTCATCCGGCGGGAGGAGATCGAAGCCGGGCGGATCAACCGGGAACTGATGGACGCCGGATACCTGCATGAAGACCTGTCCGCCGCGGCGCTTGCGGCGCAGGCCGGGAGGAACCAACCATGAGCATCACCATCAAGAGCAACACCGACACGATTCTGGAACTGCCGGGGTTCACCGGAACCCTCGGACCGGGTAAGAGCTCGGTCGTTCCGGCGATGACCCCGGACCTGCTGCGCGCGGTGGACCTCGGCCTGCTGCTGGTCCCCTCCGGAGCGGAACCGCCCGATGGTCTGCCGCCGGTGGTGTTCGACCACCGCTACCCGCAGGTTCTGCCTCTAACCGCCGGGCGCGCTTATTATGTCCGCGTCCTCCGGTCCCCGGGCGCTTTCCATGACGGAACCCGCGTCCGAAATTTCATCGCCTATTACGGCGACGGCGCGGGCATGAGCTGCGCCTTCTCCGACGACGGTCTCTCCTGGGACACGGAGAAAAAGGTCACCGGCATCGCGGCCAACGGCTATCACGTGGTCTGCACGCTGGAGACCGTAAACCGGCTGCGCATCCTCTACTGGAACCCGGACGTTCCCAACCAGCCCTATGCCATGGCCGGTCTGCGCACAGCGATCTCTGATCCGTCGGTCGACCCCGCCGCGTTCACGGGCGACACCCCGTGCGCCGGCGACTTGGTCACCGAGGGAAGCGCACAGGTCTGGAACCGCGGCCATTACGGGCCGTCGTTCCTCTGGTACAACCCGCTGCCCACCTCGGGAGACGGAAAACCTTTCACCTGGCGCTACGCCATGTATTTCATCGCCTCGACCGGCGGCAACGACAGCCTCGGTCTGGCCTGTTCCGACGATGCCGTCGAGTGGAAACTGATCGGAAACGGCCCGATCCTTTCCGGCTTGATCGCCCCGCAGCCTTGGGAAGGCGCGAACGGCTACGTCTCCGCGGCCCACGTGGAGCGGCTTCCGGACGGGAGATGGTGGATGCTCTATTCCGGGGGCTCCGCGGGAAACGCCGGCATCGGCTACGCATGGTCCTGGGACCGCGTCCACTGGCGCAAGGCCGAGATCAACCCCGTGTTCAAGAACGGCAGCGGGCCGTTCCTCGAACGCTGCTACACGCCGAGCCTGGTCCGGGACGCCGACGGCTCGCTGCTCCTTTACCGGGCGGCCAAAGACGCGACCGGCTACCGGACCTTCGTTTCCCGTCTGCGGGCTCCCACCCTCGGCTGGAGCGACCTGCTCGGACCGGACCGGCTCGGCCAGGGGCTCACCTCGCGGGAGGCCATCCATCGAGGAGTCGGCACCGAGGCCGAACGCGACGCGGCCATCCCCAATCCCTCCATGGGCGACGAGTGGTTCAACACCGACCTCGCGGGCGGCGGCAAGTGGGAGAAACACACCGGCACCGACTGGAAGCGGAGCTGATCCCCGGAACACCTCTCTTTTCTTCGGACGCCAGGAAATCCCGTAATCCCGCGTGTTTCCGCAGGTTACGCTTCCATGTACATAACTCATTGGAATCAAAGGAGTTATGTGTCGAATTCGCCTTGCTTTCTGTTCGGAAAGAAGCCTGTATGTGTGTGAACACAAGAGCCAATCCCTTGCCGGGAACGGGCTTACAGAACGCAAGGAGAGACCATGGACTTACGCCGGATCAACTTCGGAATCGAGATCGAGACGGTCAAACGGACGCGCGAGCGGGTCGCCCAGGCGATCCAGTCGGTGGTGGGCGGCCAGGTCCGCCACATCGGCAGCCCGGGGAGCTTCGACCCCTGGGAGGTCACCGACGACCATGGACGGGTTTGGAAAGTGGTATCCGACGGCTCGCTCATCAATGTGCCGGTCCACCTGCGGGCCGAGGTGGTGAGCCCCGTCCTGTCCTACGAGGACATCCCCGTCCTCCAGGAGGTCGTCCGGGCGCTGCGGGCCTGCGGAGCCAAGGTGGACGACCGTTGCGGCATCCACGTCCACGTCGACGCCACAGCCTTTGACGGCCGGACCCTCGCGAACCTCGCCAAGATCGTCTACAAACAGGAAGCGCTCATCCTCACCGCCCTGGGCGTGAACGAGACCCGCCGCCGCAACTACAGCAAACCGGTGAGCGACGATCTCATCGCGCAGATCGAGCGACGCCGTCCCAGGACCAGGGACCAGCTCAACCACATTTGGTACGGCTACCACAATCGGCAGCCCCAGCACTACGACAGCACCCGCTACCACGGGGTGAACCTGCACAACGTCTGGTACCGGGGCACGGTCGAGTTCCGCTGGTTCGAGGGGACGCTCCACGCGGGAAAGGTGAAAGCCTACATCCAACTGGTCCTGGCCGTGGCGGCCAAGGCGCTGAACGGTCGGGCGGCATCGAGCCGCAAGAGGTCCTTCGACCCGCAGAGCGCCCGGTACGACTTCCGGGTCTTCCTGCTCCACCTGGGACTCATCGGCGACGAGTTCAAGACCGCACGCAAGCATCTGATCGCCGCCCTGCCGGGGGACTCGGCCTTCAAACGCGGCAGAGTGAAACCAGACGAACAACCCGCCCCAAAGGCGGAACCCCTCACGGAGGCCGGGCCCGAAACCCGGCCTCCGGCGTTTTCGGGGGACGAGACCGGCGGGACGCAAGGAGGCGCGTCATGAGAGTGCTGATTCGAAACACCGCCCTCGACGGGCGGCCGCTGGAAGGCGACGGCGAGGTCTTCAGCGGGGCGACGGTGACCGACGTGGTCCTGGCCATGAAAGGAGCCACGCTCTTTTCCGACCAGCGGGACCTCGAGGACTACATCGACATGGTCCTGCGCAACGCCAAGATGCTGTCCGGCGTCGAGCTTACGGTCCGGGGCGACACGCCCGAGGAAAAGGCCGCATCCTTCCTCGATGCCCTGATCAAACACGGCCTTGCCGAGGTGCAGGACGACAAACCCGCGCGGATACCGATTCCCGCCTTGGTCTGGCAGGGCATCGACGCGGTCCGGCTCTCGGGGCTGACCAACATGCTCGACCGGCCGGTCGTCGCCCGGCTGGCCGGAGAGCTCGGATATCCCGATGCCGCGCGCTGGATCGAGGAGCATCCGAAGGAATACGCCGAGGGCGTCTTCCGCGGGTTCATCGTCGATCCGCAGGGAGGGAAATCCTGATGTGCGGGCTCGCGGGCGTCATCTTCGGAAAAAAACGGCGGCGCGCCGAGGAGCGGGAGCACCTCGCCTGGCTCTTCACCCGCCTGCTGCTGCTGAGCGAGGAGCGCGGGCCCCACGCCACGGGCGCGGCGTGGCTCGATGTCGACGGCGGCCACCGGCTCTTCAAGCGCCCGGTGACGGCCGAGCGGTTCGTGACGGACAAGGCCTTCGCCGAACTCCTGGCCGGCATAGACAACCGCGCCGCGCTCCTCCTCGGCCATACCCGTTGGCGCACCCGAGGGGACGAACGGGTCAACAGCAACAACCACCCGATCCGCGCCGGGGAGGTGATCGGCACCCACAACGGCACCATTTACAACGCCGACTACCTGTTCCGGCGCTGGAAGATGCGGCGCTTCGCCGAGGTGGACAGCGAGATTCTGTTCCGCCTGGCCGCGAACGCCGCCCGGGACGGGGCCATGGATATCGAGCGGTTCAAGACCCGGCTCCGGCGCTGCCGCGGGCAGATCACCGCCGTCATCGCCTGCCGGACCGACCCGGGCACCGTCTTTGTGCTCAAGGGGAACAGGCCGTTGGAACTGCGGTGGCATCCCCGCCGCAAGGCCGTCCTCTACGCTTCGGACCCCGCGTATCTGGACGCCGTGCTGGCGGAGGAACAAGGCTGGAGGGAGCTTCCGGTCCCGCCCATGAGCCTGGTGGTGTTCCGGCGCGAGGACCTGGCCGCGTATTCGGTGGAACCGTTCGAGTTCGTCGCCCAGGAGAGAAAGGGCGCGGAACAGTGACAGACACCCCAATGAACCAGGCAATGAACCCAACAAAACCCTCAAACGCGAACACAAGCGGAATGCTGAGACTCTTCGTCTACGGCACCCTGAAGCGCGGTTTCTGGAACCACGACCGCTTCTGCCGGGGAGTCCTGGCGGTGGAGGACGCCTTGGTCCGCGGCCGCCTCTTCGAGACATCCTCCGGAATCCCGGTCCTGCAGGTCCC
>CALAMB010000448.1 GCA_937925645.1 uncultured Acidobacteriota bacterium
TTGACTGACGTGACTGGAGTTCAGACGTGTGCTCTTCCGATCTCGCTGCGCGCGGACCCGAAGCTCAGGCGCAGGGCCGAGTCGGCACTCAAGGCCCGCCTCAAGCTGTGGGAAGAGGCGCGCGAGCTTGCCCGCAAGGCCGAGGGCACCCGCCTCGCCGTGCCGGAGCCCGGACCGCAGCCGACGCTGGACGACATGCTGGCCGACATCGAGCGCCAGCGGCTCTTCCGCATCATCGAGGACCTGGTGCTGTGGGAGAACACCACCAACGAGACCGTGCTGCAGGCGGCGCGCGACGAGATATGGGCAAGCTGGCGTCGCGCCTGCGCCGAGAACGCCGGCCATCCGCGGGCGAAGGAGCTGTTCGACCGAAAGAAGCTCCCCGCCTTCCACGACCCCTTCGCCGGCGGCGGGGCGCTCCCCCTGGAGGCGCAGCGGCTGGGCCTGGAGGCGTACGCCTCGGATCTCAACCCCGTGGCGGTGCTCATCAACAAGGCCATGATCGAGATCCCGCCCAAGTTCGCCAACCGCCCCCCCGTGAATCCGGAAGCGAAGAAGGACCTTTTTGGACAGGATTTACAGGATGAACAGGATTTCGATGATGAAACAAATGATTCCAATAGTGGCGGCAAGACGAAAGTAAGATCCCGTCAAAAAACCCATCCTGTCAATCCTGTTAATCCTGTCAAAGAATCCCTCTGGCGAGGTGCTCAAGGGCTGGCTGCGGACGTGCGCTACTACGGGAAGTGGATGCGCGACGAGGCCGAAAAGCGCATCGGCCACCTCTACCCGCCGATTGAGGTGACAGCCGAAATGGCGAAGGGCCGTCCCGATCTCAAGCCATATATTGGGAGAAAGCTGACAGTGATCGCCTGGCTGTGGGCGCGTACGGTGAAGAGCCCCAATCCGGCGTTCGCCCATGTGGACGTGCCACTCGCCTCGACCTTCATGCTCTCCACCAAGCCGGGCAAGGAGGCGTACGTTGAGACGGTCATTTTTGGACAGGATTTACAGGATTATCAGGATGAAAATTCCAGAAAAAATCCAGTCCATCCTGTTAAAAGCTCCGGGTACAGCTTCACAGTGAAGGTGGGGAAGCCGAAGGATCTGGAACGGGCGAAGAACGGGACGAAGCTCTCGCGCGGCGCGAACTTCCAGTGCCTGATGTCAGGGACGCCGATTGCGGGCGATTACATCAAGGCCGAGGGCAAGGCAGGTCGCATGGGGGCGCGGCTGATGGCCATCGTGGCCGAGGGCGACCGCGGGCGCGTCTATCTTGCGCCCACCCCGGAGCACGAAGCGGCGGCGCTCAAGTCGAAGCCGGAGTGGAAGCCGGAGGGCGCGCTACCCGATGACCCGCGCAACTTCTGGACAGTCCAGTACGGCCTGACAACGTGGGGCGACCTCTTCACACCGCGGCAGTTGGTGGCGCTGACCACGTTTTCGGACCTGGTGGGCGAAGCGCGCGAGCGCATCCGGCGCGACGCCGTCGCCGCCGGCCTCCCCGACGACGGCAAACCCCTCCGCGACGGCGGCACCGGCGCAACTGCCTACGGGGAGGCGGTGGCGGTGTACTTGGCGTTTCTGGTGAACCAGGTCGCTAACCACTCCTCATCGGTGTGTGGGTGGAACAATGCGAACACCCAGATGCGGAGCGTTTTCGCACGTCAGGCCATCCCCATGGTGTGGGACTTCGCGGAGAGCAACCCCCTTTGCGATTCGTCCGGTAGTTATGCGAACCTGTTCGAAAGACAGGTGAAAGGCTTTGAAGCACTTGGGCAAGGTGTGGTCGGAGCCGCTAGCCAGGTAGACGTGAATCAACAGTCCATGACGACTGGCAAAGTTGTCTCCACCGACCCCCCTTACTACGACAACATCGGGTACGCGGACCTGTCCGACTTCTTCTATGTCTGGCTTCGCCGCTCACTGCGGCTGAACTTCCCCGATCTCTGCGCCACGCTCGCCGTACCAAAGGCCGAAGAACTCGTCGCCACGCCCTACCGCCACGGCAGCAAGGAGAAAGCCGAAGCCTTCTTTCTCGACGGTATGACGCATGCGATGCACCGCCTCGCTGAGCAAGCTCACTCGGCCTTCCCGGTCACCATTTACTACGCCTTCAAGCAATCGGAAACGGAGAATACAGAAGGCACCGCGAGCACAGGCTGGGAGACGTTCCTCGACGCCGTCATCCACGCCGGCTTCATGATCGCCGGGACGTGGCCCATTCGCACCGAGAAACAGGGCCGGGTGATCGGAAACGACACCAACGCCCTCGCATCCAGCATCATCCTCGTCTGCCGTCAACGAGCTGCTGATGCTCCCACCGTCACGCGGCGCGAATTCGTCGCTGCGCTCAAGGCCGAGCTGCCCGTGGCGCTGGCCCACCTCCAGCGCGGCAATATCGCGCCGGTGGACCTGGCCCAGACAGCCATCGGGCCGGGAATGGCGGTCTTCACCCGTTATTCAAAGGTGCTGGACGCGCAGGGGAATCCCCTTTCAGTACGCGAGGCGCTGGCGCTCATCAACCAGGTGCTCGACGAAACCCTGGCGGAGCAGGAGGGGGACTTCGACGCCGACACCCGCTGGGCATTAGCATGGTTCGAGCAATCGGGCTTCGACGACGGCGAGTACGGCGTGGCCGAGACCCTCTCCAAGGCCAAGAACACCAGCGTCACCGGTATGGTGGAGGCGGGGATCCTGGCCGCGCGCGCCGGCAAGGTGCGGCTCCTGCGCCCCAGCGAGCTTCCCGCCGATTGGGATCCCGCCACGGACAAGCGCCTCACGGTATGGGAGATGGTGCATCACCTCATCCGCGTGCTGGCGATCGGCGAAGGCGCCGTGGCGGAGCTGGTCGCGAAGCTGGGTGTGAAGGCAGAGGCCGCCCGCGAGCTCTGCTACCGGCTATACACCCTGTGCGAGCGCAAGAAGCGCGCCCCCGAGGCCCTGGCCTACAACACCCTCGTCCAAAGCTGGCCCGAGATCACCCGCCTGTCCCGCGAAAGCAAGATCACGAAGCCGGAACAGGGGGAGTTGTTTTGACAGGATTCACGGGATTGACAGGATTGTTCATTCAGGAGCCATGGTTCGGGTGAAAAACTTGGTAGATCCAATCGATCGTTTACTTTTTTATGACGGGAATAGACTTGGGGTAGATCATGCAGGATGAGGCGGTGACGGAAAAGATCATCGGGTGTGCCATGAGGGTGCATCAGGTGCTAGGCCCGGGATTTCTGGAATCGGTGTACGAGAACGCCCTCGTCCATGAGCTCCGCAAGGAAGGATTGGAAGTGGAGCGCCAGCTTCCCATCGGCGTGATGTATGACGGCGTGCCGGTGGGAGACTTCATCGCCGATATGCGCGTGTCCGGACGCGTCCTCGTCGAGAACAAGGCGGTCTTGTCTCTGGCGGTGGCTCACGAAGTGCAACTGGTCAATTATCTGACCGCCACCGGCCATGAGATCGGCCTGTTGCTCAACTTCGGCGCCGCCAGTCTCCAATTCAAACGCAAGCACCGCACCTATCGCCCCAAGGGCACTCAACTATCGGAGGCTTACGATGAATACCCAACTGAATAATCCAAACACCGACCACTCTCTTAAACATTCTGACCATCCTGTTAATCCTGTAAATCCTGTTAATCCTGTCTAATCCTCTCGGAGAAAACCATGGCCATCACCAATCACGAACGAATCGGCAAGGCGCTGGAGCTGCTGCGCGCCGGTCTGGGCGCGTTCATCGAGCGCGAGTTCGCCAGCGCCTACCGCGACCAGGCCCACGCGGCCGCCCTCCATATCGTCGGCGAGGACCGCCAGCTCCTGGGCAAGCCCATCGCCGCCTGGGATGCGGCGGCGCTGCTGCGCCTCATGTGGGACGCCTGGAACGATGTCTTCAAGAAAACGCTGGGCCACGCCGAGCGGAGCCTCGTGAGCGAGCTGCGCGAGGTGCGGAACGCCTGGGCGCACCAGGGGACGTTTTCCAGCGACGACGCCTACCGCGCCATGGACTCGGCCGGGCGCCTGCTCTCCGCCGTCTCGGCGCCGCAGGCCGAGGAGCTCGAGACCATGAAGATGGAGCTCCTCCGCGTGCGTTTCGACGAGCAGGTGCGCGGCGAGAAGCGGAAGAAGAGCCTGGGCAAGGTCATCGAGAGCCCGGCCGCCTCCACTCTGAAGCCGTGGCGCGAGGTGGTGGAGCCCCACCCCGACGTGGCCAGCGGCCGCTACCAGCAGGCCGAGTTCGCCGCCGACCTCTGGCAGGTGCACCTGGGACAGGGGACCGACGAGTACCGCGACCCGGTGGAGTTCTTCCGCCGCACCTACCTAACCGAGAGCCTGAAGCAGCTCCTCGTGGGCGCCGTGCAGCGCCTTTCCGGCGCAGGGGGCGACCCCGTGGTGCAGCTCCAGACCAATTTCGGCGGCGGCAAGACCCACTCCATGCTGGCCCTCTACCACCTATTCTCCAGCGCGCCGCCGAGCGATCTGGCCGGCATGGACGCGGTGATGCAGGAAGCCGGAGCCAAAAAATTGCCGAAGGCGCAGCGGGTGGTGCTGGTGGGGAACCGGATCTCGCCGGGCAATCCCGTCATCAAGCCCGACGGCATCGTGGTGCGGACACTGTGGGGGGAGCTGGCCTGGCAGCTCGGCGGGGAGAATGCCTTTGCCCGGATCGCGGCCGATGACGAGCGGGCCACCAGTCCGGGGGACGCGCTCCGCGAGCTGCTCATCGCCCACGGGCCGTGCCTCGTCCTCATCGACGAGTGGGTGGCCTACGCCCGCCAGCTTCACGACCAGGGCGACTTGCCCGCGGGGAGCTTCGAGACGCAGTTCACTTTCGCCCAGTTGCTGAGCGAGTCGGCCAAGCTGGCCGGCAACTGCCTCGTGGTGATCAGCCTGCCCGCGTCGGATACGGCCGCCTCGCCCCACACCCAGTCCGACGACGTGGAGGTGGGGGGCGTCCGCGGCCGGGAGGCGCTGGACCGCCTCCGCAACGTCATCGGCCGAGTGGAGTCGTCGTGGCGCCCCGCCAGTGCCGAGGAGGGCTTCGAGATCGTGCGGCGGCGGCTGTTCCAGCCGCTGGCCGACCCGGCGCGATTTAAGGACCGCGATGTGGTGGCGCGGGCGTTCGCCGAGTTCTACCACAAGAACCCGGCGGAGTTCCCGCCCGAGTGCCGCGAGTCCGAGTACGAGAAGCGTATCAAGGCGGCCTATCCCATCCATCCGGAGATCTTCGACCGGCTCTACGGCGACTGGTCCACCCTGGTCAAGTTCCAGCGCACCCGCGGCGTGTTGCGCCTCATGGCCGCGGTGATCCACAGCCTCTGGGTGCGCGGCGACAAGAATCCCCTGATCCTTCCGGCCAACATCGCCATCGACGAGCCGCGCGTCCAGTTCGAGCTGACGCGGTACCTGTCGGACAACTGGGTGCCCGTGATCGAGCGCGACGTGGACGGGCCCAACTCGCTCCCCCTGCGCATGGACGGCGAGGTAGCCAACCTGGGCAAATACGCCGCCTGCCGGCGCGTGGCCCGGACCATCTACCTCGGCTCGGCGCCCACGGCCAAGGCCGCCCACCGCGGCCTCGAGGACCGGCGCATCAAGCTGGGCTGCGTGATGCCCGACGAATCACCCGCCATCTTCGGCGACGCGCTGCGGCGGCTGGCGGCGGCGGCGACGTACCTGTACCAGGACGGGCCGCGCTACTGGTACTCCACCCAGCCCACGGTGACGAAACTCGCCGAGGACCGGGCTGAACAGCTCACGCGCAATCCGGACAAGGTGGCCCAGGAGTTGGGGCGCCGCCTGCGCGAAGATTTGAAGAAGACGGGGGATTTCCCGCGCGTCCACCCGCTTCCGCAATCGGGCCAGGATGTGCCCGACGATGCGGACGCCCGGCTGGTGGTGTTGGGCATCGACCACCCGTACAGCAAGGACCCGGGCAACCCCGCCGAGAAGGCCGCCCGGGCGATACTGGAGAAGCGGGGCTCGGCGCCCCGGCTGTACCGCAACACGCTGGTGTTTCTGGCGGCCGACAAGGCGCAACTGCAGGACCTCGATGAGGCGGCGCGCAAGTTCCTGGCCTGGGAGTCCATCCTGAACGAGAAGATGGAACTGAATCTGGACCCGCAGCAGGTGAAGCAGGCCGAGAACCAGAAAAATGCCGCCGACAGCACGGTGAAGGTCCGCATCCCGGAGACATACCGCTGGCTGCTGGTGCCGGCGCAGGCGACTCCCCAGTCGGAGCCGGAATGGCAGGTGATCCAGCTCAAAGCGGGAGACGCGCTGGCGGTGCAGGCCAGCCGGCGGCTGCGGAGCGACGAGCTGCTGCTCACGGGATTTGCCGCCTCGCGGCTTCGCATGGAGCTGGACCGGGTGCCCCTCTGGCGCGGCGACCACGTGGCCATTCGGGAGCTGGTGGAATACTTCGCCCGCTACCTGTATCTGCCGCGGTTGCGCGACGCGGACGTGCTCCTGCAAGCCATCCGCGACGGCCTCGGCCTGATGACCTGGGCGCAGGACTCGTTCGCCTATGCCGACAGCTACGACGAGGCGGCCGGCCGCTACCGCGGCCTGCGCGGCGGGCAGAAGATCGCCCTGGCCGACGCCCACGCCGACGGCCTGCTGGTCAAGCCCGACGTCGCCCTGCGGCAGATGCAGGCGGAGGCCCCCGCCGGCGCGTTGGACGCCAACGGGCGCCCGCTGTCCGGCGCGACAGCCGGTGGCGGCGGTGCGAATGGTTTCGGATTGTCAGGAGGACCCGCTGCGGGCGGCGTCAACGGCGGCGTTCCAGCGGACGGGGCCTATCCTGGCGGATACCCCGGGACCGATCGTGGCGCGCCGAAGGCGCCCCCCGCCCCCCGGTTCACCCGATTCCACGGCAGCGTCCAGCTCGATCCCAACCGTGTGGGCCGCGACGCATCCAAAATCGCCGAGGAGGTGATCGCCCACCTGGTGGGACAGGTCCACGCCGATGTCTCGGTCACCCTGGAGATCGATGCCCATCTCCCCGACGGCGTCTCCGACACCATCCTCCGCATCGTCACCGAAAACTGCCGCTCCCTGAAATTCAAGACGCAGGGCTTTGAGGAGGAGTAGAGACAGAATACTTGGTAAATATCTGAAACCATTGATGGGAGATCATTTTGGACGAACAGAAATTCGAGGAGCTACTTAAATACAGTGAAGATACTTGGTTAGACTGGAAGGCCGATTTCCCGCCTCAACTGCTCCAAAGCGCGGGTTCTCCGGCGTGGGATCGTGGAAAAGGTGAACTGTTGAAAGATTTAGTCGCTATCGCCAACGGCGAAGGGCGCGATAGAGGGTATCTGGTATACGGCGTGAAAGATCACCGCACGCATCGTGAACTCCGAAAAATTTCAAAATCATGGAACGATGCTGATTTTCAGACCTGGGCTTCTATAGCATTTCAGCCGCCACCTCGATTTCTGTATTCTGAATTGATGTACGAAGGACATCATATCGGTGTTTTTGAGATCGATCGTATACCAGCATATCCTCATGTCTGCGTAACGACAATTGATTCAGTACTTTATAAGGGGCAGACATGGTTTCGGAATGGCTCTCAAAATGATTTCGCCAAGCGAGATGATCTTGAAAGAATGATCAGGGGTGAAGAACCTTTCCTATTTGAAAGAATAGACGATCCGCTGCTGGAAGACCTATTGAAAGCACTTAAACAACAGAATTTTAATGTAGCAGGCCCCCGATATACTCAACTCGATAGCCTTCTCGCATCCGGTTGGAAGGTAGTTCATTATCCTGGAACTCGTCGGCCGGTGTGTGCTGGTGGAACTAAAGACAAACCAGATAATATTTTTATGTACAAACTTTAGTATATTGTAGATCGGAAGAGCG
>CALAMB010000449.1 GCA_937925645.1 uncultured Acidobacteriota bacterium
CTCGACCTGGCCTACGGCGTCAAGGCCCTGGGCCGGTTCCGCGTGAACGTCTTCCAGCAGCGGGGCACGGTCTCGCTGGTCTTCCGCGTCATCCCCGCCAACATCAAGACATTCGACGAGCTGAACCTGCCTGAAGTGCTCAAGCGGATCGCCCTGATCCCCCGCGGCCTGATTCTGGTCACCGGAACCACCGGTAGCGGCAAGTCCACATCGCTGGCCACGATGATCGACTATGTCAACGAGAATGAGACCAACCACATCGTCACCATCGAGGACCCCATCGAGTTCCTGCACCGCGACAAGAAGTGCATCATCTCCCAGCGCGAGGTCAACGTCGACACCAAGAGTTTTGCCGACGCGCTGCGCAGCTCCCTGCGCCAGGACCCGGACGTGATCCTGGTCGGCGAAATGCGCGACCGCGAGACCATCGAGACGGCGCTGCTCGCCGCCGAGACCGGCCACGTGGTCTTCTCGACCCTGCACACCCTGGACGCCACCGAGACCATCAACCGCATCATCGCCGTGTTCCCGCCCCACCACCAGAACAACATCCGCATCCAGCTGGCGTCGCTGCTCCGGGCGGTCGTCTCCATGCGCCTGCTGCGGCGCTCCGACGGCAAGGGTCGCGTGCCGGCCATTGAGGTGCTCGTCGTGACCGAGTTCGTGCGCAACTGCATCAACGATCCGACCAAGACCAAATTCATCAAGACCGCCATCGCCAGCGGCACCAGCCAGTACAGCATGCAGACGTTCGACCAGTCCATTTTCGGCTTCTACAAACGGGGGTTCATCTCCTACGAGGACGCCTTGGGGTATGCCTCCAATCCGGACGAGTTCAAGCTCCGGGTCCAGGGCATCTACTCCACCGCCGACAGCGCCCAGGAGGAGATGGAGAAGGAAATGGAGCGCATGCAGAACCTCTGATGCCTCCGGACGACACCCGCCTCCTCCAGTACGCGGTGCGCCTGCTGGCCCGCAAAGGGTATCCGGAAAAAGCCCTGCGGGAGCGCCTCCTGCGGCGGTCGGCCGACGCCGCGGCCGTTGAAAAAGTCATAGACAAACTCAAGGCCTTAAACTATCTTAATGACTTTCACTGGGCCGGCCTGTGCGCCCGCGCCTGGACCGTCGAGCGGCACTGGGGTCCTCACCGCATCCGGCACGAGCTGGTGGGGCGCGGCGTGGACGCGGCGGTGGCCGAGCGCGTCCTGGCCGCGACGATGGCGGAACACCCCGAAGCGGAGGTGCTGGAGCAGGCCGTGGCCAAGTGGCAGCGCCTCGCCGGACCGCCCCGCCGCGTCGCCGACCTGAAACGGCTGGAAACCTATCTGGCCCGCCGCGGGTTCGACTTCGAGCGGATCCGGGAGCGGCTGGCCGCAATCGAACTTCCCGCAGAGGACGACACCGATGACCGGTAACGAGATCCGCCAGAGCTTCCTGAAATATTTCGAATCCCGCGGCCACCGCCTGGTGCGCAGCTCCGCGCTGGTGCCGGAGGGGGACCCGACGCTGCTTTTCACCAACGCCGGGATGAACCAGTTCAAAAACACCTTCCTGGGCAAGGAGCGCCGCGACTACACCCGGGCCGCCTCCTGCCAGAAGTGCATGCGCGCCGGCGGCAAGCACAACGACCTGGAGAACGTGGGCCGGACCGCCCGGCACCACACGTTCTTCGAGATGCTGGGCAACTTCTCGTTCGGCGACTACTTCAAGGCGGAGGCCATCGAGTTCGCCTGGGAGTTGGTCACGACGATCTACGGGCTCGATCCCGCCCGGCTCTATCCCACCATCTTCGAGGCGGACGACGAGGCCGACGGCCTGTGGCGCCGCATCACCGGCCTGCCGGCGGAGCGGATCCTCCGCTTCGGCGAGAAAGACAACTTCTGGGCCATGGGCGACACCGGCCCGTGCGGGCCCTGCTCCGAGATCCTCTACGACCTGGGCGCGAGCCCCGCCGGCCACGCCGACTGCGGGCCCACCTGCGACTGCGGCCGCTACCTGGAGATCTGGAACCTGGTCTTCATGCAGTACGAACGCGACGCGGCCGGGACGATGCATCCGCTGCCCGCGCCGTCCATCGACACCGGCATGGGGCTGGAGCGGCTCACGGCGGTGCTCCAGGGGAAGCATTCCAACTACGACACCGATCTGTTCATGCCGCTGATCCGCGAGACCGAGGAGATCGCCGGGGTGCGGTACGGCGCGGACGCCAGGGCCGACCTGTCGCTCCGGATCATCGCCGACCACAGCCGGGCCGGGGCCTTTCTGGTGGCCGACGGCGTCCTGCCCTCGAACGAGGGCCGGGGCTACGTGCTGCGCAAGATCCTGCGGCGGGCCATCCGCCACGGGCGGATGCTGGGCCTGCACGAACCGTTCATGCACCGGCTCGCGGGCACGGTGACCGACCGGATGGGCGACGTCTACGACGAGCTGGTCAGCCGCCGCGATCACATCGCCCGGGTGGTGCGGGCCGAGGAGGAGAAATTTTCCTCCACCTTGGACTTCGGGCTGAAAAAGCTGGATGAAATGGTGGCGGGACGAAACGGCGCTGCGGTGACCATCGGCGGAGCGGACATCTTCAAGCTTTACGACACCTTCGGCTTCCCCACCGATCTCCTGGCCGAGATCGCCGAGGAACGGGGCTGGCGCCTCGACATGGACGGGTTCGCCGCGGAACTCGCCCGCCAGAAAGAACGCGCCCGGGCCAGTTGGAAGGGTGAGGCGCAGAAATCGGTTCCGCCCGCCATCCGCGACCTGGCGGAGACGAACCCCGCCGTGTTCCTCGGCTACGAGACGACGCAGCTCGACGACGCCCGCGTCGTGGCGCTGTTGCGGGACGGCGAGCGGATCGATGAGCTGATTGAAGGGCAAGAGGGGGACGTGCAGCTCGACCGCACGCCGTTCTACGCCGAGTCCGGCGGCCAGGTGGCCGACCAGGGCTTCCTCCGAACCGCGACCGGGACCGCCCGCGTGCAGGACGTGCAGACGCCGGTGGGCGGCGTCATCCTGCACCGGGTGCGGCTGCTGCAGGGCGCGCTGCGCCCCGGCGAGACGGTCTCCGCCGCGGTGGATGCCGACCGCCGGTTCGCCACCGCCTGCAACCACACCGCCACCCACCTGCTGCACGCGGCGCTCCGCGACGTGCTCGGCGAGCACGTGAAGCAGGCGGGGTCGCTGGTGGCTCCCGACCGGCTGCGGTTCGACTTCAGTCACTACACGGCGGTGAGCCCGAGCGAGCTGGCGGCCATCGAAGCCGAGGCCAACGAGCAGATCTGGCGGGACCGGCCGGTCCGGACCAGCGTGATGGCCATCGACGAGGCGGTGGCCAGCGGCGCCATGGCCCTGTTCGGGGAAAAGTACCAGGAGACGGTTCGCGTCATCGCCGTGGAAGGGTTCAGCCGTGAGCTCTGCGGCGGCACCCACCTGGAGCGCACCGGCCAGATGGGCGTGGTCAAGATCCTTGCCGAGAGCAGCATCGCCTCGGGCGTGCGGCGCATCGAGGCCGTCGCCGGCCCCAACGCCTACCGGCGGTTCGCCGAGAGCGAGCAGCTCCTGGGCCGGCTCCACCGCGCGCTGAAAGTGGAAGCGGACCAGCTGCCCGCCCACATCGAGGAGCTGCAGGAGACCCTCCACCGCCATCAGAAGGAGCTGGAGCGCCTGCGGCTGCGCCTGGCGTCCGGGATCGTCGGCGACATCGCCGCCCGGGCCGAGACCGTGGCCGGCGTCGCCGTGGCGGCCGGCGTGATCACCGACGTGGACCGCAACGCGCTGCGGTCGCTGACCGACCAGCTGCTCCGCCGCTTCGAGCGGGCGGTGGTGGCCCTCGGCGCCGAGATCGACGGCAAGGCGGCGCTGGTGATCATGGTGTCGGAGGGCGAGGCGAAGCGCCTGCCGGCGCGCCAGCTCGCCCAGGACCTGGCCGCGATCGTGGAGGGGAGCGGCGGCGGCCGTCCCGCCATGGCCGAGGCCGGCGGCAAGAACCCGGCGCGGCTGGCGGATGCCGTGGCCGCGCTGCCGGGCATTGTGGAGAAGCTAGCCGCGCGGTAGAATCCACCCGTTTGTAATTCGTGCTCGTAATTCGTAATCGTGATTCGTAATCGTAATCGAGGCTAGAGGCTCGAGACTCGAGGCTCGTTCACGTAACGCGGATTTCGGACTTCGGACATCGGACATCGGATTTCGTGCTTGTAATTCGTAATCGTGATCGTGCTCGTAATCTCCAACCCAGCGTAGCCGGAACCCATTGATTGATGAAAGTATCTGGAATTCACTCGTCCAACCAGTCGTTCGTTGATCGGCCCAGCGCCTGAGATATGTGCACGATCCACCGGTTGACAACGTGGAGGTACCGCGAGCGGCAGCGAGCGGCGCGAAAGCCCAATCGGCACGC
>CALAMB010000450.1 GCA_937925645.1 uncultured Acidobacteriota bacterium
TGAGCCGGCCGGTATCCGTCAGCTCGCCTCGTCCGCGGACGGGCCGTAGATGGACGGCACCGGGACGTTGAGCAGGCGCAAATACACCGAGAGTTGGCCGCGGTGGTGGATCAAATGGTTGATGATCACGCCCCGCATCACCGTGGTGCGCGGCGCCTTCATGTAGGTGGCGTCGGCCGACTTCAGGGCCCACGTCTTCCGCATGTCGGCGGCGCTGCACGCGTCCAGCGCCGCCAGCGCCTCGGCCAGGTGCTTCTCGAAGTGGGCCACCAGCCCGGCGGTGCTCTTGGCCAGCCACGGCTTGTACTTGCCCACCATCTTCATCTCGGGCTGCTCCAGGATAGGTTTGACCCAGCTCAGAGTGTCGGCCACGTGGGACGCGAGCTGCTGCAGGGTCATCGATTTTTCGTGGGGCTTCCAGCCGAAATGCTTCGCCGGCACGCGCGCCAGCATCTTGCGGATGGACACGGCCTCGAACTCCAACTCCTTCATGAACGGATCCACAATGCGCATGATCTTCCTCCTGTCGATACGTTTCACCATTTATGCGCCCGGACAGCTTGTATCGTCAAGAGACATATTTATAGAACAGGCGTGGACTTCCTGTCATTGATCATCTGTCATTGGTCGTTTTGAATTATTGGTTATTGATTATTGCATATATTTTATTGGCTATTTGGAAACGAGTCCATTCGTGCGGTTGATGGGACCTGGGGGCTGGGATCTCGGGGCTGGGACCCAGGACCCAGAACCCAGGTCCGATCACGATTACGATGACGAGTACGATCACGATTACGAATTACGAGCACGAACCATCAGCGATCAACCATCAACTGTTTAGAACCTGCGAACATTCCAACGTTCAACGTTCAAACGGCTCGATTACTTTGACACGATGATTCGCGCAGGCACGCGCCCGGCCCGCCAGGGCCGGGATTTTGCCCCCAGGTGACGTGATCGATTGATCGCACGCCCGTACATGTCATGCCGGCTGGGTTTGCGATCACCATCACGATTTCGATTACTCAGTTACTCCCGATTTTCTGCCAATTTTTTGGCAGGATTTTTTACTGAAGCCATGAACAAGATCAAGCAGCCGGCAAGCGGGAGGTACCGCGAGCGGCAGCGAGCGGCGCAAGGGGCCAGCCGCCGCGATGTCCCGACGCCGCGACACCATTCCATCACGGTAGCGGCAGCGCGTGTCACGCGACCTGGCGTGCCGTTGCAAAACCCGCGGCGATGGTTTGCCCTTTGATCCCGGACTGGCATTCAAGCGGCACAGACAGAGTGGTTGGGCGCATGGAGTAAAGCGTGCCGATTGGGCGTTCGCGCCGCTCGCTGCCGCTCGCGGTACCTCCACGTTGCCCACCGATGGATCGTGCCACGGGCAGGGGAACGGTGATTCGGTGAATCGGGAGGCGAGAGACGGGAGACGGGAAACGTAAGACGGGAAGCATCAGACAAACGGGAAGACCCGAACCGCGAACCCCGAACCGCGAGACCCGAAGTCCGATGTCCGCATTACGGGAACGAGC
>CALAMB010000451.1 GCA_937925645.1 uncultured Acidobacteriota bacterium
CGGATGGCAAGATCGCTCAGCGCGTCCGCGCGCGCCGCGAGTCCTGGGACCTGGATCCCGGCAACGTCGTCCGGCGTTACCATCTGGGCGAGCTGCTGCAAGCCGTCGGCCTGACCGCCGAAGCCATCGGCTCGGTTCACGAGGCGGCCCGGCTGGACGGGAGCAAGGACTACATCTTTGACCATCTGGCCCGAGCGCTGGACGCCGCCGGCCAAACGGACAAGGCCATGGAAGTGTTTCGCACGTTCCCGGCCGGAAAACGCAACTGGTATTACCATCTGCATTTCGGGGAATTTCTCGCCGCCCGCGGACACATGCGGGAGGCCCGGTGGGAGGCCGGCGCGTCGGTGGTCGCGCAATCCAAACCTAATCCCGGCGGCTGGTTTCTGCTGGGGAAGCTGTTGGGCGGCGGGGGGGCGTCCGCCGAGGCGCGCTGGTGCCTGGAAACGGCGATTCGCGACCGGCAGGAGACGTACGGCAAGGATTTCCCCGAAGCCAGGGAATGGCTGGAACGGCTCCGGGCGCCGGCTGCCGATTCGCCGCAAGGCGAATCGGAGCCCAGGGGGGAGCGCCCGGAGCTTTTTTTATCCGGCCGGATTCAGCGCTATGACGAGGGACGCGGCTTCGGCTTCGTTCAGCCGGATAGCGAATCCGGCGGCGAGACCTTCTTCGTCCATGTGTCGGCGTGCCGGGGCTTCACGCCGGCCTTGGGGCTGCGGGTGCGGTTCCTGCCGTGCGTGGGACGCAAAGGGGGCGAGGCGATCCGGGTCCGCCCGGTGGAGAAGACCGGGCGGCGGAGCGTGGGCGGCCCGTCGCCGACCGGTGAATGAACATCCGATCAGCACCCGGCCTGAACACTCACGGGAGGCAGTATGAACCGCAACGTTTCAACCGTCCGCGTCCCGGGCGCGCCGGTCGACCTTCGCGCAGCCGGGGGACCGAACGCCTGCCAGGCCGATCCCGCCATGAACGCGCTGCTGGAGCTCACGGCCTGCGCCCGGCTCCTGCGGGACGCGCACGACGTGGCCGAAGGGGAGCTGCCCACCGATTCATTCCGGCGGGCCGCAGCGGGACTGCCCCACGCGGCACAGCGCCTGAGCCTTGGATGGATCCTGGAAGATGCCGCCGCGCTCACCGGCGACCCGGACCACCGGCCCGACGACCGCCGGGAGGCCCTCCGGTGGTTCCATGCCGGCGTGCTGGGGATCATGCTGGAGCTGACAGCGGCGCGGCAGGCCAACGCGGCCGAACCCCGCGCACCGGCAACGGGAACGGGGCGGCGAGAACCTTGTCCGCGGCCCCGCGGGCTGTTATAGTACGGGCGTCATGATTCCCCGGTTGGAACTCAAGGAATTCCGCTTCTCCATCCAGGCGGCCGAGCCGGTCAGCCTGCCGGAGTTCTTCGGCTCGGCGCTGCGGGGCGCGTTCGGCCGCGCCTTCCGCCGGCGGGTCTGCATCTTCCGGGACGCTCCGTGCGACGCCTGCCTGCTCCGGCGCACCTGCGCCTACTCCTACATCTTCGAAACCCCGCTCGGACCGGAGCCGGAAGTGACGGGCCATGGCGGGAGCTACGCTCCGCATCCGTTCGTGCTCTGCCCTCCCTGGGACAGCCCGGCGGAGCTGCGAGCCGGCGACCGCCTCGATTTCCACTTCGTGCTCATCGGGCGCGCGCTGGCGTATCTGCCGTATTTCATCGTGGCCGTGGAGGAGATGGGCCGCCGCGGGCTGGGGCCCGGCCGCGGCCGGTTCCGGCTCGACGAGGTGCTGGAGGTGCGGCCTGCCCGCAGCCGGCCGGTGTACGTCGAGGGGCGGATGTCCGGGAGCGCCGAGAGCCATCCGCTCATCTGGACTCCGGAGCACAACCCCCATCCGGACCCTGGCGAACTGGTGGTGCAATTCGTCACGCCGCTCCGGCTCCAGTCCAACGGCCGGCTGGTGGTGGACGATTTCGACTTCGGCGTCTTCTTCCGGGCCCTGGTGCGCCGGATCAAGCTGCTGGCCCACTACCACTGCGGCGCCGACGAACCGTGGGACATCCGGCCGGTGCTCGACCTGGCGCGGGCGGTCCGCACCCTGGAGACGGACTGCCGGGTCACGGGGTGGCTGCGCTGGTCGGGGCGCCAGCACCGCGACGTCCGGCTCAGCGGGCTGACCGGCTTCCTGCGCATCGGCGGAGAGTTGAAGCCCGTCCTCCCGTTCCTGGAGATCGGCCAGATCATCCACGCCGGCAAGGCCACCGCCTTCGGCTTCGGCCGGTATCAGCTGAATCCCGATTTCACGGAGGGGATCGACGCATGAACCAGTGGGTGGTCTACCTGGACGAGAGCGGGCGCTTCGAAGGGGGCGCCGCGGCGGCGGAGCGTCCGGTGGTGGCCGGGGTGATGATCCCGGTGGGCGTCGACGAAGCGGCGCTGGAGGCCGAAGTGGTGCGGATCCTCCGCGGCCACGACGCGCTGCACCGGCGGGGCGCCGAGATCGCCAGCCGGCGGTTGGCCCTCTACCGGGAGCTGCTCCCGGCGCTGGCCCGCCGCGGCGTCGAATTCTGCTACATCCGGTATGGGCAGGATGTGCTGAACGTGCCGCAGTTCGCCGCCGACGCGCTGGGCGGGAACCGGTACCTGTCCATGGTGACGCGGCTGCTGGAAAACCTGCTGTTCGGCAACGCCTGGAACCTCCGCGAGGCCGACGCGTACGCCGTCCAGGCGGCCAGCCGGCTCTTCCCCGTCCCGCCCGGCGACCGCGGCGCCCAGGAGATCCTGGCCCAACTCGGCTTCGAGCAGGTGGACGACCGGCGAGACGAGCATGGCAATATGCTGTACCGGCTGGTGCGGGACGGCTACCTGCTGGGGGCGTTGCGTCAGGCGGCCCTGGAGGCGGTCGGCACCCCGCGGGCGAACGAGTTGGGCTCGCTCCACGTGGTCGCGGTGACGGCGGGCGGCCCCTTTCATCAGCTCGCCGACTTCCTGAGCAACCTGCTGGGGCAGTTCCTGCCCGCCGACGACCTGGCCCCGTTCACCGGGCGGAACGCGCCCGGCCTCGGCGACGCCCGGAACCTGAAGGAGCTGGCCGCGGCGGCGGCCCGGCACGCCCGCCACCGGTTCGTGTACGGCCCGCTCGACGACCTCTACCGCGGCCTGTTCCGCCGCCTGCGCCACGGCGACGCCGCCGGCATCATCGCCGACTGGTCGGCGGTGGAGGCGCTGGCCGCCCACCCCTACTACACCGAACCGACCCGCCGACTGCTCGAGGCGGCCACGGACCGGCTGCTGAAAGAGCCGGCGGAAGCGCAACTGGAACTCATCGAGAGCGCCGCCCGGCGCTACCTGCTGCGCCGCTCGGGCTACGAGGAGACGGCCCGCCGGATCCTGGAGCGGCTCGCGGCGCCGCTGGAGCGCCTCTGGACGGACAGCCCGCAGGAGCCGGGGCTGGCGGCCCTGCGCTTCCGGGTGCAGCGCGACCTCCTGGCCTGCGCCAACCACCAGGGCCGCCTCGACCGGGCCGCCGACGCCATGGTCGCCGGCGAGGCGATGCGGGAGACGGTGTGCCGGACGCCGGAGGGGGCGGCCCTCTACCTCGACTTTCTCAACCACCGGAGCGTCTACCACGCCAACATGTTCCAATTCCGGGAGGCCCAGCGCCTGCTGGAGAGCTGCATCCGGCTGCGGGAGTCGGAGATGGGCGCCCTGGAACAATTCTTCGGCGTGCGGCCCGGCCGCGACCAGCTCCTCGGCGAGCTGTACGGCTCGCTGGGACAGGCGCTGGCCTTCCAGGCGCCGCTGGATGCTTCCGGCGAGCGGTTCAGCCGCGCCGAGACCTGCTTCAACCGCGCGGTGGAGCTGTTCGAACGGAAGGGCGAGGAGCGGGTGGAGCGAAATTTTCTGGGCCACCTCTACCTGGACCAGGGCCGGCTCGAGGCCGCCGCGGAGCTGGCCGCGGGGCTGGCGGGGACGGACGCCCCATGGCCGGAACCGGTGCGGGCGGCGGCGGAGCGCGGGGACCCGTACACACTGGCCCTGTGCTGGAAGGCGGCCTGGGAACTCCGGCGACGGAGCCAGCTGGCGCCGGACGAAGTCCGCGAACTGGACCGGCTGGCGCAGGATTTTTCCCTGGAGGCGGCGCTGGGCGACCGCGCCGCGGAGCACCCGGCCGAGTTCTGCGCCTTCTAC
>CALAMB010000452.1 GCA_937925645.1 uncultured Acidobacteriota bacterium
ACGACGCCCGGCCCTCCGGCCCCACCCACCCCGACGGCCACATCCGCTGGCGGCTCGAGGTCATCGGCGCCGCCGGGTTCATGCGGGGATTTCACCATCCGTACGACATCAAGGTGGTCCCGGGGAGGACCGGGGCGGGTCCGCACGGCGCGGCTCCGGACGGCGGACCCACTGGGGAGACGGACCATGGCTAGGCGCCAGCACCCGCAGCGGGGCGGCGCCGCGCTCGGCCTGGTCCTGGCGGCGGCGCTCCTGGCCGGCTGCACCGAGAGCCGCGTCCGCGTAGCGGACCGGCCCTTGCTGGTCACCAAGCAGGACCTGGCCGGATTCGGCATCGATCCCAACACGCTCCAGGGCCAGGAAACGTTCCGGCGAAACCGCTATTTCGACGGATCGCTGGAAGTCGAATACGCGTTCGAGACGCCCGATGACGCCTCCGAGACATTCTCCATCCACTCCATCGCCGGTTTCGAAAACAGCGTGGCTGACGCCATCGACAGCTACCGCCTGCTCCGGGGCGGCATCGGCGTCGGCACCCAGATCGGCGGCGTCTCCCTCCGGGAGGTTCCCGATTTCTACCGCTGGGGCGATGAGTCGTATTGCGCCGTCGTCCCGGGCCGGGCGGGACCCGCCGGCAACGTTTTTATCACCCGTCAGGGCAAGAAAACATTTCTGGTGGCGATCGTAGGGTTATACTTCGACGATTCCAAGGCATGGGACGTGCTCGTCCGGCCGAAGCTCGAATATCTGGGCGGCTACACGCCGCGGGACGACTAACGTCCCGGACGAGGTGGCGCTGGATTCCGGCACCCTTCCGCCGCCGCCAGACGTTATCGCATCATCGGGAGGATCGTCGACATGATGGCACACCACACCTCACCCGACCCGGAGTACGCCGCTCTGGCCGCCGTCGCCGCCGACTGGATGGAGCGGGTCTGGCGGCGGCGCGACCTGGCGGCCATCGGCGAATTGCACGCACCCGAATTCATGGACCGATCGCCCGCCGGCCGCGATCCGGGACCGGCCGCCTACGCGGCGGGCGTGGCCGAGCTGTTCGCCGCGTTCCCCGATTTCGAGGCGGTCACCGACGACCTGGTGGTGGACACCGCCACCGCCACGGTGGCCATCCGCTGGACCGCGACCGGCACCCACCGCGGCGATTTCCTCGGCGCGGCGCCTACGGGGCGCCGGATCACCTTCCGCGGCATCGAGATCATCCGCATCGCCGGCGGGCGGATCACCGAACGCTGGGGCGAGTGGGACGGCCTCGACCTGCTGGACCAGCTCGGCGCCGCCGGCGCATTCGACCAAGGAGAGTACGCATGACCACGTCCCGCCGCCAGTTGTTGCTGAACCTGATCGTCCTGGCCTGCTTCCTGGCGTCCGCCGCCGCGGCGTTGCAGTCGCTGGCGGGCACGACGAGCACGGCCGGCCTGATCACCCTCATCGCCGGAGCATTCGGCGCCGGCGCGTCCCTGACCGCCGCCCTGCACGCCTACCGCGCCCGGCGCGCCGCCGAGCGACATCCCCCGGAGTCTGCCATGACCCACTATCTGCTTTTCTACACCACGGTGGCAAACTACGTGGAGCGGCGGGCGCCGTTTCGCGAAGCCCACCTGGCGCTGGCCGAGGCGGCGCGCGCCCGCGGCGAGCTCCTGCTGGCCGGCGCCTTCGCCGAGCCCGCCGACGGCGCGCTGCTGGTGTTCCGCGGCGACTCGCCCCGCGTGGCCGAGGCGTTCGTCGAGAACGACCCGTACGTGCAAAACGGCCTCATCGCCGAGTGGCGCGTGCGCCCCTGGACCGTGGTCATCGGCGGATAGGGAGCGATCCGCCGTCATGGCCGGATGAAACACTCGGGATACAAGGAGGGAATCATGCGGCTCATTGTCCTGTCATCTGTCCTGCTGTGTGTGGCGGCCGGCGCGTGGGCGGGCGCCGACAACCCCGCGGCGGCCCGAACACCGGTGGTGGACGAGCGGCTCGTGGGCACCTGGCGGCCCATCGATCCGGAAACCAACGAATTCGTCCCTATCGATTCCTCCGACGTGGTCATCACCGGCGACTCCTTCACCATGGGCGGCGGGCTGCGCCTGCCCCAGAGCGAGGACTGCGCCGTGCTGGTGGCGGAGGGAAAGATCGGCCAGACGTGCGAGCTGGGGCAGCTCATCCTGTTCCACTACGCCTTCGACCCCAAGGCCGACCGGCTCTACATCCACGGCGAGCCCGATCCGACGCCGGCGACCGAGGGCGTGGCCGTGTACCAGCGGCGTTGATCCTCCCGCCTGGCCGGCCCGGGAACAACCGACGCCCGGTCGGCGTACATCCAGAGTGTGGGGCATGTCCTTGCCTGCCCGCCAGACGGCGGTACCGCATCGGCCCGCCGGCCGGATCCGGAACGACGCGGGTGCCGGACTCGGTGGAATGCAACTTACGCGGAGGAGCATCGCCATGACATTCGCCCGATGGGTGTTCCGGATCGCTGGTATTTTCGGGATTCTCGTCATGGCGCCGATGTACTGCATGGAACACCGGATGGCCCCCGGCCTGGTGTATCCCGTCTTTTATTACGGTTTTATCGGCATCAATCTCGTCTGGCAGATTCTCTACCTCGTCCTGGCCACCGACCCGGCCCGCTACCGCCCCGTCATGCTCCCGGCCTTCCTGGTCAAATCCCTGGGCTTCGTCAGCATCACCTGGCTGTTCGCCGCCGGGCGGACGGATTTCAGCATGGTGCCGGCCGCCGGCGTGGACCTGGTCTTCGCCATCCTTTTCCTCGCGGCCTGGTGGGCAACCCGACCCAAGCCCACTCCGGAAGCGCCCGCCTAGATTCCCGGAGTCCGTCGTCACGTCCTCCGCAGTCGCCGGTGTCCTGGGGCTTGTATCCGCCTCTCCGGAATCATATAGTGGGTCGGTCCGGCCCGGGCAAGCGGCCGGCGAGCGGAGCTGTTCATGATTCAAACGGAAAACCGATCACCCGTCTGCGTCTACTGCGCCTCGAGCCCGGCGGCCGACGCCGCCTACCGCGACGCCGCGTTCCGACTGGGCGTGACACTGGCCGACCGCGGCTTTCCCGTCATCTACGGCGGCGGCGGGGTGGGTTCCATGGGCGCGCTCGCCGACGGCGCGCTCTCCCGCGGCGGCCGCATCACCGGCGTGCTCCCCCGCTTCATGGCCGACCTGGAGTGGGGCCACCCCGGCCTCACGGAACTCCGCCTGGTGGAAGACATGCGCGTCCGGAAACACCTCATGCTGGCCGAAAGCGCCGCCGCCGTGGCGCTGCCGGGCGGCTGCGGCACGCTGGAGGAGCTGCTGGAAGCCATCACGCTCAAGCGGCTGGGGCTCTACCTGAACCCGATCATCCTGGTCAACACCCGGGATTACTTCGAGCCGCTGGTCCGGCTGCTGGAGCAGGCCATCGCCGAGCGCTTCATGGACGAGCGTCACCGGGCCATGTGGCAGGTGGTCGCCGAGCCCGAGGCGGTGCCCGACGCCATCGCCGCGGCGCCGCCCTGGACCGAGGACGTTCGCCGCTTCGCCGTGCGTGACCGCTGACGCGCCGGCCGGCCGCCGCCGCCCGCGATCCCGCTGGACGGCGGCCGTCTCCTTGTATTATCATCTCCGCCGATGTTCCAGCAACCTGCGACCCTGCTTCACGTGCTTGACCTGCTCGGCGTAGCGGTGTTCGCCGCGAGCGGCGCCCTGTCCGCCGGGCGCAAGGGGCTGGACCTGCTGGGCGTGCTGGTGATCGCCGTGGTCACCGCCATCGGCGGCGGCACGCTACGCGACATCCTCCTGGACCGCCACCCCATCTTCTGGATCGCCGACCCGGTGTACCTGGTGGTGATCGCCATCGCCGCGCTGGTCACGCTCCTGTACGTCCGCCACCGCCAGCCGCCCGGCCGGGCGCTGGCGATCGCCGACGCCCTGGGGCTGGCTCTGTTCACCATCACGGGCACCCGCATCGCCGAGGCCGCCCACGTGGCGCCGCTCATCGCCGTGGCCATGGGCACCATGACCGGCGTGGCCGGCGGCATGGTGCGCGACGTGCTGAGCGCCGAGATCCCGCTGATCCTGCGCCGCGACATCTACGCCACCGCGGCCATCGCCGGCTCGACGGTCTACGTGGCGCTTCAGGCGGCGGGCGTCGGCCGGGACGCCGCCGCGCTGATCGGGCTCGCGGTGGTGGTGCTGCTCCGGCTGCTGGCCATCGTCTGGGGGTTGCGCCTGCCGGTGTTCCGGATCAAAGAATAGAGGTTCATTCATTACGATTGCGCGCACCGTCTGTCGGCGGGCAGGAATGAGGTGCCGTGAGGGCACATCCAGCGTACCCGCCGCCCGATGTTGCCACGGAAGATCATTGAATGGGTCGACAGGTGAATGGGATCTGAGTTCTGTGAGCCAGGAGCCAGAACCCAGGTCCCAGGTCCCCGACCCCAGGTTTGATTTCCGATGTCCGATGTCCAATGTCCGAAGGATGCCCATGAGCTTCGTCTTCATCACCTACGCCCCGGACGGCGAGGAGCTGGCCCGGACCCTGGCGCGGGGGCTCGAGATCCACGGGTTCCGCACCTGGTACCGCTGACGCGACGGCTGCCACGGCCCCTCGTTCGCGGGGCAGAACGAGCGGCGGCTGCAGGAGTGCGCGGCGGTGCTGGCGGTCGTAACCCCCGGCGCCGGCGCGCCGGGGGCCCGGCCCTGGTTCGGGAGCGACCTCGAATGGAGCCTGAACCTGGGAAAACCGCTGCTGCCGGTACTGTGCGGGATGACGGCCGCCGGCCTGCTCCGCCAAGCGGGCGAGACGGGCCGGACACTCACCCTTGCCGATCCGCTGGCGCTGTCGCCGGGCGACCCGTGGGATGAAATCCCGCGGATCGCCCACCGGCTGGCGACGCTCGGCGTCCAGAGGAGCCGCCGCACGGATTGGCCGCCACCGATCGCCGCGCTCATCGAACGTCATCGCCTTCCCGCGGTGGACCTGCGGCAGCCGAACGCCGCCGATCCGGATTGCGCCGGCCGCCTGGACCGGGAGTTGGCCGAGCGTTACAACGCGCTACCCATCGAGTGCACCGGCGCGGTCATCGTCGCCCTGGGCGACCCGGCACGGGCGCCGGAGGTGGCGGCGACCGGCAATTTCGGCATGTTCGAAATGGAGCCGGTCATTGCCGACCCCGCGGCGATACGGGCACTCATCCCCTGGTGCTACGGTGACGGGACGGATGGTCCTTTTCCGGTCCCTCCCGACGAGGCCTGACGGGTCAGAACCTCACGTGATGGATTCGCGGGCGCTCTTCGCCCCGGACGCCGGTGACGACATTGGCGCTGCAGTCGTCCCCCTCGAACCGGCCGTCCAGGACCAGGCCGTCGAACGCCTGTTCGGTCCGGAGTTCCCCGCTTTCGGCGTCCCAGACCTTCAGGCCGCCGTCGCAGCTGCCCGACAGAAGCGACCGCCCGTCAGGCGAGAACAGGACGAGGCTGACGATCCCGTCGTGGGCCTTGCGCTCCATGGTCCGTGCCCGCCCGGCGATGTCCCAGATGCTCACCAGGCCGAATTCGTCGCCGGTGGCCAGCTGCCGGCCGTCCGGCGAGAAACGGATGGCGCGGCTGGCGTCCCAGAGCAGCGTGTTGACCCGCTCGCCGGTCGCCACGTCGTAGATCATGGGCGCACTGTACCCGGAGAAGCCCCATCCACCCGAGGCCAAGAAGCGGTTGTCGGAAGAGAACGCCAGCGAGAAGACGCCGCCGATCATGCGGTCGCTCGAAAACGCCTCGACGGGGGGTTCCGCCCACGATTCCCCGATCCGCCAGACTCGCAGCGTGGTGGTGCCGGTTTCGCAACTGCCGGTGGCCAGCCACCGGCCGTCGGGAGAAATCTCGATCACAACGACAGCCGTGGCGTCCGCCTCCCAGGCGCAGAGCGCCTGGCCGGACCCGGCGTCCCAGATCGCGGCCCAGCCGTTGGCGGCGGCCGCGGCAAAGCGCCGGCCGTCGGGGAACCAGGCGACCGCCGTGATGGAGCCGCCGCGGACGGCCTCAAGTGGGTTCGCCCCGGGAAGCGGAGCCCCTTCCCCAAGGGCGCCGGCGCGGGGCGCCGCCGGGGGATCCTCGTTTCCCTCCGGATCCAGCAGAAGGCGGCGGCGCCGTGCGCTTTTCGCGTCCCACTCCGCCAGCACCCCGTCCACGCTGCCGGTGAGCACCCGCCGTCCGTCCGGTGAAAACCTCGCCGCCTGGATGAGAATGTCTTCGCCCATCGCACCTCGCGCCTCAACCTCGGTCGTCGCCCATCCCTGCGGGCCGGCCCCAGTATGGCACCCCGCCGTGATTTGTCAATCCACCCGTACGGAGACCCGCCCGATGGGTCATTCGTAACGGAGCGCGTCCACCGGCCGGGCCGCTGCCGCCCGGTACGTCCGGTACCCCATCGACACCCCCACCACCATCACCATCAGCCCGGAGGCAGCGAGGAATACGCCAGGGCCGATCGACACCCGGTAGGCGAACTGATTCAGCCACGCCGTCATCAGCAGGTATCCGGCCAGCCAGGCCAGCAGGTTGGCCGTCAGGACAAGGCCCGCGTACTTCCGCAGGATCAAGGTGGCGATATCCCGCGTCGGCGCACCGCACACCTTGCGGACGCCGATCTCCTTGGTCATCCGCTCCGCCGTAAACGCGGACAAGCCGAACAGCCCCAGGCCGGCCACGAAGCACGCCAGCAGGCTGAACAGGTCGAACAGCAGCCCCAACTGGTGATCGGCCCGGTATTGCCGCTGATACAACTCGCTCAAAAAAATATAGCGGAAGGGGTACTCGGGCGCGAACGCGCCGAACACCTCCCCGATCGCCGCCAACGCTTCCGGAACGCGGTCCGGCCTCACCCGGATGAACACCCGGGAGTGCCAGGGGCGATACATCCGGAACAGGAACGGCCGCACCGCCTCGCGCAGCGGCCGGGAGTGGAAATCCCGCACCACGCCGATGACGCGCAGCCGCTGGCGGTCCGGATCGACACCGGGATGGTTGAAGTGGAGGCGGCGACCCACCGGATCGGGCCACCCCAGCGCGGCGGCCGCCTTCTCGTTGATCAGGCAACCCTCAGCGGCGTCGGCGGGGAAAGCCCGCGAGAATGCCCGGCCCCGCACGACAGTCATCCGGAAGGTCTCGAAGAAATCGTAATCCACGTCGCAGTAGCCGAATCCGATCTGGTCCCGGTCCGTCCCTCCCTCGGGCCACACGCCCAGTCCCGTGCCCACATCGGTGGGATTCTGAGAGGCGGCGGTGACGCGCACGATCCCGGCGCGTGACTCGAGCTGCGCCTTGAACGCGTCGAAATCCCGGTTCAGCCGCGGGTTGTTGAACAGGACCACCACCTGGTGCCGGTTCAGCCCCAGGTCCTTGTCCTGAATGTACCGGAGCTGCCGGGCCACGACGAGGGTGCACAGGATCAGCCCCACCGAAACGGTGAGCTGGAAGACGATGAGGACCTTGCGGAACAGTACGCCGCCGCGGCCGCCGACGGCGCGGCTGCGCAGGGTGTCGGCGGGGCGGAAGGCCGACAGCACGAACGCCGGGTAGCTGCCGGAGACCAGTCCGGTGACCAGCGTCGCCGCCGCCAGGATGGCGAACATCCCCCACGCGTCGTCGCCGAATAGTCGCAGCGACAGGCCCGCCGCCTCGTTCACAATCGGCAGGAGAAGATAGCCGCCGAGCACCGCCAGCCCCATGGACAGCACCGCCAACACCATCGCCTCGGCGATGAACTGGGCGGCCACCAACAGGCGGGAGGCGCCCACCACCTTGCGCAGGCCCACCTCCCGCGCCCGGAGCGTGGCCCGCATGGTGCTCAGGTTCATGAAATTGACGCAGGCGACGATCAGGATCAACAGCGCGATGCCTGAGAAGATGACCACCCGGCTCAGGTTCGCCGGCGTCCCGTCCTCGCGGAGGTGGACCTGGGGCAACGGCTGCAGCACCGGCGAGATCATCCGCTGCATCTCGCCCAGCTCCCTCCGGAACAGAGACGCCGCCTTGGCCTCCACCGCTTCGGCGGACGCCCCCGGCCGGAGCATGACGTAGGCGGGCGCCACCCACTCCTCCCACCGCGCCAGCCGGTCCTCGCCCAGCCATTCCACCCGGCCCACTAGCTCGAACTGCAGGTGGGAGTTGGGCGGCAGGTCCCGGATGACGCCGGTGACCCGAAAGTCCTCGTCGATCTCCGCGACATGCAAAGTCTGGCCGAGCGGTTCGTCGTCCCCGAAGTACCGCCGCGCGGCGGACTCGGTCAGGACCACCGAGTGCAGGTCGGGGAGCGCCGTTTCCGGGGCCCCGCGGACGAACTCGAAGCTGAATATCCGGAAAAAATCGGGATCGGTCAGGTGGATGGCGTCCTCCTGGTGGCGGACGTCGCCGCGGATCACCAGGGAGCCGGTCCAGGGCCACACCCGGGCGCTCGCCTCCACCTCGGGGATCTCCGCGGCCATCCCGGGCGGCAGCGCGTACGACACCGCGGTGTGCAGGCCGCCGTCGCGCTCGGCGTACAGCACTCGGTAGACCCGGTCCTTGTGGACGTGGAAGCCGTCGAAGCTCAGCTCGTCCCGCACCCAGACCGTGATGAGCAGGAAGCAGAGCATGCCCACCGTCAGCCCGGCCACGTGGATCAGGGCGTACCCCTTGTAGCGGCGCATCTGCCGCACGGCGACCTTGACCATGTTCCACACGAGCGACGGCAGGAAGCAGGGCGCCTGCCAGGGCGGACGCCCGGAGCGGCGAGTGGTGTGCACCTTGTGAAACTCGGCGCCTACCGCCTCGACGTCCCCCATCCCCGCCACCGCCTCGCGGAACGCCGCCTCTTCCGCCTGGCCCGAACGCACGCGGGCGGCCACTTCGTCCCGCAGTCCCGCCTCAAGCTCCGCGACATAGCCGTCCTCCAGCGCCGAGCTGGCTGCCAGCTCCCGCTTCCACTGCCGGATGGAGTCTTCCAGATCGAACATGGCGCCCCCCTACTCCTCCGCCGCTTCGATACGGCCCCAGAGCCGGGCCAGCGAGGCCGTGACGGCGGTCCAGTCGTCCTTTTCGGTCGCCAGCCCCAGGCGCCCGGCGTCGGTCAGCGTGTAGTACTTGCGCATCCGCCCCTCTCCGGAGAGCTTCCACTCGGAGCGGATGAGCCCGTCCTTCTCGAGCCGGTGGAGCACGGGGTAGAGCATGGCGCTGGACCAGCCAAGGTGGCCGCCCGACACCCGGCGGACCCGCTGCATGATCTCGTACCCGTAACTTTCACCCGTCAGGAGGAGCGACAGGATGATGGGTTTGGCCGAAGCGGCGATCAGGGCTTTTGATGTCATATTTCCTCACTTTACATATCTAACACCTCTACATATGCAACCGGCATACCAGTTCCCGAGCGGGGACGGATTCCGCCGAACCGGCCGCTACCCCACCCGCAAACCTGAACCAGGTTTTACATTGATGGTAAAGAGGTTACAACAAGGATTACCGAGGGCAGGATGAACCATCCGCCGGTGAATCACTCAACTCAGTCCCCTTGCCGGACATTCGCGTTGTCTGAGAAGCGGACACGGCCTGTCCGGAAACGGACAGGATGCGCTCGGACTCGGATTCCTGTCATCGAATTCCGAAGTCCGATGTTCGATTTCCAATGTCCGCATTACGGGAACGAGCCTCAAGTCTCGAGCCTCGATGACGATTACGATTACGAATTACGATTACGAGCACGATTACGAATTACGAACAGAGATCAGGCTATTCACCCATTCACCGATTCACCCATTCACCGTTTCTCCCCGATCCAATCGCGCTCCGGCAGCAGGCCGTGAAATTCGTCGGCGCTCAGCTCGTGGCGGTGGTCGGCGGGCGGGAGGTGCTCCTGCCAGCCGCCCACCTGCCAGAAGCCCTGGTAGAACCGATTGTACAGTTCGTTGAACGCCGCCGCCGACCCCGGGCCCGCCGCCAGTTCCGCCGCGACCGCCGTCACGTGATCGAGCGTCACCCGGGGATCCGGCGCCTCGCCGTCCATCTCGGGCAGGGACAGCCCCACCGCCGCTTCCAGGCACCGCGCGACGGCGGCGCGCTCGCGCCGCGCCGTCGCGGCGATGCCGGTGAAACCGCGGGCCACGGCGGCCACCACCGGCGGCTCCTCATAGCCGCCGGTCCCGTCGGCGGGGAAGAACCGGCGCAGGTGCCAGAGCGGCATCACCGCCTCCAGGTAGCGGTTGCGCGACGGGAGCAGCGACTGGCCGAAGTCGATCCGGACGTAGC
>CALAMB010000453.1 GCA_937925645.1 uncultured Acidobacteriota bacterium
CCGACTCACCGACTCACCGATTCACCGTTTACTGTTCACCATTCACCGTTTACTGTAAAATGTCGCCATGGATTTTGAGCGCGGCGCGGTTGTCGGCAACTACCGGATCGAGGAGCGGCTCGGCCAGGGCGGGCAGAGCCAGGTCTACCGGGCGCTGGACCTGAGCCTGAAGCGGACCGTAGCCATCAAGTTCCTGTCCGACACCCACCTCGACGACGACACCTCCCGCAAGCGCTTCCTGCTCGAGGCGCAGGCGCTCTCCGCGCTGAACCACCCGAACATCGCCACCGTCTTCCACATCGGCGAGCACGGCGACGTGCCGTTCATCGTCATGGAGTACGTCGAGGGCCCCACCCTGACCGCGTACCTCCGCGCCACGCCGACCGACCTGACGGGCAAGCTGCGGCTCATGATCCAGATCACCGCCGCCGTCGAGGAGGCGCACCGCCAGGGGATCCTTCACCGCGACCTCAAGCCCGGCAACATCCTCACGGACCGGGACGGCCGCGTCAAGCTGGTGGACTTCGGGCTGGCCAAGGTGACGCGCGGCGTGCTGCGGGACCGCCTCGACCAGGCCGACGATTTCACGGCCACGGGCAACATCATCGGCACGGTGGCCTACCTGTCGCCGGAGCAGGCCCGCAGCGAGCCGGTGGACGAGCGGAGCGACCTGTTCTCATTGGGCGTGATCTTCTACGAGATGCTCAGCGGCGCCCGCCCCTTCGAGGGCCCGTCGCCGCTGGCCACCATCGTGGCCATCGCCAACGAGCCGCCCCGCGAGCTGCCGCGCGAGGCGGACGTGCCCGCGCCGCTGCGCCAGATCATCGAGATCCTGCTGGCCAAGGACCGGGAAACGCGCTACGCCTCCGCCGGCGAACTGCTGGCCGACCTGCGCGCGCTGGCCGAGGAGGACACGCGCGCCGACACCACCATCCGCCGCGCCGCCGTCCGGCTGCGCCGCCGCCGGCGGCGGCTGACGCTGATCCTGGCCGCCGCGGCGCTGGCTGCGGCGGCGGCCGTCGGCGCGTGGTTCCTATGGCTCCGCCCGCCGCCGCCCCGGCCCGGCGACTCGTTGACCCTGTTCATCCTGCCCATCCAGAGCTCCGGCGACGAGAGCCGGGCGCTGGCCGGCGTGGTCGCCGGCGAGCTGGCCGCCGCCCTGAGCCGCTCGCCGGACCTGCGGGTGCTCTCCCTGCCCGAGGGGCGCCGCTTCGAGTCCTCCGCGCAGCAGGCGGAGTTGTTCCGCGAGCAGAACGTCCGGTTCGTGATCGACGGCACGTTGCTCCAGACGGGGGACCGGATCATCGTCTCCTTCAAGATGACCGACGCCGCCGACGGCAACGTGCGCTGGTCGGAAAATATCCAGGGCGACATCAATACCATCTACGACATCCCGCCCCGGATCGCCACGGGCGCCGCCCGGGCCGCCGGCGTCTACGTGGAGGCCGCCAAGCTTCCCTTCCCCGGCCGCGAGGCGTTCGACGCTTACACCCGCGGCAGCCTGCTCCTGGGGGCGTACGACCCGGACCAGTTGGAGCCGGCCATCGCCAGTCTGCGGCGGTGCATCGAGATCGCCCCCGATTTCATTCCGGCCTACGAGCGGACGGTGTTCGCCTACCTGCAGTACCGCAACCTGGGCCTGGATTATGATCCGGCCTACCTGGACGAGGCGGCGCGCTACATCGAGCTGGGTCAGCGCCACAACGCCTCCTCCGCCGAGCTGCTCAATGCCCGGCTGGCCTATCACCTCTACACCTATGACATCAGCGCAGCCGGCGACGACGTCGTATCGGCCGGCGGCGTCGGACGGGACATGGTGCTCCATGGGTGGGCCCATCTGTTCCATGGACGCACCGCCGCCTCGCTCGAATCCTACCGCCAGGCCCGGTCGCGCACCCCGCTGGACGCCCGGCCGCTCCTGAACCAGGTGGTGGTGGGCACCATGCTGTCGGACACGGCGCTCGCGGAGGCGGCCTATCACGACCTGCCCCGCGTCTACACGTCCGGGCTGACGCGGAACATCATCGAGGGCTGGTGGCTCATGTCCCGAAATGACACCGCCGGCGCGGTTCGCGTCCTGGAGGATGGGTTTACCCGGTACCGCTTTCACCTGCTCATCCTGTGCGCCGCCGAAGCCGCCTACGCCGGCGGCGATTCGGCGACAGCCATCCGCCACCTGGATGTCTGGCTGGCGAAAAACCCATACGCGATGGAGGGGCACTGGCTGCGCGCCCTGGCCCGGCGGCGCCTGGGCGACGCGAGCGGCGCGGCGGCCGCCGCCCGCGAAGGGGCCCGTCACGCCGCCGGGCTGTCAGAGCACTATCCCCACAACCCGCTGCTGAAGCTGTACCGGATCTATTTCCAGGTGCTGGCCGGGGAGTTCAAGGGGGCCGCGGCGGACCTGCCGGCGCTGGACGCCGCGCGGGCCGACACCAACAGCCGCTACCTCCACGCGGTCATCCGCGCCCGGCTGGGCGACCGCACCGCCCTGGGCGGCGCGCCCGTGCCGTACAATCCCACGTATTGGCTGAACCGGTTCTCCCGCGACGAGCTGGCGGAGCTCAATCGGTGAAACGGGCCGGGGCGGAAGGAGTCACCACAAAGGCACCAAGAACACAAAGGACAGCCTGGGTTCTGGTGTGGGATTCAGGATTCGGAATAACTAAATAAATTCTTTGTGTACTTTGTGTCTTCGTGGTGATACCGGCCGGTGTCGGGGATTGCCTCTCTATTGCGGCGGGGTGTCCACCGATTGATCCACCTGGACGGCGAAGCGGCGGAAGTTGTCGTACACCGCCCGGCCGGTGAACACGACGTTGCCGGCGACGGCGTACTCCTCGCGCATCTCCACCGGCGCGAGCAGGCCCAGCGCCGGCACGAGCCGGAAATCGACGACGGTCTCCACGTTCAGCGGCCGGCCCTGATTGTCGGCGGCCTGGATCTGGAGCCGCGTGCGCAGCACCCGGCCGTCGGCCGGATCCACCCAGACGGCACCCGCAGACGGGATATCCTTATAATTGAAACGGACCAGGGTGGGCTGCGCCGTCTCGGTGAAGCGGTACACCCGGGTGCGGACGCCATCCACCTCCGCCTCGCCGGCCGCCTCAAAGCGAAAATTGGCCTGGTTGGCCGGCTCGAGGAAGTACAGCACGGTGGTGGGCACGTTGAAGTTGCTGATGACGGGGCCAATGTTGTAGCGGCTGCTCTCGGCGGCGATCCTGTCCATAGTGGCGGGCGAGGAGAAGAACAGCTCGGCCAGGCGATCCTCACGGTCGCGCACCCGCCGGCCGTTCACCTCGACCACATCGCGGAACAGCTTGTAGGTGGCGCTCCCCTCGGGGCGCACCAGGATCACTTCGGAGCGGAGGCTGCGGGTGCGTTCCGGGTTGCCCAGGGGAAGCTGGGGCGCCACCTGCAGGTAGCGCTCGTCGGCCACCACCTGGGCCAGTTGCTCGTGGTAGGCGACGACGTAGCGCCCCACGCGCTCCAGGATCGCGGCGTCGCCCGCTCCGGTCGGCGGCGTCGCCTCTTGCGCGGCGGCGACGGCGGCCAGCGCGATCAGCCCCAGGACGGCCAGGGCGCGGGCCGGCCGGCCGGACCGCCGACGGAACGGTGGAATTGCGCGCGACCCGGTGTTCACTTCTTTACCTTGGCCTGGCTGGCCACCGCGTCGATGGCCGCCTGGATGGCCGCCGGATCGCCCAGGTAGTAGTGACGAATGGGGCGGATCTGATCGTCCAGCTCATACACCAGCGGGACGCCCGTGGGGATATTCAGTCCGACGATCTCGTCGTCGGAAATGTCGTCCAGGTACTTGACCAGCGCCCGGAGGCTGTTGCCGTGGGCCGCCACCAGGACGCGCTGGCCCGCGGCCACCGCCGGGGCGATGATCCCCTCCCAGTACGGCATGACCCGGGCCACCGTGTCCTTGAGGCACTCGGTCCGGGGCAGGTCGGCGTCGTCGAGGCCGCGGTAGCGGGGATCGTGGCCGGGGAAGCGCGGATCGGCCGGCTCCAGCGCCGGCGGCTGCACGGCGTAGGCGCGGCGCCACAGCTTGACCTGCTCCTCGCCGAACTTCGCCGCCGTCTCCGCCTTGTTCAGCCCCTGGAGAGCGCCGTAGTGGCGCTCGTTGAGGCGCCAGGAACGAACCACCGGGATCCACATCAGGTCCATCTTCTCCAAGGTGATCCACAGGGTGCGGATGGCCCGTTTCAGCACCGACGTGTAGGCGACGTCGAAGCCGTAGCCCTCCTTGAGCAGCGTCTCGCCCGCCAGGGTGGCCTCGGCCACGCCCTTGTCGGACAGGTCCACGTCGGTCCAGCCGGTGAACCGGTTCTCTTTATTCCACGTGCTCTCGCCGTGGCGCAGGAAGACGATTTTCTTCATGGTGTTCCTCCGGATGAATTTCGCCGGCGGAGGCGGCGCCGTCGCCGTCCCTGCCCCGCCCGCCGGGTTACCATTGTATCAAAAAACGGGCGGTGGACGTCGGACATCGGACATCGGATTTCGTGCTCGTAATTCGTACTCGTACTCGTGATCGTAATTCGTAATCATGATCGTAATCGAGGCTCGAGACTCGAGGCTAGAGGCTCGTTCCCGTAACGCGGACTTAGGATATCGGACTTCGGATATCGAGCCTCAAATTTCGTGCTCGTAATTCGTAATTGTAATCCGTAATTCGCAATCGTAATTCGTAATCGTGATCGTAATCGATGCTCGGGATTCATTCCCAACCGACGGACATCGGACGTCGGAAATCGGACATCGGATATTGTCTCTGCAAGCTTTCTCTGGCTTCCAAATAGCCAATAAAATATAAGCAATCAGCAATAACCAATAATCCGAAATGAGCGATGACAAATGATCAATGAAAGATGATCAATGAAG
>CALAMB010000454.1 GCA_937925645.1 uncultured Acidobacteriota bacterium
TGCCACAAGCGGGAGGCGGCCGAGGTGGGCGCCTCCTACCACGCCACGGCGGGGCTGATCCTGGAGTCGCAGGACGCGTACCTGGCCCACGTGCTGGCCGGCGGGCCCGTGGCGATCCTCGGCTGCGAGAGCTGCCACGGCGCCAAGGTGAAGCTGGACCCCGGCTCGCCCAACCGCCTGCACAAGGAGAGCTGGCCCAACTCCGGCATCGGCCGGATCAACCCCGACGGCTCCAAGGGCGCCTGCAACGCCTGCCATCCGCGGCACGCCTTCGCCAAGGCCCAGGCCCGCCAGCCCGAGGCGTGCGGCAAGTGCCACCTCGGCCCGGACCATCCGCAGAAGGAGATCTACGACGAGAGCAAGCACGGCAACACCTACTACACCCACGTCGAGGCCATGAACCTGAAAGCCGACCGCTGGGTGGTGGGCGAGGACTACTCGGCGGCGCCCACCTGCGCCACCTGCCACATGGCCGCGTCCGCGCGGGCCAAGGCCACCCACGACGTGGGCCGGCGGATTTACTGGACGCTGCGCCCGCCCGTCTCCACGGCCAAGGACAATGCCGGGCCGCGCCGCGTGGCCATGAAGAACGTCTGCGCCGCCTGCCACGGCCAGGTGTTCGTCAACGGCCACTTTTACCAGTACGACGCCGCGGTGCGGCTCTACAACGACAAGTTCGCCCGGCCGGCCACCGAGATCCTGGCGCTGGTGACCAAGAACAAGCTCCTGGAACGTCCATCCAGTTTCGGCAACGACATCGAGTGGATTTACTGGGAGCTGTGGCACCACGAGGGACGCCGCGCCCGCCACGGCGCCTCCATGATGGGTCCGGACTACACCTGGTGGCACGGCTTCTACGAGGTGGCCAAGCACTTCTACTTCGAGCTGATCCCCGAGGCGCGCCGCTACAACAACCCGGAGGTGAACGCCTACATCGACCGTCTCCTGCGCGACGATCCCATGCACCGCTGGGTGAACGAGCGGACCGACGGACTCAAGAAGCAGATCCGCTCCGGCGAGCTGCAGAATATCTACCGCCGCTTCTTCGCCGCCGGGAAGTGAGCGATGACCCTCGTCGAGCGATACCGGGAATTCGTCCGCGGCCTGTCGGTGAACCCGGTGGGCCGGGCCGGCGTGATCCTGACCACCTCGTCGTTTCTCACGTTCGTGTTCATGGAGCTGCTCCGGCTCCTGGGCGTGCTCACCAACGCCTACATCGGACTCATCACCTACCTGCTGCTGCCGACGCTCTTCGCCGTGGGCCTGGCGCTGATCCCGCTGGGCTGGTGGTTGTACCGCAAGGCCCGCGCCCGCGCCGACCGCGAGTTGCTGGCGGAGCGCTTCTCGCCGGACGCGGTGGCGCCCCGGCCGGGTGGCTCGCGGCTGTTCGTCACGGTGGCCGTGTTCACCCTGGTCAACATCCTCTTCCTGACGGCCGCCTCCATGCGGATGCTCACCTTCATGGACACGCCGGTCTTCTGCGGCACCGCCTGCCACAAGGTGATGCATCCGGAGTGGGCCACCTACCAGGTGTCGCCCCACGCCCGGGTGCGCTGCGTCGACTGCCACGTGGGCGAGGGGGTGGACGCCCTGGTGGACTCGAAGCTCAACGGCGCCCGGCAGATGTTCCTGGCCATGTTCAACGCCTACGAGCGGCCGGTGCCCACCCCCGTGCGCCAGCTCCGCCCCGCCCGGGAGACGTGCGAGAAATGCCACTGGCCGGACAAATTCTACGGCTACCGGCAGCAGGTCCGGGTGCATTACGGCATGGACCGCGATTCGACGCCGCGCTACACGACCCTGAACCTGAAGATCGACACCGGCGAGGCCGCCGGCCACGCCGGCATCCACTGGCACGTGGCCGAGGCCAACGCGGTCCGCTACGCCTCCGCGGAAGACGAGCGGAAGGAAATGCTCTGGGTGGAGGTGCGCCGGCCGGACGGCACCTGGCGGCGGTTCGCCCGCCGCGGGCGGCCAGTGACGCCGGCGCCTGAAGAGTGGCAGCGCACGCTGGACTGCGTGGACTGCCACAACCGGGCCACCCACATCTACGAGGAGCCGGAGGTGGCAGTAGACGAGCGGATTCGCCGCGGACTCATGGACCGGTCGCTGCCGTTCGTCCGGCGCGAAGTGCTGGGGGCGCTCCTGCCCGACTACCCGGACCGCGAGGCGGCCATGGCCGGCATCGCCACGCGCCTTGAGGGCGCCTACGCGCGGCGGCTGCCCGCAATGACGGCGGGCCAGCGCCAGGCCCTCGAGCGGACGATCACCGCGGCGCAGGCCGTCTACAACCGGAACATCCACCCGCTCATGGCGGTGCGGTGGGGCACCTATCCCAGCCACCTGGACCACCGCCACGATGGCGGCTGTTTCCGCTGCCACAACCAGGAGCTCGTGGACGCCACCGGCGCGGCCGTCCCCCACGACTGCACGCTCTGCCACTCGTTCCTGGCGTACGCCAGCGCGGGACCATACCAGTTTCTCGACACCCCGGCCGACGACGATCCCGAGGCGGCCATGCACCGCTACCTGCGCGAGGAATTCCTCAGGCAGGGCGAGTGAGGGGGATCAAGCGCTGGAAAAAGTGAACGGTGAACAGAGAACAGTGAACAGTGAGGAGATAGGAGATAGGAGATAGGAGATAGGAGATAGGAGTTGGGAGCTCGTGCTCGTAATTCGGAATCGAGGCTCGAGGCTGGAGGCTCGTTCCCGTCCCAATCGTTCGTGAACGTCATCGAACTGTTTGAAGCTTTGAAAATTAAAAAGTTCGCAGGTTCGCAGGTTCACAGGTTTACAGGTTCGAAGGTTCGCAGGTTCGCCGATACGCGGGTTCTCAAGTGCAAAGGTTGCGTGGGGTTGAGGGTTGAGGATTGAGGGTCGAGGGTTGAAAATGGACCTCGATGTCCGATATCCGATATCCGATATCCGAAGTTCGATGTCCGAAATCCGATGTCCGAAGTCCGATGTCCGATGTCCGAAGTCCGATGTCCGTCATGCTCCGTGCCAGTTCGCTGACCCGCCGGTTCGCGCCTAGTTGCCGTCCCCTTCCCGCCCCTGGAGGTTCTCCAGCGCCTGCTGCGCGGCGGCCTGCTGGGCCTCCTTCTTGGAGTGTCCCCGCCCCTCGCCCAGGATGTCGCCACCCACCTCGATCTGCATGGTGAACAGCTTGTCGTGGTCGGGCCCCTCCTCCGCCACCTTGACATAGCGCGGCGGCACGCGACCGGTGTTGGCCAGGTACTCCTGAAGCTGGGTCTTGTAGTCCACCAGGAGGAAGCCGTGCCGCTTGAGCCGGCTGAGGGAGCCGGCGAAAATCCGGTGGACGAACGCCCGTGCCGGGCGGATGCCGCTGTCGAGGTAGATCGCCCCGATCACCGCCTCCAGCGTGTCGATGAGTATGTTGGGCTTGGCTTCGCCGCCGGTCTTCTGCTCGCCGCGGCCCAGCAGGATGAAACCGCCCAGGTTCAGGGACCGGGCCAATTCCACCAGGTGCTGCCCGCTCACCAGCACGCCGCGGAAGCGGGACAGATCCCCTTCGGTGAAACCGGCGAACAACTCGTACAGGCGGGTGCTGATGACGAAGTTCAGCACCGAGTCGCCCAGAAACTCCAGCGCCTCGTTGTGCCGCAGGTTCAGCGAGGGGTTCTCGTTGGTGAACGACTTGTGAGTGACCGCCTGGCGCAGCAGGCAGCGGTCCCGGAAGGCGTAGCCGAGGTGTGCCTCCAGCTCTTCCAGGCGCCGGTCGTGGTGTTCGGAGATGAAGTCCATAGCCGCTTGCTGCCGTCGGCGCGGCCCGGTGCGCCCGCGGATGCCGCCCGGAACGCGGCGGCGCGGGCGCGTCGCCCGCGGAATCTGAAACTGGCGACGGATTCATCGGTGTCGGCCGGGAGGCCGCCCCGCAGGCACCCCGGAGCCGGGCTCCGGGATGCGTGTGGGGCGGAAGGCCCGAAGGCCTTCCGTCCCCGACGCGAGCTCCGTCTATGCGATGCCGAGATCCTGCTTGGCCTTGGCCACCAGCCCGTCCAGGGTGCGGTCACCCAGCTGGTTGCTTTCTTTGAGGGTCTCGAGGATCTTCTCCATGTCGGTCTTGGCCCGTTCGGCCACCGACAGGTTGATGGCGATCGCCTTGGCGTAGGCGTCCAGGCACTCGTCCACCTGGTTCAGCAGGGCGTAGGTGATGCCCATGCGGTACCAGGAAATGTCGTCCATCTTGTTCGCGGCCACCGCGCCCTTGAATTCCTCGATCGATTTGCCGAGTTCCGCTTCGCGGGCGTTGTCCTTCTTGTCCATCTTGCTGGCTTTCTGCAGGTGGACGTAGCCGAGGGTGGAGAACAGCGTGGCCTTCAGCTCGCCGATCTGCGCGTCCCACTGGTCCTGGGGCACGCCCTCGGGCTTGGTCATGGCGTTGAGCATGGTGCGGGCCTTGGCGGCCATCGCCTCGGCTTCTTCCGGCTTGTTGTTCTCGGCATACCCGTTGGCCAGGATGATGGGGATGACCGGGTGATTGGGCACCAGCGCCATGAACGCGTTGCCGTGTTCCACCATCTTGTCGAAGTTGTTCAGCCGCTGGTAGGCGAGGGTGGCCTGGAAGCGGACGAAGGCGATATTCGGGGAGTCGGCAAACTTCTGGGCGAACTCATCGGCCGCCTGGGCCTGGGCCTGCGGATTGTTGGCGTTGGCCTGGATCTGCTGGATCAGGGCCATCTCGTTCTGCTGGCGCTCCTGGGCGAGCTGCTCCGGCGTCTTTTCCGCCGGCTGCGCCTGGGCGGCCTGCGCGGCGGCGAAGCCGGCCAGCAGGATGACCAGGATGAGGGACAGGATCTTGTTCATATGACCTCCGTTCGGTTCAGCACGCGGGTGCTGATTTCAATTGGGTAAGATAGGGTCTGGGGGTGCAAGTTTCAGGAAAAGAGCGTGCTCGCGACAAAGGGGGGATTCTATGCGAGGGGTGCCCGGAAAGCAAGCGATTTTTCCTGTTGCGGACATGATGCCGATCAATGAGAAATCATGCCGGTCTGCGGCCGGTCGGTCACGCGGGGCGTGTCGGTCGCCGGGGCGGCATCCCCAGTGATACGGGAGAACCTTTCGATTGTTTCAGTTCTGCAAAGCCGCCGGCCGCCGCGGTTCAGTCCCCCACCGGCCGGGCCAGCAGCACCCGGCGGAGCAGCTCCATGGCCATCTGGGTGGCCTGGAAGCGGATCCGCTCCCGGTCGCCGTAGAACTGGAACTTCTTGACGGCGAGCTTGTCGGCGTATGACAGCCCGATATAGACCAGGCCCACCGGCTTGTCGGGCGTGGCGCCGCCGGGGCCGGCGATGCCGGTGATGGCCAAACTGAGGTCGGCGACCGTCTTGCGGCGGATTCCGGCGGCCAGCGCCGAGGCCGCGGTGGAGCTCACCGAGCCGTGGCGGTCCAGAATATCCGCCGGCACGCCGGCCAGTTCCTGCTTCAGCACGTTGTCGTAGCAGACGACGCCGCCAAGGAAGTACGCCGAGGCGCCGGGGACGTCGGTGATCCGCTTGGCCAGCAGGCCGCCGGTGCAGCTCTCGGCCACGGCCAGACGCATGCGCCGGTCCGCCAGCAGGCGGCCCACCACCGACTCGAGCGGTTCGCCGTCGGCGGAGTAGATATACTCCTGCAGCACCTTGGCCAGCTCGCCCGCGAGCCGCTCCAGGCTGGCGGCGCCGCCGGTGGCGTCGTCGGCGGCGGTGAGGATGATTTGGATGTCGCCCGGCTTGGACAGGATCGTCGTGGCGACGTCGGCGTAACGCCGGTAGATGGGCGCGGCGATCTGGTCGGCGGCGGACTCGGGGATCCCGGTGAGGCGGAAGTGGCGCTGGACGATACGCCGCTCCCCGAATTTCTGGCGCAACAGGGGCACCACCTGCGTCTCGAACATCGGCTCCATCTCGCGGGGCGGCCCCGGCAGCAGGAAATACAGGCAGCCGCGCTCCTCCATCAGGATGCCGGGGGCGGTCCCCACGGCGTTGTCCAGCACCCGGGCCCCCACCGGGATGAGCGCCTGGCGCAGGTTGTTCTCGGGCATCTTCCGCTTGCGGGAGGCGAAGAACTGCTCCAGCTGGGCCTGGACCTTGTCATCGTAGCGCAGGCTCTTGTGCAGGCTGCGGGCCACCGCCTTCTTGGTGACGTCGTCCTCGGTGGGGCCCAGCCCGCCCGTCAGGATGATCACGTTGGCGCCGCGGGGGACGGCCTCCAGCACCCGCACCAGGGCGGTCTCGTCGTCGCCCACCACGGAGACTCCAACTACCGGGATGCCGAGCTCGAACAGCCGGTGGCGGAGGAACAGGGTGTTGGAATCCTCGTGCCCCGGCAGAAACAGCTCCGAACCCACGGCGATGAGATGGGCCTTGACCATGGCGCGACTCTACCCCAGCCAGTCCCGGACCGCCGGCACGGCCAGCGCCCCGGTCAGGACGACCCGGGCGTAGAGCCCGGCCAGGACGTCGTCCATCATGATGCCCCAGCCGCCGCCCCACCGCTCCACCTGCCGGATGGGAAACGGCTTCCAGATGTCGAACAGGCGGAAGAGGAGGAACGCCGCCAGCAGAACCGGCCAGGCGTCGGGCGCCCCGAAGAACGCCAGCCACTGGCCCGCCACCTCGTCCACAACCACATGGCTCGGATCCGGATTGTTCTCCGCCCGGCTCACCGCGCGCGCGGCGAGGACGCCGGCCAGGGTGACGGCCAGGATGATCCCGCCGAAGAGCAGCGGCTGCGCGCCCAGCGCGTCCCGGAAGAGAAGGTAGATCCCCACCGCGGCCGCCGCGCCCACCGTGCCGGGGGCCACCGGCGAATAGCCGAGTCCCAGGGCGGTGGCGACGGCGTACGCCGGCGCCCGCCAGATTTTACGAACGGGGCTCAGGCTCATGGGGCGTCTCGCTCGCGGGGATGGCCGCCGCCGCTTCCGGTTCGGCGGATGCTCCGGCGACCCGGTAGGTTCCGTCCGCCCAGCGGCCGAGGTCCAGGAGCCGGCACCGCTCGCTGCAGAACGGGCGGTACGGCGCGTCCTCCCAGGACACGGGTTTGCGGCAGGCGGGACAATGGACGGTGCGCTTCATGGACCAGAGTGTAGCACCCTGGGGGCGGCCGGCTCAACAGTGAAGAGTTAGGAGATAGGAGATAGGAGATAGGAGATAGGAGATAGGGGAGAGGAGAGAGGAGAGAAGAGGGAGGAAAATCGGCGAAGAGAAATCAAAGAAAGATACGAACAGAGGTAGGGGCGGTTCGTTTATATGGATAGATGAAATAGTTGGGGAGGATAACCGGGGGACATGGAAAAACCACACAAACGATTGCACGCATGGCGAAAGGGGATGGATTTGGTCCGTCTCGTGTATGATGCAACCCGCACGTTCCCGGTGGCTGAGCGATACGGCCTGACCGGACAGATTCGCCGAGCGACCGTCTCCGTCGTTGCCAATCTCGCCGAAGGCGCGGCGAGGCGGAATCCGCGGGAGTTTCTCCAGTTTGTCCAAATCGCCGCCGGTTCCGTCAGTGAGTTGGATACACTTCTCGAGGTTAGCACCCAAACGGGTTTAATGGATCAGAGCACGTGGGAAATGCTGGATGCTCGGTTGGCCGAAGTGGACCGCCTGCTCTTCGGCCTTCGCCGCTATCTCCAACGGCTCATTCCGACGAAACAGGGAGGAGATAAGAGATAGATAGGAGATAGGAGATAGGAGTAGGGTCCCGTCGCAATCTACTCCTAACTCCTAACTACGAACTCCTCACTTACAAGGTGGGCCGGGACGGGCAGGCCAAAGCCTGCCCGTCCGGGTGGTGGGGATCAGCGGGTGAGAGCTACTTCGAGCTGGTTTTGGGTGAGGAGGGTGAATGTGGACTTGTTCAGTGCCACGATGGATTTCTTCAGACTGATGAGCGAGCTCAACTCGGCGGCGCGGGCGTTGGCCAGGTCGCGCTGCGTCTGCAGCACCTCGAAGTTGGTGGCCAGGCCGGCCTGGAAGCGCTTGTTCTGGCCGGTGAGTTGCTCCTCCTGGAACTGCCGGGCGATGGTGGCCGAATAGAGGCTCTTCCGGTTCACCTCGATGGTCTGGATGGCGTTCAGCACCTCGACGCGCACGCCCTGGAAGGTCTGCTTCAGGGTGGACAGGTTCTGGTCCTTGCCCAGCCGGGCGATGGCGAGCTGGGCCTTGGCGGCATCGTTGCCGAAGATGTACTGGAAGTTGACCCGCAGCGACCAGTCGGTGTAGTCGAAGCTGAAGATCTGTGAGTACACCTTGTTGAGCCGGCCGGTGAACTTGTCGCTCTCCTCGTAGAGGGGCAGGCCGTCGGGGCCGTAGACCGGGTTGCCGTTCTCGTCCAGTACGGCGACCTTCACGTTCGGGCCGGCCGCGCCGTTGGGGCCGATGGAGGCGGTGAAGTCGAGTTTCGGCTTCGTCTGGTTGTCGTAGTAGCGGATGTCGATGTCGTCCTTTTCCAGCTCCACGTTCAGTGAGCGGATCTCCGGCCGGTTCTTGTAGGCCAGTTCCACCGCCTGGTCCAGGGTGGCGACCTCGGCGGGGATCTCCGGCTTGTCCACCGGGAGCAGGAACTCGTCCCAGATGGGGTCGTTGGGGTCATTGGTGATGGCGTTCTTCAGACTGTTCTCCGCCTGGATGATGGACGCCTCGGCCGAGATCACGCGCTGGATGGCCTGGGCCACCTCGGCGCGGGTCTGGGTGATGACGATGGGCGCCAGGGTGCCGATCTCCACGCGCTTCTGGTTGTCGCGCAACTGGATGATCGCCAGCTCGGCGCTCTGAATCTGGATCCGCTGCTGTTCGATGGCGTTGACAAGGTCCCAGTACGTGTCCTCCACCGTCTTGATGATGCCGGAGACGCGATTCTCGAAGTCAATTTCGGAGATCGCCTTGTCCTTGTCCGCCAGCTGGATGGTGCGGCGGTTGGCGTCGATGGCCCGGTTCTTCCACAGGGGCTGGACGAACTGCGCGTTCATCCGGCCGCTGTAGGTTGGGTTGTACAGGTTGGTGTTCGACGAATCACGGGAGTTCAGGAAGCCCAGGGTGGCCGTGCCGCCGGTGGGGAGGTAGCGGTTGAAGGTGAAGTTCAGGTCGTAGGCCGAACTCTTGTACTCGGAGATGCCCAGCACCTCCTGGCGGAGGATGTCCGTGATGGGCGCTTCAGAGTTGGCGTAGGTGCCGTCGACGTTCATGGTGTAGTCGTAGACGCCGTTGGCCGCCAGCAGGCTCTCGTTCCGGACCAGCGGCTGGTACCGGTTGATCTCGATGTCGAGGTTCTTGCGCAAGGCCAGGTCGACGCAATCGCTCAGGCGGATGTCGCGGGCCTTGCCGTCCTTGACCGCCCGTTCCAGGATGGTCGTGTACAGCATGCTGGTGTCTTCCGCGGCCGCCTCGGCCTGGGCCTCGGCCTGGGCCTGGACCGGCGGCACGTAGGCCAGCACCAGCGCGGCCACGGTGATAAAAACAAACGTCCGTTGGATAAAACCGCTTCTGCTCATACGCACTCCTCAGATGATGCGTGGATTCGGCACGACAGTGAATTCAATCCACTATTACGTCCGGGGTTTCGGGAAAGTTTCAGGACTGTTCAAAAACCGGCGGCCAGCAGGCCGAACCCGACGGCCAGTCCGAATACCAGTTTGAACAGTTTGATTTTGATACCGTCGGCGAGGGAATAGCTCAGGAGGGGCAGCAGCCCGTGGCCGTCCTGGACGATGGAGTTGGCCACGACCACCGACAGGGGGATGGTCCCCTTGACGAAGAGGGTGATGAACACCAAATGCGGCCCCGAGAAGGGGAGGAGGCCCACGACGGCGCCCGTCAGGATCATCACCGCCGGCGATCCCTCGATGAAACGGGAGAGCGGCAGGTGGATATTCAGGACGTGCAGCGCCAGCAGCGACCCGAACATCCAGAGAAACAGCGTCGGGATGTGCTTCAGGAACACGTGCCGGTAGGCGTGCTCGGTGAAGAAGTGCCCCCAGCGGAAGTGCTGCGCCTGGAACTCGTCGTGGTGAGGGATCTCGCACTTGGCCGCGAGCGGCAGGCGGAAGCGCCGGGCCAGCCAGTCGGCCAGCGCGCCGCCGGCCAGGGCGGCGACGAACAGGACGCCGAGCAGCGCCGCCACGCGGCCGCGGTCGACACTCATGGTGGGGTCGCCCAGGTAGGAGATGAGCACGAACGCCTCGTCGCCGAACGTGGCCACCATCACGCTGACCAGCGCCCCGAACGTCACGATGCCGGACATGTAGAACGTCACCATGATGAAGGCGTCGTTGCAGCCGGGGACCAGCCCCAGCACCGCGCCCAGCAGGTACTGGAGCCAGCGGTTGCCGGTGATGTGGCGCTTCAGGAAGCCGCCCACGCGGAGTTCCAGCAGCTCCACCACCAGCATGAACACGAACACCAGGAGAGTGATCTTCACGGATTCGATCAGGATATCCAGCATCGCGGTTCACCTTCGGGCCGATGGGTGCATCATTATACCAGACGGCGTCCGGCCGCCGCACGTTTTTACCGGCGGTGCGACGGTGTGCTACAATACGCGCCGGCGCTTCCGATTCCGGCGCGGGCCGGCCGCGACCGGGGCGCCGGTACAGCCACTGCGGGGGATTTTCGGCATGCGACACTGCAAGACGATCTGGGGCTGGCTGCTTCTGGCGGCGCTGGGCGCCGGCGCGGCGGCCGGCCAGACCGGGGGCAACATCGCCAACGTGGAGTTCCGCCTCGACGAGCGCGTCTTCACGGTCATGTGCGCGCTGCACGCGGCCGGCTACGACTGGGAGCTGGACAAGGAGCCGCCCGACGGCGCGCGCGCCCGCATCGTCCGCGAACTGGAGGCGGCGCCCGTCCAGACCGCCCTCCGGGAGCGGCTGCGCGACTTTTACCGCGTCCACAACGTGGAGATGGACACCTTCGCCCAGGGACCGAAGTACACGGCCTTCGCCCTGCTGCTGGGGGCGCCCCCCGAGTTCGCCCTGCGCGACCGCGGGCGACTGCCCACCGCGGCCGTGTCCAACCTGGCCGGTTTCGAGCAGCTCCTGCGGCCGTTTTACAAGGAGGCGCGGATCCGCGACCTGTGGCTCAAATGGCAGGAGCCGCTGCGCCGGGAGCAGCTGGGCATGCACGACGCCATGAAGGACTCCATCCACGCGGCCGTCGCCTACAGCCGCGTACCGGCCCAGCTCTACCTCAACCGCCGGCTGGTGCTGATCCCCGACCTGGTGAACGCCCCGGGCATCCTCAACGCCGTGCACACCGACGGCACCTACTACATCATCGCCTCCCCGGCGCGCGACTGGGACCGCTACCGCCGGTTTTTCGTCCACGAGTACTGCCACCTGCTCCTCGATCCGCTGCTGGCGCCGCTGGCATCGGATTACGACCTGAGCGTGACGCTGCGCCGCTGTCTCGGGACGCGACTGGTGGCGGCCGCGGTGCTCGACGCGCCGTCACGGGCGGTGGCCGAGTCGCTGATCAACGCCGTCCAGGACGCGGTCATGGCCCGGCTGGAGCCGGGCCGCCCCGCCGGGGCGTACCGGTCCGACTCCCCCTTCCTGCGCTACTTCCGCGAGCAGCTCGCCGCCTTCCCCGACTCCGGGCAGCCGCTGACGGATTTCACCACGGCGTTGCTGGCCCGTTCGTCGCCCGACGTCCTCTGCGCCCACCCCCATGACGTGCCCGCCCCGCCGGCGCCCGTTGCGCCCGCCCCGGCCGCCCCGCCCCCCGCGCCGGCGGACGAGCGCCAGGCCGCGCTGCGCGAGGCGGAGAACCTGTTGCGGGACAACCGGCCCCGGGAGGCCGAGGCGAAGCTGGCCGCGGTGCTGGCCGCCCATCCCGACGACGTGAGCGCCCTCTTCGGCATGGGCCAGGCCCGCTACGCCGGCGGGGACTGGGCCGGCGCCCTCAGCTACTACATGCGGGTGCTGGACCAGCCGGATCTCCCGGTCTGGATCCGGGGATGGAGCCTGGTCAAAAGCGGCCACAGCCTGGTCCGCCTCGACCGGCTCGACGAAGCCCGGCGCGCCTACGCGACCGCGGCGGCGCTGACCGGCGACGACCGCGACGCCGCGGCGGCCGCCCGGCGGGCGCTGGACAGTCTGGATGACGAGAACTGACGGGTTGAGGGTTGAGGGTTGAGGGTTCGTGCTCGTGATTCGTAATCGTAAT
>CALAMB010000455.1 GCA_937925645.1 uncultured Acidobacteriota bacterium
TTCCCCGCGCCCCTGTCCAGGGGCGCGCCGTGTTTTTTACTTCCGCTTTCCAGGCGCTGCCCCGCATTCGCGGGGCTGCGCCTGGCTATTCTCTTTGCAACTGAAAGGACTTGCCTGAGACCCGGCATGACGGCACGGAGCTGGAGCGAATGATCATGCCGCTTGACTCCGGCTCCGCCGGGTTGGGATTACGATTGCGATTACGATTACGAGTTCGAATCCGGGCGCCGTCAGTCCAGTAGGCCCTTGGCGCGCGCCGTGGAATCCTTCAGGACGTCGTCGTGGAGGCTGCCGCCGTGGGCGTCCATGGTCACCACCGCGGGAAAGTCCTTCACCTCGATGACCCAGAACGCCTCGGGCGTGCCGAATTCCTCGAGCTTGAACACGTCCATGATCCGGACCACGCGGCGAGCCAGCAGCGTCCCCGCCCCGCCCACGGCGTGGAGGTAGACGGCCTTGTGCTGCATGAGGCCGGCGCGGGTCTTCTCCTTCATCCCGCCCTTGCCCAGGACGGCGCGCACGCCGTACTCGCCGATCACCTCGGCCTGGTACGGCTCCTCACGGCTGGAGGTGGTGGGGCCGGCGGCCACGAAGTGCCACTGGCCGGCCTCGTCCTTGCGCACCACCGGGCCGCAATGGTAGATGATCCCGCCGGCCAGGAACGGCCGGATGAAGTCGGGTTTTTCCTCCACCATGCACTTGTGCCCCATGTCGCGGGCCAGGACCATGGTGCCGTTGAGCTCCACCTCGTCGCCCACCTTCAGCTTCAGGATGTCCGCTTCCGAAATCGGCGTCTGGAGCTTAGTCTTCATAGCGCACCTCCCCGTCGCGGATGGTCATGGTCTTGCGCCGGTACGCCCAGCACATGTAGGTGATGGCCACGAAGAAGGTGGCCGGGTGGCGGTGCTGGGCGCCGATGTGGACGCCCAGGACGGTGGTCTTGCCGCCGAAGCCCATGGGGCCGATATTCAGCTCGTTGAGCTTGGCGTAGAGCTCCGTCTCCATCCGGGCCAGGGTCGCGTCCGCGTTGACGGAGCCCAGCCGGCGGAAGAACTGCTCCTTGGACAGCAGGTACGACGTCATCCGGTCGCCGCCGATCCCGACGCCGATGGCCCCCGGCGAGCAGCCGAATCCCTGGGCCTTGAGCACGGCGTCCAGGATGCACTTCTTGATCCCTTTCAGGTCGCGGCCGGCGCCGATGCCCGTGTCGGGCAACCGGTACTGGGCGCCCACGTTCTCGCTGCCGCCGCCCTTGAGCATCACCCGGACGCGCGTGTACGGCTCGTCCCACTGGTTGAAGTGAAAGAACGGGGCGTTGACGCCGACGTTGTTGCCGGAGTTCTTGCCGGTGATGGGATTCACCGCGTTGGGGCGCAGGTAGGTCCGCTTCGTCCCCTCGGCGGCGGCGGCTTCCGCCGCGGCGCGGTAGTCCTGTTCCCGCTGGCCCACCGGGAAGTCGATGTAGAAGTTGATGGACCCGGTGTCCTGGCAGATGGGCGTGGAGGCCTCGCGGGCCATGGCCACGTTCTCCAGGATGGTCCCGAACACGCTCTTGGCGGGCTGGCCCGCTTCCTCCCGCTCGTAGGCCTGGCGCAGAGCCGCCTCCACGTCGGGGGGGAGGTCGCAGGCGGCGCGGCGCAAGAGCTCCAAAAAGGCGTCCTGCAGCATGCTCGCACCTCGGATGGAAATATTTAGATGCACTATAAACGGCCCGCCCGGCGGTGTCAAGGCGGCGGGAACCATCGCACTGTTGCGGTGAGTCGGTGAATGAGTGAATAGGTGAATCGGTGAATGGGTGAATCGGTGAATGGGTATTAGGATCTGGGTTCTGTGATCCAGGTCCCAGAACCCAGGTCCCATGTCCGATTTCCGAAGTCCTATGACCGATGATCGGGAACGAGCCTCGAGCCTCGAGCCTCGATTACGATCACGATTACGAT
>CALAMB010000456.1 GCA_937925645.1 uncultured Acidobacteriota bacterium
TGGGCTGGAGCTGGGGCGGGTACGCCGTGATGTGGCTGGAAGGCCACACCGACCGCTTCCAGGCCGCGGTCGCCATGATGGGCGTCTACGACCTGCGGAGCATGCACGGCGCCACCGAGGAGCTATGGTTCCCGGAATGGGACATGGGCGGCACGCCGTGGGAGTCGGACCTGTACGAAAAATTCTCGCCTTCGAATCACGTGGCGAAATTCAAGACGCCGTGCCTCGTGATCACCGGCGAGCGCGACTACCGGGTCCCCTACACCCAGAGCCTGCATTTCTTCACCGACCTCCAGCGGATGCAGGTGCCCTCCCGGCTCATCGTGTTCGAAAACGACGGCCACTGGCCGAACGCCGTCAAGAGCATGCCGTTTTACTACAACGCCCATCTGGACTGGTTCCACCAGTACCTGGGCGGAGCGCCGGCGCCGTACGACATGATCAAGATGTGGCGCAACCAGGCGTACGAGCCCGCGGCCGAGGGCCGGTGAGCGGTCGCGGCCCTGATCGGCTGATCCGTCAGCCGGTCGCACAACCCGGCAGCGCCTGGCCACCCGCCGCCGCGGTTTGAACGCCCGCTGCCGCTTGAGGTGAAGATAATTGATCCTGATCCGCCCGCTGAACCATGACCGCAAGCGGCGCAAGCCGGACGACGAGGATCGCCCCCACCACCCTCGGCTCCGCTCGTGCGGACACCAGCGCCTGTGGCGGACGATCGGCCTGCTGCTCCTGCTGACCCTGGCTGACGTGGCCGTCCTGGCCGGCCCGCCGGCGGCGGCGGCAGGCGTCACCCGGGCGGCGCCCGCCAGCAAGAGCGTCGGCGTGGGCGGCTGGGTGGTGGTCTCGCAATATCGGCAGAAGGTCCTGTACCGCAGCGGCTACGACTACGGCGTGTCGCTGATGCGGGAAGGCGGCCGCTACCGAATGTGGTGGTGCGGCGGCGAATTGGCTTCCGGCGTCCCGGACCGGATCCTGACGGCCGAATCGAACGACGGCATCAGTTGGTCGGCGCCGGTCATCGCCCTCCTGCCCGAACCCCTGGCCCTGGTGGCCGACCCTTCCGTGATCCGGTTCGACGGCTGGTACTGGATGTACTTCACCGGCACCACCCAGGCCGACGGGACGGACAACGATATCTACCTGGCCGTCTCCGTCGACGGCGTGAGCTGGTCCATGCACCCCTCTGACGACGCGCCGGTGCCGGTCATCGCCAGCCTGATGTCGAATCCCGGCGGATACGGCGCCGGGCAACCGAGTGCGCTGAACCTGGACGGACAGTTCGTGCTGTACTTCCTGGACCAGGACGATCCGGGCGGGCTTTACCGGGTGGTCTCGGCGGACGGCGTCACTTTTTCCGAGCGGGAATGTGTGATGGCGGTCAACGACGTGGACGTCAAGCACAATCCCAACCGCGGGTATTACCTGATGGTCCGGCACGGCCAGTTCGACGGGGTGTACTCCCGTGCCTGCCTGC
>CALAMB010000457.1 GCA_937925645.1 uncultured Acidobacteriota bacterium
GGGATCTGGCTGGCCGGCCGCGAGGACCGCATGAAGGGCCGCTTCACCGGCGCCGGCCGCCAACCGCTGGACCAGGTGCTGCGCGCCGTGGACCGCACCCGGCCTGTCATCCTGATGGACCACCAGCCGTTCAGGCTGGACGACGCGGCGCGGCACGGGGTGGACCTGCAGGTGTCGGGGCACACCCACCACGGCCAGCTCTGGCCGCTCAGCTTCATCACCCGCGCCGTTTATCCCGTCAGCTGGGGATACAGGCGGATCGGCGGCACGCACGTCTACGTGTCGTGCGGCTTCGGCACGTGGGGCCCACCCGTCCGCGTGGGCAACCGCCCGGAAATCGTGCTCATCGAGGTCGCGTTCAACCCGCAGAGTTGAGGGTTGAGGGTTCGTGCTCGTCATCGTAATTCGTGATCGTAATTCGTAATCGTGATCGTAATCGTGATCGTGATCGAACCGTCTGAAGGTTTAAAGGTTTAAAGGTTTGAAGGTTTGAAGGTTTGAAGGTTTGAAGGTTCGCAGGTTCGCAGGTTCGCAGGTTCGCAGGTTCGCAAGTTCACAGGTTCGCAGGTTCGAAGGTTCGCGGGTTCGAAACCGTTGATTGTCGATAGTTGATCGTTGATGGTTGATCTGTCTTTCGTCTTTCGTCTCCCGTCTCCTGATTCACCCATTCACCCATTCACCCATTCACCGGTCCCAATCGGCTAAAACGTCCGGCAATTCCCCCAGCTCCAGGATGGTTCGGACACCTTCCCCCTCCGGCCGCTCTCCGGTGCGCCGGTTGAGCCACACGGCGCGCAGGCCCGCCTGCCGCGCCCCTTGCACGTCCTTGTCGTAATCGTCGCCCACCATGACGACGCGCTGCGCCGCCAGGCCGAGATCGCGCAGGACGGATTCGAAAAACGCCGCGCTCGGCTTGGGATGGCCGATCCGCCGGTAGCAGTAGACGCGGTCGAGCCATCGCTCCAGATCCACCCGGCGCAGGGCGGCCCGGATCTGCGCTTCGTCCGAATCGGCGGCATTGGTGGCCAGGGCCAGCGTCCACGCGGGGTGCAGGGCGGCCAGCGCCGCGGCCGCCCCCGGCAACGCCGCCAGCTTCGGCCAGCCGATCATCGGCCCACGGCAACCGGGGAAATCCACCATCAAGGTGTCTCCCCAGTCGAAGAGCACGCAACGCTCGCTGCGGTTCACGGCCTCGCTCCGACGATGAAGAAATTGCTCCATTGTAAGCCGAAATGGGGATCAAGGCCAGGGATCAGAGGTCGGTGAATGGGTGAATGGGTGAATGGGTGAATGGGTGAATGGGTGAATGGGAACAGGGCGGATCTCATTGATCATTTTTCATTGATCATTTCGGATTATTGGTTATTGATGATTGCTTATATCTTATTGGCTATTTGGAAACGAGTCCATTCGTGCGGTTGATGGGAGTTGGGTACTGGGGTTGGGGCTGGGGCTGGGGCTGGGGGCTGAATATTGGGAACTGGGTGCTGGGAACTGGCAAACTGGACCTGGGTACGGGGTACTGGGATCCAAAACTCAGATCCCAGAACCCAGGTCCCAGGTCCGATCACGAATTACGATTACGATAACGATGACGAAATCCGAAGTTCGATGACCGATTTCCGAATTCCGATGTCCGAAGTCGGCGACGGGGTCGGATCAATCAGCCATCGCGCCACGATCCCGGCCCGAAAGGGCCGGACCGGATTAGCCAGGGGCGCAGCCCCTGGTGGGCGGCGGTTTGTCGTGTGATCGCCCCAGCGGGGCGACAGACCATTACTCGGATCAACGCGCTATTTTTCGGACACCTTCCCGGCGCATCCGTTTGTACAGGTAGAACCATGAGGAGGTGGCCATGCCGCAATCGTACGCGCAGATCCTGTTGCACCTGGTGTTCGCCACCAAGGGGCGTGAGCCGTTCCTGGCCGATCCCGCCATCCGCCGAGAATTGTACCGATACCTCTGCGGCATAGGCCGGCGGATGCGCTGCCCCATCCTCGCCGCGGGCGGCACCGCGGACCACGTCCACGCTCTGGCCGGCCTGTGCCGGACGGTGACCGTGGCCGACCTGATGGAGGAGCTCAAAGGCGGGTCCTCGAAGTGGATCAAGGAGAAGGGCGCCGCCCTGTGGACCTTCCATTGGCAAACGGGGTACGCCGCGTTTTCGGTGAGCCGGTCGCAGGCGGACGCCGTCCGCCGCTACATCGACAGCCAGGAGGAACACCACCGCCGGGTGACGTTTGAAGCGGAGTTCGTGGAGCTGCTCCGGCTCCACCACGTGCCGTACGACGAGCGGACCCTCTGGGATTGATCGGATGGCGAGCGGGTGGTTCCGCGGCCCCGATGCCGCCCCGCTGGGGCTCGGGGGGAGGAAAACAGCTCCTGTGTCGATGGCCTCGCACCAGGGGCTGCGCCCCTGGCTAATCCGGTCCGGCCCTGGCGGGCCGGGTGCGTGCCGAACGCTCAACGATCAACCATCAACGATCAACTGTCGAGAACCTGCGAACCTGCGAACGCTCAAACAAACCTTTAAACGGTTCGATTCCGAGTTACGATTACGATAACGATGACGATGACGATTACGAATTACGAGCACGTACAATCAACCATCAACCATCAACTCTGAACGTATGGGAACGTGCCGCGACGATCAGGCCTCCGGCCCGGCCGAGTCGGGGTGGATGCCCGCCGCGTCGATGCCCCGGATCTTGAATTCGGGATCCATCAGGAAGCTGGAGAACACCGCCATGAACGCCAGCGCCGACTCGGCCATGAGGGGCTTGTCCTGGTACAGCTCGTCCAGGCTGCGGTTGCGTGTTTCCTTGTCCTCGTGGTCGAAGCGGAACTTGAACAGGCCGTCCAGCCGGTGGGCGGCGCTGCTGGGCGTGACCCGCGTGATGGCGCCCTGCTGGCAGTACGCCATCGCCTCCATCAGGATCGCCCGCTGGTCCTTCATGTCCTGCAGGTGATACATGAAAATGTGCTGCAGAATGCGCTGCGCCTCCGACAGGCTGGTCCGGGCGATGGTGGCGAACAGGCGCTCGCAGGCCGGATCGATGCTGTCCAGTCCGGCGTTGCGAAGCAGCGAGAGAAACACCGCGTTCTTGAACAGTTGGTAGAGCCGGCGGGCGCCGTTGATCTTCCCCGGCACCGGGTGGGGCGGCCGCATGCAGAAGCGGGCGCGCGTGTCGGTGAACAGCAGCGCGAAGATCATCTCGTAGCACTCGATGTCGGCCTTGTCGCTGTATAGGTCCATGCGCAGGTCCAGCGTGTTGTCCAGCCGGTCGGCCAGCTTGATCCGGACCAGCTCCGGCGTCCTGTGGGCGCGCTCCAGCATCCGGCCCAGGTAGTTGTAATATTTCTCCCCCGACTGAATCGCCAGGATCTCCAGCCGCTCGTTGAGGAACCACTCGTCCTCGGGCTTGAGCCGGCGGATCAGCGCAGCGTAATGCGCCTCCAGCGATCGCCAGGCGTCCGCCGGATAGCGGTCCGGGGTGATGTCCTCCTGCTTGTCGTGGAACAGGATGGTGAGCAGGTCGAGGAGAGTGAACTTCTCCACCGCCCGGCTGAGCAGGGCCATGGCGCGGATGGGGTGGATGATGGCGTACGGCCCCAGGCGCCGCTTGGTCTGCCCGTACGCTTCGCCCAGGTAGTGGAGCGCCTCCAGGATGATGTCGCTCTCCGGCTCATCGAGGCGGTTGCCCACGGCCAGGGCCAGGACGGCCCGCCAGTTGATGGGTGAGGCCGAGAGCTGGTAGTTGATCGACGCGGACAGGCTCAGGAACTGGTGCGCGTTGATGATGGTTCTCATGCTCGGCCCTCCCCGAAGCGGACTAAAAACTCAGGCCCGATCCCGTCCAGCCGTCGGCGGGACCCGCGTCCGGCGGCGCGGCCGTTCCCTTGCCCGGCCCGGGGCGGCGCCGGCGGCCTCGGCGGCGACGGCGTTTGGCCGGCGGCGCGAATCCGGCGGCGGCGGGAGCGCCGTCGGGCTGCGCCTGTCCCTGCAGGAACGACTCCCACCACGCGCACAGCTCGGGGCCGCTGCCCGTGCTCCCGTGGATGAGCCGGAAGTAGGTCCACGCGTCGGCGAACACCGGCATCCGCAGCAGCCGGGCGGCCCGGCGGCTCTGGTTCCGGTGGAAGCGCCACTGGTTGCTCAGGATGTCGCGGATCCCCAGTCCGACGACGTTGGGGATCCGGACGCTGGGGGCCATCTCGGCCACGAACTCGCCGACGGTCTGCTTGTAGGCCGTCACGGCGCTCATGGTTTCGTCACCGCTCAGCTCGCCGGCCCGCCGCTCGATGAGCGGACCGAACATGAGGGCGAACAGGAGGGCGAGTTCCACGGGCTCGCCGGCGGCCACCCGGGCGTCCACCCAGTCCAGCACGCGGCGCAGGTGCTCGTAGTACCACCCCCCCTCCCCTGCGGGCAGCGCGCCCTGCGCCACCGGGAAGATGAGGGTGAACAGCCCCGTCGCGTGGAGCAGCTCGAACACGGGGCGGGCCGACCCGAGCAGCAGCAGCTTGCGGACCTCCTCGAACATCCGCTCCGACGACGCCTTGACGATGAGACCGCGGTGGGCGAGCAACGCGGCGTGCGTCTCGGAGTCGAAGGTGAACCCGAGGGCGGCGGCGAAGCGCACCGCCCGGATCATCCGCACGGGGTCCTCGATGAAGCGCTGGTTCGGGTCGCCGATGGAGCGGATGCGGCGGTCCTGGATGTCCTGATAGCCGCCGACGTAGTCGATGATGGAAAAGTCGTCGATGTTGTAGAAGAGGGCGTTCAGGGTGAAGTCGCGCCGCCGGGCGTCCTGCTCCGGCGTGCCGAACACGTTGTCGCGCAGGATCAGGCCGTCCTCGCTCTTGACGATGCCGTCCAGCCGCGACGGCGGAACCGCGCCGGCGTCCGCCGGCTCGGCGGACGCGTCGTCCGGCTCGAGGGCCGGCGAGCGGAAGGTGGCCACCTCCACAATCTCGTCGCGGAAATGGACGTGGGCCAGCCGGAACCGGCGGCCCACCAGCCGGCAGTTGCGGAAGATCTTCTTGATCCGGGTGGGCGTGGCGTCGGTGGCCACGTCCATGTCCTTGGGCCGGCGCCCCAGCAACAGGTCGCGGACGCCGCCGCCCACGATGTAGGCCGTGTGGCCGTTGCGGCGCAGGTGCGCCAGCACCTTGAGCACGTTCAGGCTGATATTCCGCCGGGAGATCGGATGTTGCGCTCGCGGGATGATCAGGGGATCGGGGCCGTTCATGCGTTTCGTCTTCGTGGGCGGGCCGCCTCGGCCCGGATGCTCAGTGCCGCAGGGACGGCACTTCCCTGCCATGCTACTGGATGGCCGGGGCCCTGTCAATGGGAATGTCGGTTGCAAGCGAAGACAGGCAAGGCATTTCACCATAGAGAACTCAGAGGACGCGGAGGGTTTCATGGGTCGGTGGTGGTCGGACATTTTTCATTGGGCATTTTGGGGGCGGTGCGTCGGGGAGTCGGTGAGTCGGTGAATCGGTGAGTCGGGAGACGGGAGACGGGAGACGAGAGACGGGAGACGATCGATCAGCGATCAACCATCAACCATCAACCATC
>CALAMB010000458.1 GCA_937925645.1 uncultured Acidobacteriota bacterium
GCGCGACAAGCAGGCCAAGTGGGACGCCGGCGTCCAGGCCATGGCCGCCGCGGTGGCCAAGTACGAGCAGGCCGTCGCCGGCGGGGAGCTCCAGCCCTGTCTGGATGCCGCCGAGGAGCTGCACGCCCGCTACGAAGGGCTGGTGCGCATGGTCCGGCCGGTGATGAAGGAGCTCGACGCCTACCACCAGGTGCTGTACCAGGTGTACCACTACCAGTGGCCGGCCAAGGACCTGGCGGCGCTGCGCGCCTCGGGCGCCGAACTCGCCAAGGCGTGCGAAGTGCTCCAGACCGCGGCCGTCCCCAAGCGGTTCGAAGCCAAGACCGAGGCGCTGAAGGAGGCGTTCAAGGTGCTCGGCGCCGCCACCGCCGAACTGAACCAGGCGCTGGCCGGTGAGGACTGGAAGGTCATCGACACCGCCCTGGAGACCATGCACACCCGGTACCAGGACGTGGAGAAGGTGTTCGAGAAATAGCCGCCCGTCCGCACCGGATCAGAACCGATCAGAGTCCCGCCGATCCGGCGGGACTTTTTCTTTTTTTTGGATGGCTCTGTGCCGGCCTGCCGCCCCGCCCGGCCGTGGTTGTCGACCTGCAGCCGGGGGTTGAAAAACGGGGCGGGCAGGATTTACAATTCGGTTATCTACGGTTCCGGACCTGCTCACCTGAGAATCGATGGCGGTCGCAACAGGAGGTGCCATGGACGCGAGACAAGCTCTTCGTCGCGGGGATCGGAAGGGACTCCGCCGGCGGAGCGGCATGATGCTGCTTCTCGGGCTGATCGCAGGGTGCTGTCTGGCCGGCCTCGTAGCGGACGCTTCGCCGGCGCTGGCGCAGCAGGAGATCACCATCATCCCGGGCAAGAAGAAGGTGTGGCCGGCGCCGAGCGACCAGCAACGGTTCTGGCACGAGCCGAAAACCCAACTGACCCTGGAGCAGTTCACCGCTCTGTTCAAGCGGTCCCACCCGGCCTGCCTGATCCCCGAGAACTACAACGCGGTGCTGCTGGCCAACACCGTCGAGGTGAAGCTCGACCGCAAGAAGCCCAAGAAGGACGAACTCCGATTCCACACGATCTGGTACCAGAAAAACGGCGACGGGGAGGGGAAGACCACTTACAAGCTCAAGCTGGAACCCATCACCCGCTTGGAGCTGTGGTACGTCCCGAACGTCGGGACGATGCTGCCGCGGAACCGCACGCTTCACTGGTGCGTCAAGATGTTCGCCGGCTCGGTCTATGTATTCTGCTTCGATGCCGAAAGCGCGGCGCGGGACTTCATGGACGCCACGGCCTCCATCCTGGCGGCCACCGGCCGGAAGCTCACGATGCCCAGCTACGGTATATACGTGGACAACCTCACGCCGGAGCAGGCGGAGGACCTCGGGCAGACCAGCGTGGAATATGTCCTGGTCACGAGCGTGGCCATCGACGGGCCCGCCGACAAGGCCGGGATCCGGGCCCTGGATGTCATCCAGCAGATCAACGGGATCCCCATCCGCAACGCGTCCCAATTCTCGGCGCTCGACACGCCCCCCGGTTCGAAATTTCCCGTGGTCCTACTGAGGCGCGCCGAAATACCCGGCAAGGAGCCCAAGCAATACACCTGGGAAACGAAAAAGCTGGAACTCGTCGCCCGCTAGACGCGCTGGCTCAAGAACTGACTGCTTTATCGAACAGGAAAGCCGTTTGCCTGGCATATGGGGATTCTGCATGACGCTGATGATTGCCAGCGACACCTGCAGGCTGCGCACCGCCGCTGGTGATCCGCAATCGATCCCCGATTCCCGCTTTTCAAGCTTTCGCCGGATATGGCAGAATGATGTCCGCAATCATCGTCAGCCTGCCGATACCAGTGGTGATCCATCCGCCACTGCGGCAGCCGAGTGTTCGGGAGGAACAGAATCGATATGAGAACCATCATCGTGACACTGGCCATCCTGGGCCTGATCGGCTGGGGTGCCGGGACCGCCCGGCAGGCCGATCAGGGAACATCGGCCCAGTCCTCGCCACTTGACCTGAACCGGTTGGCTGGAGAGATCCTTCGGCAGGCCCTGCTGGAGGAGTTTTTGACCGTCGATGCCACTCCCGAAGACAAGCTGCTGATGCTGTTCATTGTGGCCCGTGTGCGCGACGCCGGCGGGATCGAGCGGACGGTGGCCCACGACCAGTCCCTTCAGCCAAAAGATTCCTACGTTCTGTTCAACGCCCGGCTGTTCGGAGACGCGGTCATCGCCGAGTTTCTGAAAACCGCGCCGGATCCTGACCGACGGCTCTTCGGGCTGACACCGCTGCAGATCGCCACGCTCAAACACGACACCCGCAGCATGGATCTCCTCCTGGAGCGCGGCGCCGATCCGTATGCCTTTTTCGATGTCCGGGAGTTGGAGAAGCACCGGCGGAATCCGCTGGTGAGCAATCTGCTGAACGGGTACTACAACTACCTGGTGAAGATGGATGCCGGAATCTGGAATGACACGGGGAACACCGTTTACGCCAAGAAGATGAAGGGCGCGGAATTCGAGCGCCGGCTGGCGGACAACACCCCGTTTTCGCTGGCGCAGTCCCACTTCGGAGAAGGTCTGGCGACGATCCGCAAACACAAAGGGCCGGAAGAGGCGCTGTCTGACGCCTGCCGGTCCGCCGCCGTGGACGATATCCGAAAACTCCTCGACGCCGGGGTCAACCCCAACGCCTACGACCACTGGCGGGTCACGCCGATGATGACGCTGGTCCGGCAGGGCGCCGGCAGAGCCGGGTACAAGGAAAGCGTGGAGCTGCTGCTCGCCCGCGGCGCCCACATCTACGACGTGACCACTTCCCTGGACTCCGCCATCGATCGGGCGGTGGAATATGTGGAGTACCGCGCCTTGCCCGATCCGGTCCACGCGGAGGTGCTGGACCTGTTCATCCGCCGGGTGGCGGACCAGCCGGAGGCGCTGGCCACGTTTTTCATCACCCGGAGCGCCTCGGTCAAGGGCCGGGTGCTGGACCAGCCCGTTCCTGACGTCAACCGGCATCCCGACCGGCTCCGCCCGGCGCTCTATTACGCGGTCCTGCAGAAACGGCCGGAATTCGTCGCCCGGCTGCTGGAAAAGGGGGCCGATCCGAACATCCGGGACCCTCAAGGCAGACCGCTGCTGGTGTTCGCCCGGGCGCACTCCACCGAGGAGATTGTCGATCTGCTCAACCGGGCCGGCGCCACGGAGTGACGCGGCGCCGCCGACCGGGATACTCGTCAAGCCGGACACTGGTTAGCGCGTTCGGGCGCGGTGCTTTCATTGCTTCAAACCCGGAAGGCATTGTGCTACAGTGTGACCCGACCATCGACGATTGAACAGAACGCAGACCCAGGAGGTGCAGGTGGCACGCAACAACTACAAGCATGAAAAGCGCCAGAAGGATCTGGCCCGGCAGAAAAAGCAGGAAGAGAAGCGCAAGCGCCGGCTCGAAAAGAAGATGCAGGATGCCGGGGAGCAACCGGAGACAGCGCCTCAAGAAGAAGCGGGCGAACAGGCATAGCCGGTCAGTCAACACTCCCGAAGCGGCCGCGTCCGGCCGGTGGAGGGTGTTTGGGGCAAAACGGAGGCATCGTGATCCGAATTGTGCTATTGCTCCTGATGGTGGTGTTTTTTATCGGCGTTGCCGTCGCGGATGAACCGCCGGAGCGGAAACACCACTGCACCGGGATGATCGAATCGCCGGATCGGATCATTCTGGAGCCGGAGGCGGTTCCCGACCTGAAGATCCTGGAGCGCTCGCCCGTGAAGCGTCCGCCGGGCTGCCAGGGCAAGCTGGGCAAGGTCGCGCCGGTCTATGAGATCCTCATCGACGAGCAGGGCGAGGTGGAATGCGCCGTCATGCTGAACATGGACAGGATGGACGACGTGCCCCGCTGCGTGCTCAAGGCCCTCACCCAGGCCGTGTCGCGGTACCGGTTTTCCAAACCCGTGGATGACCAGGGCCGGCCGGCGGCCTGCTACTACTACCTGACCGTTGAGAAGCTGTGAATCGGTGAATCGGTGAATCGGTCAATCGGTGAATTGGGGGAAGCACAATCAAACACCGGAGCTCGATCGGTGAATGTGGCCGAGGTGGTCAGGTCCCAAGCAATCAGACCCGTAGCTGAATGGAAGAAGGACGGAAAACCGTCACCGTCTTCGAAAACTTTCAAATCACATTCCGTCCGGGTGGCCGCCGTTGCGGCTCACTGACGGATGGTGGCGAGGCGTCGTGATGCGGCTGAGCGAACATCCGGAGCCGGATCCTTGCTTGCCGCCGCGTCAAGCACCGCCGGGTCGGCGAGCTTCTCGATGGCGATGATGCGGACATCCGAATCGGCATCCGTTCGTGCCACCCTGGCCAGCACCGCCTGATCGGTGAGTTTCCCGGCGGCTGCGGCGCGGATCTTGGGCACATCATCCTCCAAAGCCACCCGCGCCAGCAGCGACGGTTCGGACAGGCAAGCCACCACTCCCGCCCGAATTTCGGGCAGCACGGAGCGCATCAGCGCGGACAGGTCCTCATGGGCAAACGGACCGGAACGAAACAGCTCTGCCAGCAGGGCGCCCCCATCCGCATTTGCGTCGACGAACCACGTCTGCGCTGTTTCCGGGACTACCAATATTGGCGGGAATGAGGTCTGCCACGTCATCTTCACAGCCGGAGCGCGTTCCCGTCGCAATGCGATAGTCACCGTCTCGCCCCGTACGTCCAGCTCTCCGCTGTACTTTCCTCGAGAAGAGATCTCGGCAATCTCCAGCTCGACAAACAGGCCGGGGCACCGGGACTGGACAATCGGTTCCTGGGTCGCCCGTTTGAGTCGGGCCAGGCATTCGGGAGTGTCGCGGGCGGTCCGTTTGGGGTTTCCGGACAGGTCCACCAACTGGGGTGCGGTATCGGACATGCGAGCGATGATCCGGGCGCGGCGGATGATGGATTTCTCCGCCTCCGCCAAGCTGGCCAGTAGTCCGCTGTCGGCGAGTCGTTCAATGGCGGTGTCGCGTACGGCCGGCACCGCATCGTCGGTTGCCACCTTGGCCAGCACCGTCTGATCGTCGAGACGTCTGACGGCTGCTTCCCGGACAGAGGGTTCCGGATCCTGTGTCGCCACCCGGGCCAGCACGGAGGGATCGATCAGTTTGCCGGCCGCAGCCTTTCGGACATTCCAATTTGGATCCTCCGCCGCCATCCGGTTCAGCACCAACTGATCGTCGATTCGGCCGACGGCGGCCCGACGGACGTCCCACGCGGCGTCCTCCGCCGCCACCCGTACCAACACGGCCGGGTCATCGATCCGGCCAACGGCCGCCCGACGGACGTCCGGCTGCTGGTCACCGAGCGCGATCCGGGCCAACACCGCCGGATCGTTGATCCGCTCCACGGCCGCTTCGCGGATTTCCGGATTCGGCGCATCGAGCGCCAGGCGGGCCATTGCCACCGGATCGGTGATCCGCACGATGGCGGCGTTGCGGATATTCCAGGTCTTCGCCTCTCTGACCACCTGTATCAGGCCCTCCGGATCGTCGAGCCGCGCCACCGCCAGCAGTTGGGTCGCTTCGTCGTCGTCTTCAATGGCCACCCGGACCAGCGCGGCCGGTTCGGAGAGGCGCTCGACGGCTGCCCGGCGAACGAGTTCCATCCGATCCTCCAGCGCCACTTTCGCCAGCACCGACTGGTCGGTGATCCGCTCGACCGCGATTCTGCGCGCCTCCCGGCTCTCGTCTTTTAGCGCCACCGCGGCCAACACCGACGGATCGGTGGCGCGGCGGATGGCCTGGCAGTGGATGGTGTAATTGGTATGGGCCAGCGCCCACTGGTTGAGCTTCTCGCACGCTTTCCGATTGCCGGCGGCGCACTTGGCGGCCAGCTGGTCCACATCCTGAATCTTGTCCTCGGCCCAGACTGCGGCGTTCAAGACCAGTCCGGCAATCATGATCCATATGCAGCGCTTCATCACGATGTTCACCTCGCCCATGATCTGAACTTGTCTGGCCTCAGTTCGTCAACTCCGTCTGCCGCTTCTGTGCGGCGGTGCGGACCTCGGGAATCTTCGATCGAACCAGTTCTGCCAGGTCGTCCGGGGTGAAATCGCCGGCTCGAAGTAGCGCCTCCAGCAGCTCCCCGACGTTTACATCCGCCTCCTGAAACCGGGGAAATACTCCGTCCAACGCCAAAAAATCCTTTGGAAAAGCCGATTGCCATTGTTTCTGGACGGGAGGATTATTCTGCCATTGCAGTGAGACGGCAATTTTTTCACCCCTGATTAATAACCGCCTGCCGCCTAATCCCATCGTGGTGTATTGCTCTCCAATGATGTCAATCGCGACAGCCGTCTGGAGACCTGGGCACCGGATCTGGACCCGCGGTTCCCTGACGGCGAGCTTGATGCGGGCAATGCCCTCGCGGGCATTTCGGGCAGACCGGCTGAGGTCTCCGGCCACCGGCAACAGCGCGGGTGACGCGTCCGGCAACCGGCTGAGAATCCGGGTGCAGACCATCGGATCGGTTTCCCTGGCTGCCAACGCGCCCAGCTTACCCGGATCATCCAATTTGCCGACCGCTGTCCAGCGCAAAATCGGATCCTTGTCCTTAGCGGCCACCTGGACCAACACCGCCGGATCGGTGATGTTGCGCACCGCGGCTGCGCGGACCTGCTCGTCCGGTTCTTCCAGGGCGAATCTTGCCAGAACCGTCGCATCTTTGAGCTTCCCGACGGCCACCTGACGGACGACCGTGTCCCGGCTATCCGCCGCAAGCCGTGTCAGCAGTTCCTGATCGACGAGTCGCTCGGTGGCATCCTGGCGGACGAACGCATCGTCACTATCGAGCGCAACCCGGTACAGGACCTTTTCGCTGATGAGATTTCGCAGCGCCGCCCGGCGGACGGCCTCATGGGGGCTCTGGAGCGCCACCCGGCCCCGCGTTTCCTGGTCCCAGAGTATTTCCGTTGCGGCCACTCCGACACTGGCCGCGGGGTCCTCAAGGGCAATCTTTGTCAGGACTGCCTGATCTGTGAGCCTCGTTACGGCAGACAATCGGATGTCCGCGACTTCATCGTTGAGCGCCACTTCGGCCAGGACGGCCGGATCGGTGAGCTTCTTCACAGCGGCCAGACGGACTTCTTTGTCCGTATCCTTGAGCGCCACCTCGGCCAGGACCGCCTGGTCTGAGATCTTCTTGACGGCTGTGATGCGCACATTGCGATACGGGCTTTTAACTGCCACACGGGCCAGGGCCGCCGGATCCGTCAGCTTGCCCGCGGCCAGGGAATTTTCCCCTCGAAAGTCGTTTGCCTCGATGGCCACGCGGGCCAGAGCCGCCGGATCGGAGAGCTTCTCGACCGCCGCCAGTCGGATCGTCCAAATCTTGGACTCGATGGCCACTCGGGCCAGGGCCGCCTGATCATTCAGGTTCTTGACGGCGGTTTTTTGCACTCGCCCATCGACCATGAGGGAATGCCGATCATCGATGGCCAACTGTGCCAGGGCCTCCGGGTCTGTGAGTTTTTCCACGGCGGTTTCACAGACCTCGGCGTCCGTGTCGGTCAGCGCGACCCGGGCCCGCACCGCCTGGTCGGAGACGCCGCGGACCGCTGCCCGGCGGACTTTGGGGTCCGGATCTTCCAGGGCCAGGCGATTCCGCAGCGTCTGATCGGTGATCCTAACGGCGGCCATCGCTCGGATGGAGTTGTCCGGGTGGGATATCGCGAGCTGGCTGAGTTTGAGGCAGGCCTTGCGATCCCCTTTCTGGCACTTTTTGTCCAATTTCTGGACTTCCTTCCAGAGTTTCTGGCTCTCCTTCCAGTCGTATTCCGCGCTAATCAGCCCAACGAATAGAATGCCCGACGCCAGTAACCAAATGAACCGATGCATGGCCCACCTCTCTGTTGGCGATCGTATCCCGGCACGTGGCGATGGAGAATACAACCTCCGAATATATCCAAGGCGCAAACCGGATCAGAAACACAAACACGTGGAATGCGGTCATCGTACCACATGGCGGAAAGCTTGTCTGCTGTCATGGGCGGGAGATGCACCTCGAACGGCGCGGCTGGAGGCGATTTCGCCAGTTGAAAATTCTTCTCCACGCGAACACAGGGTCGCCACCGTGACGGGTCAGGCCAAAAGCGGAATTGGAAGTCGGGCTGAGACGAGGCCGGAACCGGCAGCCGATGCGGCCCGGCCTCGGGTCTCCGGTAGTCAGTTACTCCTGAAATTCTGCCAATTTTTGGCAAGATCTTTTGACTGAAGCCATGAGCATGATCAAGCAGCCGGCAGACGGGAGGTACCGCGAGCGGCAGCGAGCGGCGCGAAGGGCCAGCCGCCTTGATGTCCCGACGCCACGAAACCATTCCATCACGTTGACTGTAGTGCGTGTCACGCGACCGGGTGTGTCGTTGCCGACCCAGCGGCGATGGTTGGCCCTTTGACGACCGGACGGGCATTCAAGCGGCACGGACAGAGTGGTTGGGCAACTGGGGTCAGGCGTGCCGAGTGGGCTGTCGCGCCGCTCGCTGCCGCTCGCGGTACCTCCACGTTGCCAACCGGCGGATCGTGCGCATGTCTCAGGCGCTGGGCCGATCGATGAACGACTGATTGGACGAGTGAATTCCAGATCCTTTCAATCAATGGGTTCCGGCTACGCCGGCTTAGGATCACGATTACGATTATGAATTTCAATTACGAGCACGACATTCGATATCCGATTTCCGAAGTCCGATGTCCGCGTTACGGGAACGAGCCATGGCGATGGCCGACAGGGTTCTTGCCATTGCAACGTCGCGCGGCGAACGGTTCGGTTGCGACCGGCGCGGCGCGGCGGCATCCAATGAGAGAGCGGCGGGCCGCTACCGCCAGCACCACTTAAGGAGACGAAAGAATGAAACGGATCAAGTACATCAGCCGGTTCGCCGCCCCCATGACCGCCCGCGACATTGAGCGGATCGCCGCCCAGTCGGCCGCCAAAAACCGGAAGCTCGGCATCACCGGACTGCTCATGGCCACCGGCGGCGTCTTCTTCCAGGTCATCGAGGGACCCGACGACGCGTTGGACAAATTGTACTCCCGTATCCTGCGCGATCCCCGCCACCGGGACGTGCTCACCCTGCGCGTGGAGGAGGGGAATCTGACGCGGCTGTTCCCGGGTTGGGAGATGAAGAAGGTCGACCTCGACACCGCGACCGATCTCCGCCTGGAGCCGCTGAAGGCCATCATCCAGGCGATCATGCGCCACGGCGAGATCATCAGCGGGCTGACGGCCGTCCTGGAGCGGGCGGCGTGGCACGAGCTGACCCTTGCGCCGGCCAGCAGCCCGGCAGAGCAGCCGTCGCCGCGCCGTAAGGCGCCCGCGCGGAAGGGGACGCAAAAAAAGCCCGCCGCGCGGGGTTAGCGCGCGGCGAGCGGCAGTCGTTCCGTTCAGCGCGGATCAGTCGCGGCGGTAGTCCGCCTGCACCACGGACTGGACCAGGATCAGATCCACGCCCGTCCGCAGGTCGCGGACGTGCAGATCCAGCATGTGGATGTAATACAACCGGCGGCCCGCCGCGTCCAGCCAGACCGGGCGCAGCGCTGTCTCGGCGAGCTTCCGCTCGGATTCCTCAGAAGCGGGTCGCAGCCAGATCTCCTGGGCGGTGCCATCCAGGGCGTGCCGCCCGAACAGGACGGCGCCGTCCGCCAGTGCCAGTGGATACCGGCAGGCGGACTGCTCGGCCGCGGCCCAGCGCGGTTCCAGCCCGGAACCGTCCGGATGCACCCGGGCAATGCGCGGCCGCGAGACGGATCGCCGCTCATCCAGCGGGATCTGGTCGTCCACCGTGACGTAGATCCAATCGGCCGGCCCCCACGCCACCGACAGGAGCCAGCCCCGCGCGCTGTCCAGAGAGATGACCGGGCGCGGGCTGGGGTTGGGATGGGCCGCCGCGTCCAGCACGTAGAGGGATTTTTCGCCGGCGGCCGCCAGGGCGGCGCCGTCGGGGCTTCGCGCGATGTGCCGGATGCCGTGGCCGCGGAGCACCGCTTCCGTCCGGCCCGTGGCCGGCTCGTGGCGGAAAACACCCAGGTACTTGCGGTCGGACGATTTACGGAAGGTGCCGTCCACGCCGTAGTAGACCGCCCGGCCGCCGGGCGCCCACACCGGCGCCCAGGCGTTGAAGCCCCGGAGATTCAGCCGGAGCGGCCGGTCCTGGTTGCCATTGGCATCGGCCAGGCCGAGGGAACTGGCGGGCTTGGTGTCCGCGGGCAGCGTCTTGCCGGCGGAGGTCAGGAACAGGCCCCGGTTCAGGGCCAGCCGGAGCGGCGGCGCCGGACCCGCGGCCGGCAGGATGGCATCCAGCCGGACGGCCTTGCCCGGATCGCGGATCACCGCGAGCTTGCGCGCCGCGGCTCGGCCGGGAGCCGAGAACGTCAGCGTGCGCACGCCCGCCGGCAGCCGCAACTGGTAGGCACCGTCGGCGCCGGTGACGGCGCGCTGCTTGTCCCAGGCGACGGTGACGCCGGCCAGCGGTCGCCAGGCGTCCCCTTCCATCACGCGTCCGGTGACCGTGGCCGTGGGGCGTGGCGCGGCAGTCGCCACGCCCAGGGCCAGCACCAGCAGCAGGACGGCGGCGCCGCGCGCCGGCTGGGTCTTACCAGCCGCTGAAGAAGTCGCCCACTGCATCCGCCACCCCGCCGAAGAAGTCGCCGACACCCTCGACGATGCCGCTGCCGATGTCCAGCAATCCTTCGCCGATCCCGCTGAAGAATCCGCCGACGTCGCCGCTGAACAGATCCTCGAAGCCCTGGCCCCAGGAATCGAACGCCTCGCCGAAGCCGCCCACCACGTCGCTGAAGGCGGAGCCGACGCCGTGGAACAGGTCGCCGAATGGCTGGACCAGGTTCTCCACCACGGGGATGCCCTCCACCCCGTCGTTCATCCACTGGCCCAGCAGGGAAATGCCGCCGCCGATGGCGCCGCCCACCGTCTGGACGATCCCGCCGGGAAAGCCGATGAGGCCGTGGAACCAGCTGCCGACGCTGTCGGGGTCGTACAGGCGGTTCAAATTGTTGGTCATGTTGGCGAAGCCTTCGGAGAAGCACAACGTGCCCTGGATGCCGTCGAAACGGCTTGGGGGCAGGTCGGTGCCATCCGGGCCGTAGACGTTGAAGTAGTTCTCGAAGCCCGCTGTCGGGGCGCTCCACTTCTGCAGGAATTCCGACATGGGCATGTTCTTCTCGGTGCCGGAGGCCGGATCATGCATGATCACGTACTCCTCGCCGGTAGCCGGGTCCGTGCCGTAACCGGTGATGGCGACGTAGTGCAGCTTGGTGGGGTCGGCGGAGCCGTCTGCGGAGATGAGCGCCTGGCACGGCAGGCCGCGGTCGATGAATCCCTTCATCTCCTCCCAGGTGCCGTTGTTGTAGCCTTCGGCCGCCAGCCCCTGGTCCCGGGCGAATTCCAGGAGGTCGCCGGGCGAGGTGAACACGTCCATGCGGCGGATGGCCTTGTCGATGTCCGCCTGGGTGATGTTCTGGCCGGTGAGGTAGCTCAGGATCATGGCCAGACTGGTGGTGCCGCAGCCGTTGGTGCTGCCCTGGTCGTAGTTGGGCATCTTGTCTTCGTCCGGGATGCGGGTTTCGCCGCCGGCGACCACCGCCTGGAGCATCAGCTGAAGCTGCTCCACGGAACCGTGGGCGACCTGCTGGTTCCCGCCCACTGCATCCAGCACGTTCGTGGCCACCTGCTGCGCGCCGACGATGCCGTCGGTGAACTGCTGGGGAGCGGCCTGCTGGATGTCCTGCTTGGTATCAAGGGGCTGTTGTCCTTCCGGAAGGTCGATGTGACCTTTTCCTCCGACACCACCTATTGACATGGGCACCTCCAGGGGGATGGATCACTACTTTAGTGTATTTATCGACAGCACCGGCGATAAATTTCGCAATTTTTGTAAATAATTATTTTCGAAGGGAACCGCGCCGGACCAGCCGGGGGGCGGCAGACGACTGGCCGGGTGGCGTCTCGTCTGGCATAATGGAGGCATGAGCGATCTGGGTTGGGAACTGGTCATTGCGGGCGCGTGGCTCGCGGGCATGCGGTTGACCCACGACCTGCTGGGGGGAGTCGTCCGGCGGGGCCGCCTGTCGGCGTTCGCCGGGCGGAAGGTGTTCCACGTGGCGCTGGGGGTCTGGGTGATTCCCCTGGTCCACGGGTTGACGCGGGCCTGGTTGTTCCTGCCGGCTCTCGCCCTGATCCTCGCCGGCAATGCGGGAGCCAACTGGCGGCGCCACCGGCGGACCATCCGCCTGGAGCGCGGCCTCTACTACCTGGCCGTGGTGGTCTGGCCGCTGCTCGCCCTTGGCTGGGCCTGGCTGGCCGGCCGGCGCGCGGAGCTGGTGCTGGCGGTGCTGGCCATGAGCGGGGGGGACGCCGCCGCGGCGATCGCCGGCCGGCGCCTGGGCGGACCGCGTCTCCCCTGGACAGGCAAGTCGCTGGTCGGGGCGGCCGTCAACGCAGCAGCCGTCCTGGGGATCGTGACGATCGGCGGCCACTTCGGCTACGGGTTGGCCCTGCCGGCGCTGCTGCCCGCCGCCGGCGCCGCGGCCCTGGCCGGGGCCGCAGCGGAAGCAGCCGTCCCCGGCTGGCTGGACAACCCGGCCATGCTGGTCACGGTGTTGATGGTGCTGGTGGCGATGCTGTAGGGGGACGGACATCGGACATCGGACATCGGATATCGGACTTCGGATTTCGTGCTCGTAATTCGTAATTCGTGCTCGAGCCTCGAGCACGATTACGATTACGAATTACGATTACTAACCAATAATCCGAAATGCCCGATGAAAAATGTCAGATGATCAATGACAACTGGATTCCTCTGTGTCCTTCGTGTCTTTGTGGTGAAAGACTGGCGGCCGTTACCCCCGGTTGCGCAGCACCGTGTAGAAGGCCAGGGAGCGGAGCAGCCGCCCGGCGCTCCGGGCGGCTGCGGGCAGCGACAGCCGGGCGGGGCGCGGGTACGCGCCAGCGGGCAGATTGCACGGCGGTTCAGACTGGGCGGCCACGGCGGGGCAATCGGCGTCCTGGCGATCGACCGCGCCCGTTCGGCCGAAGGTGACGGCGGGGCAGCCCCCGCGGCACCCCGCCCACGCGGGGCAGGCGGCGCAGGCCGAGGCGGGCGCGCGGCGGCGGATGGCGTCCAGCGCCGGGTGGGTGCGCCAGAGCCCCACCAGGTCGTCACGGTCCAGGTTGCCCAGCGGGTGGCGCAGGCGGCAGTAGTACACGTCACCAGTGGCGCCGTTGACCTCCACGAGCTCGGTCCGCTCGCAGCGGCAGAGCACGGTGTCCAGTCCCCACACGCCGCGGGTCAGCTCCGGGTGGTCGGCAACCAGGCGATGGGCCAGCGGATCGAACAGGAGCAACGGCCGGCGGTAGCGGATGGCCCGGGCGTGCTCCAGAATCCGGCGGAACGCCCCCCAGTAGTCGGCCGCGCCGGCGGCGCTGTGGCGTTCGGCCTGACCGGCGCAGACCGGCCGGGCGAACTTGGCGCCGGCCACGCCCAGCGTCCGGGTCAGGTCCAGCAGGCGGGGGGCTTCGTCCAGGTTGACGTCCGGCAGCAGGACCATGCTCAGCACCACGAACATCCCCGCGGATCGCAGCGCCTCGATGCCGGTCCGCGTCGGATCCCATGTGCCTGGACCGCGCACGCGCTCGAACGTGCCGGCCTCGGTCCCGTCCACGCTCACCTGGACCAGCCGCAGGCCGGCCTGCCGCAGCGACCGGGCCCGCGCCGCGTCGAGCGCCATGGCGTTGGTGACGAGGCGCACGCGGAAGCCCCGCCGCCGGGCCAGGCGGATCACCGCCTCGAGGTCGTGGCGCAGGGTGGGTTCGCCGCCGCTCAGGGTTAGGATGGACCGGCCCCGCTCGCTGTGGGCGCGGCCGAAACGCCGGAACTCCGCCAGGATGTGCGCCACGCGATCGAGGCCGGGATCGGGATGGACGCCGGCCGCGTCCCAATAGCAGTGGGCGCAGCGGGCGTTGCAGCGCTCGGTGAGGGTGAGATGAAAGCGGTGCCCCGGCATGTCCGTCGGCTCCCGGCGGCCGGCCCGCCCGGTCAGGCCAGATGGAACATCTGCTTGCGGATCTTGCCGTCGATCCGTTCCACGAGGCGCCAGCAGCTGTTGTCGTTGAGCGGCACCCAGCGGCGCTCCTCGGTGCGGT
>CALAMB010000459.1 GCA_937925645.1 uncultured Acidobacteriota bacterium
CGACCGCCTGGATCCTGGGGAGTGCGTCCAGGTGACCTACCAGGCGACCCTCACCGAGGGTGTGAAGTATGGGCAGGTGATTCCCAACACGGCGCGCTTTGACACCAGCAGTCTGCCCGGCGAGCGCGGGACCGGCGATGCTGCGCCCGGCGGATCCGGCGCGCAAGACGGCGAACGGAACGGTACGGGCGGCGGCGCCAACGATCTTTACGGGCAGGATGGGGCCGAGGTGGCCATTCTGACGCCGGCGATCGCGAAGGAGCGATTGGGGGCCGACACCCGCTATGCCATCGGCTCCCGGCCGACCTTCAGGATTACGTTGGAAGTCCCTGCCGGAACCACCAACGCATTCAAGGTGCTTGACACGCTTCCCGCCGAATCCGGCGTCCCGCTCACCGCCTTTCTGGCGGGCACCCTTGCCGTGAGCCTCCCGGACGGTGCCGGCGCTTCCAAGGCTCCTCTCACCGAGGCGAACGACCCGGGCTTTTTCCACTACAACGTGAGTTCGAATACGCTGACCTTCGATTTCGGCACCATCACGATCCCCACGGCCGGCGCCATCGTCATTGAATACCAGGTCGAGGTGAAGAACGAACCGGCCAACCAGGACGGCAAACTCCTGACCAACAGCGCGGTCCTCAGCTATGAGGACCCGGCTGATCCCGGCAAGACCGTGTCCTTGGAGCCGGTGTCGGCGCAGGTTCGCGTCGGGGAGCCGAACCTCGAGATCCAGAAGATCGCGACGGCCGGGGCTGCCGGGTCCGATGCCGGGGACACCGTGTCCTGGGAAGTGACCATCGTCAACACAGGAAGCACCACCGCCTACCAGGTGGACTGGAAGGATGTGCTTCCGCGGGATCCGGCGCATCCCGACCGGGGCTTGTATCTCATCAGCAACCTCGAACTCCTCACCGAGGGCGCGGCGGTCTTTCTGAACGGCACCTCCACGCCGGTGACGGCGGCCCACCTCCACGTGGGCACAACCCAGAACACGGACGATACGCTCGATCTGGCGAGCATCTCCTCCGGGGATGCATCCGACACGGTCCAGATGGACCCCGGCGCGCGCATCACGATCCGCTTCGATTCGAGGCTCACGGCGACCGTGACCCCGGGGCAGGTCTTGACCAATGGGGTGAGGGCCTCCTACACGAGTCTGGTGGACGGCGGCCGTGACAACTCATCGGGGCCGGGCGAAGTGGATGACGACGACGACGCGGATCTGAACAACTATGAGGAGTCCGCCTCCAAGTCCATCACCGTCAATGCGGATATCGCCCTCGATAAGACCATCCCGGCAGGCAGGACCGGGTACGCGGTCGGAGAGACGGTCACGTACCGATTGCGGATCGCCATCATCGAGGGGACGATCCCCTCCCTGTCCCTGGTAAACGACACCCTGCCGCCGGGTCTGAGCTACGTGAGCCACCTCGTTTCAGCTCATGCGGGCATCAGCTTCGAGAACGCCGGGGGCAGCCCTTTCGTCGACGGGCAGAGCATCCGCTTCGATTTCGGTGACGTGACCAATGCACCGGACGGGGACGGGGCCAACGACTATTTCGACATCGAGATCACGGCCCGGGTGGACAACATCCTGGAAAACCAGGACGGAAAAGTCCTTTCGAACGGAGAACATGCCGACGGCTCCTATGTCTACCTGGAGTACGGGGAGACTCCCGTGAGGGTGGATTTCGATGACGACCCCGGAACGCCCGACGTGATCGAGGGCGTACCTATTACGGTCATTGAACCGGATCTTTCGGTGACGAAGAACGTCCTGCCCGAGCAGCAGTCGCTCGGCGACCTCGTGGAATTCACCCTGACGGTCGTCCACACGGGGGAAAGCCACGCGGATGCCTTCGACATCGTGGTGACCGACACGCTCCCGGATGGCCTCACGTTTGTGGACACGCCTGTTGCAGGCGGTGATTACACGGTGGATGGGCAGAAACTCGAATTCAGGAAAGCGGCCCTCACACGGGGGGCGCCCGACAACGGCCTGTGGCAGTTCACCTACCGTGCGCGGATCGATGCCGATGCCCCCGTGGGGACAGGCCTCACGAACCTGGCCCTGCTTTCCTGGGCGAGCATCCCCGGCGCTACAGGCGGGGCCGATGACGGCCGGAACGGGGCCGATGTCCCCGGCGGCCTGAACGACTACGGCGATGAGGCCCGGGATACGGTGATTCCGACCACGGCGGCCTTCATCGATGCGAAGAAGGTCTGGGCGCTCGAGGTGGACCCCGATGCGAGCCAGAGCGTGACGCCGGGGGACACGGTTCGCTACACGATCACGCTTACGAATACGAACGGCGGCGCGACGAATGTCGTTTTCGAGGATCGGGTGCCGGATTTCACGACCTATGTGGCTGGGAGCCTCGCGAGCAGCAAGGGCACGGTGGAGGACGGTGGATTGCCTCTGCTCGTGGTCCGTGCGGGGGACATGGCGCAGGGGGAGGAGGTGGTCATCCATTTTCTGGTTACGGTCAATGCGGGGGCCTTGCCGGGTACGGTTCTCTGGAACCAGGGGAGCGTCGACAGCGACCAGACGATCCCCGAACCCACCGACTGGGACGGCAACGATCAGAACGGCGATCAGCCGACGGAGATCGTCGTCGGCGGGGCGCCCCTCGAAGCCGGGCTTTACGTGTGGAAATTCGTCGAGTGGGTGAACGACGCCGACGACATCGGAAGCGTCACGCTCGGAGACACCATGCGGTACTGGGTTGTCTTCGAGAATACGGGAAGCACGGCGCTGAGCGAAGTCACCTTCGCGGATGAGATCCCCTCGGGGCTCCTCTACACGGGCGGCAGCGTGGCTACGAGCGGGCTGCTCCACGTGGCCGGTCAGGCGGTCCAGTTGACCGGCATGAGCATTCCGGTTTCCGGGTTGGAGTATCTCTGGTTCGAGGTCGAGGTGGACGCCGTCGGCTCCTTCGAGAACCAGGGGATTGCCGACTCGGCGGAGACCGGACCGGTGCCCTCGGACGGAAACGGCGACCCGACGGATGGAGCCCAGCCCACTGTCTTTTCGTCGGTGGACGGGGAAGGCGCACCCCTGCTCGATCTCCAGAAGCGCTGGCGTCTTTTCTCGGACGTTTACCCGGATGGCCTGGTGAACCCGGGGGAATCCATCGTTTACACGGTGACGCTCAGCAACAAGGGCGCTGCCCCGGCAACCGACGTCCGTTTCAGCGATCCGATACCGACTCACACGACCATTGTGCCGGGATCGGTCGTCGCGAGCCAGGGCGTGGTTGTGAGCCAGGCTCCGGTGGAGGTCAACGTCGGGGATGTTTATCCCGGGGATGTCGTTGTGATCAGTTTCCGGGTGACAGTCGATTTAGGTACGGCCGATGGGACCATTCTGCTCAACCAGGGAAGCGTGGCTTCAAATGAACTGGAAGATGTGCCGAGCGACGACAACGGCTATGACGGGGACGGGAAGAACCCGAATCTGACGCCGGTGGCGATTCCCGGGAGCACGGTCGGGCAGCCCTCGGGGCTGTCGAAGACCCTCGAGGCTTCGAGCGAGCCGGACAGCGCCGGCGCCCAGGTGATGATCGGCGAAGTGCTGACCTACCGTGTCACGGTGTACGTGCCTTCCGGGACCACGCTGCATGCGGAAGTTTCGGATGCGCTCCCGGACGGTCTTGTCTATGTGGCAGACAGCGGCCGTCTGGCACGGGTTTTTGAAACGGGGCTGAGCGCCTCGGCCGATCCCGGGGGGGTCAACATGGCCCCGAGCGGCGTGTACGTGCCTCTCACGGACGGGGTGGACCTGGCGTACAGCGATGGGAACGTCTCGGTGTTTCTGGGGGATGTGATCAACTCGGACGGCAGCCCGGGGGCCTATATCCTCGAACTCAAGGCCGTTGTGGCGAATGTCGCCGGCAACCAGGCCGGAACGGTCCTGAACGACCAGGGGGGCTTCAGTTACTGGAACGGGTTGAGCCAGACCCAGATGCTGACCCCTGCCGATCTGCCCGTGACCGTGATAGAACCGGGCATCCAGGTGGTCAAGTCCGGGCTGCCGCTGGCGGTCTTCCCTTCCGGGGGCGAGGTCACCTTCACGGTGACGGTGCTCAACCCTGCAGGCCCTTATGCGGCCCCGGGCTACGATGTCCGCATTCGGGACGTCCTGCCGCTGCAGTACGCCGGCCTGGTGGTTGAATCCATCAGCCCTTCAGGGGGTGTCGTGGCGGGCGATGTTTACGACAACAGCACGGCCGACGCCCTCGATGTGTCGGTGGATCGATTCCCGGTGGGCGGCCAGGTGGTGGTGGTCTACACAGTCACCACAGGGGCGGAGCCTCAAGGCACTCTGATCGACAACACGGCGCAGGTGACCTTTACGAGCGTGCCAGGACCGAACGGGACCGGCGATGCTGCGCCCGGCGGCTCCGGTGAGGAAACGGGAGAGCGCAACGGTTCCGGGGCCGGACCCAATGATTACAGGGCCGAGGACAGCGAGCGGGTGGTGGTGGGGGCGATCAACGCCGTCAAAGCGATTGTCGACCCCAAGGCCCGGTATGCCATCGGCGATGTGGTGACCTACGATGTCCTGCTGACCGGCAACTGGGCGGCCGGCTATAACGCGGTGGTGACGGACACCCTGGATGCCGGGCTGAGCTTCATCGCCGGCTCGGCCGGGCTGGTGAGCGCCGACGGGGTCGCGGTCGAACACGACCCGCCGCTGGTTGCCGTCCAGGCGCAAACGGTCACCTTCACCCTCGGTGACATCACCAATGACGATCCGGGGGTTCAGAAGTATGTGCGCTTGAGCTATTCGGCTTGCGTGGAGAACCTTCTGACCAATCAGGACGGGACCCGACTGTCCAACGACGCGCTCTTCCAGGTGGACGACGCGGATGAGGGCGGCACCACCCACGACATCCCCGTCGACAGTGTCGACATCGTCGTTGGGGAACCCTCTCTCACCTTGATCAAGACCATTACCAGCAACTACACGGGGCTGCAGGCCGGAGACGGGGTGCTTTTTTCCGTCGTCGTGGGCAATACGGGTTCGACCGCAGCCTTCGACGTGGTTCTGCGTGACCTCCTCCCGGCTGGGCTCGAAAACGTGGCGTCCTTGCAGGTGACACACGTGACGGGCGGGGCGGAGACCCCGGTGCTCCATGTCGATTCGGAACCGGACGGCTGGCACACGGATCCCTTCGATGTGCCCGTGGGCGGGTCGGTGACCATCGCTTTCAGCGCCGATTTGACGACCGAAGTGAGCCCCGGTGACGAGATCCAGAACCGTGTGACGGCGGAATTCAGCAGCCTGGATGGGGAGGACACGCATGAGCGGACAGGAGCGGGCGGTTCCGACCAGAACGATCCGGCCGTACTGGACAACTACAACACATCGGCCAACAGCCAGATCATCACGGTGGCCGATCCGGTGGCCCTCGACAAACGCTTTCACCCCGATCCGGCCGGAACGACCTATGCCGTAGGGGAAATTTTCACCTATCGCCTCACGATCGAACTCATTCAAGGGACCATCGAGGACCTGGTCGTGACCGACACCCTTCCCGCCGGGGTGACTTTTCTGCCCCCTGCGGTGGTCGGGAAGGGCAATGCAGGCATGGGTTACGATTACACGGACCCTCCGGGCCCCGATCAGGACGGACAGGAACTCACCTTTGATTTCGGGAGGGTGACCAACCCGGGTGATGGTGACCTATCGAACGATTTCATCACCATCGACCTGCCGGTCCGTGTCGACAATATCCTTGCGAACCAGAACGGGACGGCCCTTTTGAACAATGCGGAGCTCAGCTTTTCGGGGCCGCAGGGAACAGTGGTGCGCTTTTTCGATGCCGACGCCGAAGAACCCGGCATCCAGCCTCTGAAAGCCGAGGTGGTCGAACCGGATCTGGTCGTCGAGAAGACCATGGACCCGACGGAGCAGTCGCGCGGCAACAAGGCGACGGTCTCGCTCAGGATTTTCCACACCCCTGACAGCCGGACGACGGCTTACGACCTGGTCGTAACCGACACCCTCCCGGCTGGATTGAGCTACGTGGATGCCACGGGCAGCCCCCTGACGCCGGAGGTGGACGGACAGGTTCTCACCTTTCGCATCTCGGCGCTGACCCTTGCCGACCACGACCTTACGATCACCTACCAGGTCCTGATCGCGCCGGACGTGGCGCCGGAGGTGCCTCTTGTCAATGAGGCGGCCCTGACCTGGTCCAGCATGCCGGGGGCCACCGGCGAGGAGGACAGCGGGCGCACCGGCGGCGGCGGTTTGAACGACTACGACGACCAGGATCAGGCGGATCTGACACCCAAGGCGCCCGATCTCTCCATCGTCAAGAGCGATGATGGCGCCACGGTGTCGCCGGGTCAGGTGATCGCCTATGAGCTTACGGTATCCAACAACGGCACCTGGCCAGCTAGCGGGGTCATGATCACGGAGTCGGTGCCGGCAAATACCACCTTTGACGCGCTGTCGAGTTCCCCTGGGTGGAGCTGCGCAGACGGCAGCCCCGCGGGCGCAGCATGCACCCTGATGGTCGGATCCCTTGGGGTCGGGGACCAGGGTACGGTGGTTTTCGCGGTGAAGGTGGTCAATCCGCTGCCCGCCGGGGTAGAGTCGATTGTGAACGCCGCGTCCATCGCGGACGATGGGTCGAACGGGCCGGACCCGAACCCGGGCGACAACGGCTCGACAGATCAGACGTCGGTAGATGCGGCCCCCGACCTGGCGGTTTTGAAGACCGACGGCGGAACGGTGGCGGTTCCCGGCGGGACCATTGCCTACACGCTGCAGTACGCGAACAACGGCGATCAGGGCGCCACGGGCGTTATCCTGCGGGAGACGGTTCCGGAGCACACCGTCTTTAGCGCGGCGTCGAGCACCTCGGGCTGGGTCCTGGTTTCCGGATTCGGGGGAGCCGGAAGCGCGTATGAATTGGCGCTGGGCCCGCTCGAAGGCGGAGGCGCGGTCGGCTCGGCGGCG
>CALAMB010000460.1 GCA_937925645.1 uncultured Acidobacteriota bacterium
TCCTTGAGCCGGGTGACGGGCGGATGCAGCAGCTTGTTCATGAACGCGCGGGTGACGCGCTCGGCCAGCTCGCGCTCCCGGGGCGGGGCGTTCCGGTAGCTGTCCAGCTCCCGGCGGCGGATCGCCTCGAACTTGTCGCGCAGGGCGACGATGGTGGGCGTGACGCCCAGCGACTCCAGCCAGCGGGCGAACCCGTCCAGTTCCTCACGGAGCAGGAGGCGGACCCGATCCGCCTCGGTCTCCCGTTTGCGCCGGTTGGCGTCGACGATCCCCTCGAGATCGTCGATGTCGTACAGGAACATCCCGGCCAGATCGCCCACCGCCGGCTCGATATCGCGGGGAATGGCGATGTCCACGAGCAGGATCTCCCGGCGCCGGGCGGCCACGGTCTCGCGGAAAGGGTCGGCCTGGATCACGAAACCGGGCGCGGCGGTGGCCGAGATCACGATGTCGCACTGGGCCAGGGTGGCGTACATCTCCTCAATGGGCACGGGGATGCCGGTCAGCTCCCGGGCCAGCTCCACCGAACGCTCGAAGGTCCGGTTCAGCAGGTAGAGCCGGTGCACGCCGTGGGCCTGCAGGTGCCGGGCGCAGAGCGCGCCCATCTCGCCCACGCCGATCAGGGCGGCCGTCTTGTGCTCGAAGTCGCCGAAGATCTTGCGCGCCAGCTCCACCGCGGCAAAGCTGACCGAGACGGCGCCCTGGCCGATCTCGGTCTCCTCCCGGGCCCGCTTGCCCGCGCGGATCGCCGCCTGGAGCAGCCGCTCCGTCACCGTGCCCATCAGCTTGTGCCGGCGGGCCATGTCCTGGAACTCTTTCACCTGGCCGAGGATCTGGGGTTCGCCCATGACCATGGAATCGAGGCCGGCGGCCACTTCCAGCAGGTGGCGCGCCGCTTCGAGCCCGGCGGCGCGCTCCAGGAAGCGGTCCACGTCGACGTCCGCGCCGGCCAGGCCGGCGAACAGCGACCGGACGAGTCCGTCCGCGTCGCCGTCACCCAATTGCACGACGTACAGTTCGGTGCGGTTGCAGGTGGACAGCGGATACACTTCGGCGATGCCGGCCTGGCCGAGGAGCGGCGCCACGCGCTCCGCCAGCGCGCCGTCCCCGAACACGATCCGCTCGCGCAGCTCGACGGGGGTCTGCCGGTAGGTGAAGCCGTAGTAGCCGAGACGGATCATGCCGTTAGCCCGTCCTCAGTGCGAAATGCCTTCGAAGGCGAACGCCATGACCACCAGGACGAACCCGGCGATGCTCAACAAACTCAGGGTCCGACCCGAGGCGCGGGTGATCCGGCGCACCAGCAGTCCCGTCAGGTACACCGCCAGGGTGAACCAGGTGGCGATGATGCGGGCGTCCAGCCGGAGGTCGGCGGTCGCCCGGATCTCGCGCATCCAGTTGAAACCGGTGAAAATCGCGACCGCCAGGAGGATCACGCCCAGGAGGCTGCCGTAGAGGTTCACCCGGTCCAGTTGCTCCAGCGAGGTGAGCCGGCTGTAGAAGCGTCCGGGCCGCTTGCGGTGCAGCTCCCGGTAGAGCACGAGGTACAGCACGGCACCGATGCCGGCGATGGCGAACGAGGCGAAGGCGAACATGGAGGCGGAGACGTGGATCTCGAACCAGTGACTGCGGTACCGCGCCGGCAGGTCGCCCGACGGGGCGAACCAGAGCAGGCTGATCACCTGGGTCGCCAGGATGATGGGCGCGATGAACGCTCCCATCGACAGATCGCGGGAGAACTTCTCGATAGAGACGTAAGCCAGCCCGATGATGAATCCGGCGAACGAGAGGGCGTCAAACACCGTGGCGATGGGCAGGTAGCCCAGGTGGGCGATCCGCAGCGCCAGCGCGGCCAGGTGCACGACCAGACCGGCCAGGAGCACGCGCGAAGCCAGCAGGCCGCTGCGCCGTTCCACGGAGAAGAAGAATTTGAGATAGAGCACGGCCGCGGCGAGATACAACGCGGTGCAGGCGGCCTGGGCGATGAAGGCGAACGTGATCATCATGGCGGATCCGTTGTCCAAGCGCCATAGTCTGCACTATTTACCGGTGGAGTGCAATCGCTATCGAGGTGGCGGCGCAAATAAGGTCCTGTCGCGGAGCGGGCTGCGCCGGCCAGTCCCTCCAGCGGCCCGCCGTAGACGATCTCGCCGCCCGCCGCGCCGCTGCCGGGGCCGAGGTCGATGACGTAGTCGGCCTGGGCGATGAAGTCGAGATTGTGCTCGATGGCGATCACCGTGTTGCCGGCGTCCACCAGGTGATGGATCAGGACGCACAGGGTGTCGATGTCGGCGAAGTGGAGGCCGGTGGTGGGCTCGTCCAGCAGGAACACGGTGCGGCGGAGCCGGGTGTCGAGCAGGTGCGCGCCCAGCTTGAGCCGCTGCTGTTCGCCGCCGGATAGCGTGGGCGTGGGCTGGCCGAGGCGGATGTAGCCCATCCCCGTGTCGGCCAGCACCTGGAGCCGCCGCCGCAGGGCGGGGAAATTGCGGAACAGGTCCAGCGCCTCGACGATGCTCAGGTCCAGCACGTCGGCGATGGAGCGCCCCTGGTAGCGGACCCGGAGCACGTCCCACGCGTAGCGCCGGCCCTGGCACTGGCCGCAGGGGACGAACGAGTCGGGGAGGAACTTCATCTCCATTCGGATCTGGCCCATGCCGCCGCAGGCGGCGCAGCGGCCGCCGCCGGTGTTGTAGCTGAAGTGGCTGGCGGTGAGCCCGCGCGCCTGGGCTTCGGGCAGCCGGGCGAAGAAGCGGCGGATCTCGTCGAACAGGCCGGTGTACGTGGCGGGCGTGGAACGCGGCGTCCGGCCCACGGGGCTCTGGTCCACGAAGTAGACGTGATCCACTTCGCCGCCGCGGAGCTGGAACTGGTCCACGTCGGGGTGCCGCGCGGGGCGGCCCTGCGCCTGGGCGCGCAGCAGCGGGTAGAGCGTGTCGGCCACCAGACTGGACTTGCCGGAGCCGGAGACCCCGGTCACGACGGTCAGGGCGGCGAAGGGGAAAAACGCCCGGATGTCCTTCAGGTTGTGAGTCCGGACGCCCGCGAGGGCGATGCCGTTCCGGCCGATCGCCCGGCGACGGGCGGGCAGGCGCACGCGGGTCCGGCCGGACAGGTAGGCGGCAGTCACCGACTCCGCGCAGTCCGTGAGACCGGCCGTCGGCCCGCTGTATAGCAACCGGCCGCCGCCGGCGCCGCCGCCGGGGCCCAGGTCGACGACGTGGTCGGCGCCGCGGATGGTGGACGCGTCGTGCTCCACAACGAGGAGCGTGTTGCCCTGGTCGCGAATCTCGCGCAGCAGCTCCATCAGCGGCTCGAAATCGGCGGGGTGCAGGCCGATGGACGGTTCGTCCAGCACGTAGAGCACGCCGCCCATGGCGTTCTGCAGCCGCGCCGCCAGGCGCAGCCGCTGCAGCTCGCCGCCGGACAGGGAGTCGGTGGACCGGTTCAGGGTCAGGTAGTCCAGACCGATCCGCATCATGGTCCGGAGCCGCCGGTCCATCTCCCGCGCGATGACTTCGGCCTGGGGGAACCGCCGGCTCAAGCCGGCCGCCTGTCCGCCCAGCCAGTCGGACAGCTTGTCGAGGGGTAGTTCCACCAGGTCCGCCACGCCCGCGCCGCCCAGCCGGTACGCCCGCCCGGCCGCGGCCAGGCGGCACCCGCCGCAGGCGGGGCAAGGTTTTTCGCGCAGGTACTGCAGGGTGAAGTCACGCTGCTCGGCCGCGGGGAGCTCGCGCCGGTGGGCGAGGAGCAGGTTGGCCGGATGGTCTTCGTCCGGCTCGGTGTGATTTTCGGTGAGCAGGGCGTCCCGGGACGATGCAGGGAGATCGGTCCAGCGGGCCAGCGGGGACAGATCGAGCGCCGCCAGGGCGCGGTGCCAGGCCCGGCCAAGGCGGCGTTGCAGCGCGCCGTCGTCCAGGACGGGCTCCAGGCGGCCGAGGGGGCGGGTCGGATCAGGGAAAAGCAGCTCGGGCGGGACGTGTCCGACGGTCCCGGTGCCGTCGCAGGCGCCGCACCGGTGCCGGAGGGAGTGGAAAGAAAAGGTGGCCGGTTGCGGATCGGGATACGCCCGTCCGCACGAATGGCAGAAATTCCGCATGGAGTAGAAGCGGGCGTCGCCCGCCGCCCCCACCGCCGTGAGCTCGCCGCGGCCGGTGCAGAGCGCCTCGGCCAGGATACCCTTCAGGGCGCGGCGCCCGCCGCGGCCGGCTGGGGCCGTGCCGGCCAGCGCTTCGATGGTGTGGCGCTGGTGCCGCGCCAGCGCGGCGCCGGCCGGGGAGCGGACCTTGCCGTCCACCCGGACCCGGCTGACACCGCGGCGCGCCAGCTCGGCCAGGAGGGCGCGGTAGTGGCCCTTGCGGTCACGGATGAGCGGGGCGTAGACCGCCACGTCCTGCCCGGCGAAATCCCGGCCGATCATGGCGGCCAGGCCGTCGGGCGGCAGCGACACCAGCGGTTCGGCGCAGGCGGGGCAGTGCGGCCCGGCGCAGCTGTAGAATAGGAGCCGCAGGTAATCGTATACTTCCGACGTGGTGCCCAGGGTGGATAGCGCGGCCGTCGCGCCGGCGTTCTGCTGGAGGGACAGCGCCGGGGCCAGACCGTCGATCCAGTCCACCCGCGGCTTCTGGAACAGGTGCAGAAACTGGCGGGCGTACGGCGCCAGCGACTCCAGGTAGCGCCGCTGCCCTTCGGCATAGACGATGTTGTAGGCGAGGGTGGACTTCCCGGAGCCGCTCACGCCCGTGACGACCGTGAGGCGCCGCCGGGGGATCGCGACGGATACTCCCTGCAGGTTGTTCTCGGCGGCGTTTTCGATCCGGATCGCGTCCATGCCCGGTACCCCCGCCGTGCATTATACCAGCCCGGCGGCGGGGCGGGGGGGCGGCGGCGCGGGCGTCAGAGCTTTTCCAGGTGCATGTCCAGGAGCGGTTTGGTGAATTCCCGGCTGAACCAGACGGCCAGGCCGATGTTGATGACCAGGACGATGATCACGATGACGACGGCCCATCCTTTCAGACCGGCGATGGGCTGCTCCACTTCCTGCAGGTCCTGTTCCACCAGGAGGAACCAGTTGGTATCGGGGAACGCGTCCCGCAGGCTGGTCTGGGAAACCCCGATGAAGCGGGCCTGGGCCGCCCGGCGTTCCACCCGAAAGGAGCGTTCCTGGCCCTCCTCGAGCTTCGGCTTGACCTGCTCGAAGAAATCGTACGTGACCTGTTTGCTGAGATCCACGTCGCGCGACGAAATGATGGTTCCGTCGGAGGCGATCAGGAATGCCTGGCCGGTCTGGCCGAAACAGAACGGACGAACGATGGCGTTGAGGTAATCCGTTTTCAGAATGCCCCGGATCATGCCCAGCAGCGCCTGGTTCGAATCAAAGACGGGGACGATGACTTCCAGGATGTAGGCCTTGTAGAATTCGCTCCGCTTGATGTCGCTGATGTAGGCCCCGCGCTGCAGGTAGCTGTTGATGACGAGGTCCCGCCACTTGCTGTCACCATAAATGTAATGGTCGGGGACGTGAGCCGAAACCACGGCCGCGCCCAGGCGGTTCAGAACGGTGACCTCCCGGAACGTCGGATGGATGGTGATGAATCTCGTGAGGTAGGCCGAGAGCGGCGTGCCCACGATCCGGCGAACCCGCGGGTCCTCCGGCGGGAGGCCGGCCCAGGTTTTCTCCTGTTCGACGCCCTGTGCCAGGAGTGCGTCCTCCTTGCCCTGCAGCTCGCGGTTGCCGGCCGCGAGCGCCTCGAGCACGCTGGGATTGCAGGCCAGTCCGTCCATCTGGCGGCTGGCGGCCTGCAGTTGGTTGCGCAGCTGGAGCGTGGCGATCTCCGCCAGGTCGGCCAGCTCCTTGCCTTTCATCTCCATGTACTGCGCCTCGTTGTGCGAAAAAATGATCCAGAAACAGAGGATCATCGGCACGATGCCGAGGAAGAGCAGCATGATCAATATCCGGGGCTGGATGCCGAAAAGGGTTTTAGCCATAAATGCCTCCTCGCAATCCATGAACGGACATGTGATTCGTTGCTTTTATTGTAGTTTAACGCATCCGGATTAGCAATCCGAAATCCTCCACCGGCGGCGCGGCCGTGTGGTATAATGCCGCCAATAAAGGATTTAGAACGATGCGGCTGGAAAAAATCGGCAAGTATGACGTGGTCCGGATCCTGGGCAAGGGCTCGACCGGCAAGGTGTACAAGGCGTTCGATCCCATCATCGACCGGTTCGTCGCCCTCAAGGTCATCCCGGGGGAGATCGTCAGCCAGCCGGAGCATCTCCAGCGCTTCAAGAAAGAGGTGAAGGCGCAGGGGCGGGTACTGCACCCCAACGTGGCCACCATCTTCGATGTGGATTTTTCCGACGGCAACTACGTGATCGTCATGGAGTACGTCGAGGGCCGTTCCCTGCGGGAGCTCATGCAGGCGGAGCGCATTCTCACCCTGAAGCTCTTTTACCGGATTATCTCCCAGGCGTGCGCCGGCCTCGCCAGCGCCCACAAGCAGGGGGTGATCCACCGGGACATCAAGCCGGAAAACATCGTCCTGACTCCCGAGGGCCGGGTCAAAATCCTCGACTTTTCCATCGCCAAGCTGCAGTCCTCGACGACGACCACCGGGATTGGCTTCCTGCTGGGCAGCGCCTACTACATGGCGCCGGAGCAGATCAAGGGCCTGCCGATCACGCCGGCGGCGGACCAGTTCGCCCTCGGCGTGATCGCGTACGAGATGCTCGCCGGCAAGCGCCCGTTCCAGGGCGCCAACGTGGCGGACACCATCCTGAGCGCCACCCAGCAGGAGCCGCCCGCCATCACGGAGACCAATCCCATGGTGGACGAGGAGCTCGAGCTGATCGTCCGGGTCGCGCTGGCCAAGGATCCCCACCGGCGCTACCCGTCCGTGGCCCGTTTCGGCCGGGCACTGCGCGACTATTTCCAGAAGGTCAGCCCGGCGGTTCTGGAGGACGATCCGCTGGACGATTGAGCCGCCCCCCGCGCCACATTTCTGTTGCTTTCACGAACCTCCCCGCTATAATACATCCCAAATTACCTTGGGTTCCGGATTGACGTTCGGTTGGTTTCGTCCGCTGCCGAGTACGATTCTGAATTTTACATAAGGAGTAGTCTATGAAGAGACTCGTCGTGGCAACGATCGCGATGGCCGTGCTGGCGGGCGGGCACCTGCTGGCCGCCGGTTTCGCCATCAACGAGCAGGGCGCCCGCTCCATGGCCCAGGCCATGGCGTTCGTCGCCCGGGCCGACGACCCGTCCGCCGTCTTCTACAATCCCGCCGGCATCACCCAGCTCGAGGGGACCCGGTTCTACTTCGGGGCGACGGCGATCGCCCAGCAGTCGACCTGGAACGACGCATCCGGCGCGCTGGCCATCGATTCGGATGACCGCTGGGAGATCCCGCCGCACATGTACATGACCTACCAGCTCAATGACGACTGGTACTTCGGCTTCGGCTTTTTCGTGCCGTACGGCCTGAGCAAAAAGTGGGCCGATGATTTTCCCGGCAAGTACTCCTCACGCAACGTCCGGCTGCAGGCGTTCTACATCAACCCCAACATCGCGTACAAGATCAACGACGTCGTGAGCGTCGCGGTGGGTCTGGACATCGCGTACAGCACAGCGAAACTGGAACGGGACCTGTACCTGGCCCAGATCATTCCGGGCGTCCCCGACGGCTACTTCAGCGCCGACGTCTCGGGCACCGGCTTCGGCGCCAACGCCGCTCTGCTGGCCCGGATCAACGAGCAGGTTTCCTTCGGCTTCAACTACCGGAGCCAAATCAAGGTGGACTTTGACGGCGATTTGACCAACACCATTCCCACCACAGGCAATCCCACCTACGACGCGATACTGACCGGCCTCTTCCCGAACCAGGAAGTGGAAACCGCCATCACCATGCCCGACGTCATCCAGACGGGTTTCGCGTTCAAGCCGAGTTCCGCCTACTCCACCGAGATCGACTTCCAGTGGACCAACTGGAGCGTGTACGACGAGCTGCCGTTCATCTTCTCGCAGCCGACCCAGGCCCTGGTGTCGCGGGAAATCCCGAAGCTCTGGAAAGACGGCTACACCCTCCGCTGGGGGAATGAGTACCAGTACTCCGAAAGTCTCGACCTGCGCGCCGGCGCCTACTACGACTGGAACCCGGTGCCCGACGAGACCCTGGATCCCATGCTGCCCGACTCCAACCGTTTCAGCTTCCAGCTGGGCTTCGGCTGGCACAACGAGAAGATCACCCTCGATGTGGCCTACATGTACATCTATTTCATGAAACGGGACATCCACAACGAGCCCCTCTACGGGATCATCCCGAGCTCCGGAAGTTACGAGAGCAGCGCGCACCTGTTCGGCCTGTCGCTCGGCTACCGCTTCTAGCGTTCGGTCCGCACCATCGTTTGACATCCGGCCGGCCCCCGCGGGCCGGCCGTTTCATTGCGGCGGAGATTCGGCGCCGCGCCGGCCCCGGCGTGTGGTATAATCAACCTGCGTCGATGATCTTTGATTGGGGGCGAAAAGGGTTCGACGGGAGCGGTTGAGGCTCCGGAGGCATGCCGGGTTTCCTGACCCGTAAAAATCGGGAAGCTAACAATAGCTGCTGAAGCTAACTACGCACTGGCTGCTTAACTAGCAGCCCGGTACCGGTCGCTTCCGCCTGTGGGCGGCCGGATGCCGTCAAACAGCGGGCTGGTTCCGCCGTGCGACTCCGAGCGGCGGAACGAGAAACAGGGGTTGGCCGACGGCGAGTTTTTCTGTTTGGATCGCCCGAGGCGAGACACGAAAACAGAATAAGCATGTAGTCTCCGGCTGCTGAAAGCTCTCGGACGGGGGTTCGATTCCCCCCGCCTCCACCATTATCCTGCCTTGGTGGAGCCGGTCAGCGAGACCGGTCGTTCATCGGCTTCGAAACACGGCCCCGGCTTCCCCTCTGCCGGGGATCACGCCGTATTATCAACACGACGCTTCCTGTTTTTTCATTGCTTGACGGTTGCCGGCTGCGGCCGATGAGTGCCGCTCCGACCGGATCCAGGGGTGAAACTCGGGCAGGTGGCATCCATCTTTATTAGTGGTGAGTGGAGCGATCCGGGCCGATCAACGGCCGGTACCGGCATCTTTGAGAAGTGCAGATAGCGGGTTGAAATGACAGGAGGCGGCGAGTACAATGAAAGCGTTTATCCGAATTATTGGCGAGGTGGTATCCATGAAACAAATGGTGCGCGGTTCCGCCATCGTGCTGATGCTCGTCGCGTCGGTCCTCTGTGTCACCGCCCAGAATGACAAGGCGGCGATCGATCAGCTCAAGAACGAGCTGGAGCAAAAGAGCATCGTGTACTTTGCCACCGCTGTCCCGGGCGCGGCGGGAACCTACGTCGGCGTCCAGCATATCAAGGGGATGGCGCTCATCGTCATCCACTGCAAGGCCGCTTCCGACAACGTGTCCTTCATCGATGAAGAACTCGCCAAGAAAGATTACCGCAAGGTGTACAAAGACCTGAGCATGATGCGCGGGAACAGCTACTCGCTGATTTTCGACTTCGGTCTGAACAGCATGGAGATCGAATCCGATTCCGGCGATTTCATCCAGGAGAACGACAAGGTCCGCTATTTGAACAAAACCTATGCAGACAACGGATTCGCCACACAGGAAGAATACGAGGCCTTCGTCAGCAAATACCGTGAATCGTACATCCGTTGGCTCCAGGTGATCAGCCGGAAGATCCGGTAATCCGTTTTCCCACCAGTGTCCGGAAGTAAAAAACTGCAACCTTTCCAAAAATTTGGATAATTCTTCAAGATTATGTATTGTTCCGCGCCGATGCGGCGTGGTATAATCCTCTTTGACTCAAAAGCACTCGAACCGAAGCAGCTCAACCTCCGAAAAAAAATGGATTGTCCAAACAGTCCAGGAAGCGGGTATCGACCAGCTGGTCGAGGAGCTGAAAATTTCCCACCTGCAGGCGCATCTGCTGGTTAACCGGGGTCTCCAGGAACCCGAAGCCGCCTACGCCTTTCTGCACTCGACGCTCGGCGACCTGTACGATCCGTACCTGATGAAGGACATGCGGCGGACGGTGGACCGCATCATGCGGGCCATCCACCAGCGGGAAAACATCCTGATCTACGGAGATTTTGACGTCGACGGCGTCACGTCCATCGTGGTGCTGAAGAAGACGATCCAGTTGATGGGCGGCGTGTGCGGCTTCTTTATTCCCCGGCGCCTCACCGACGGATACGGACTGAAGAAAGAGGCCATTGAAGAGTTCAAGCATCAGGGCTACTCCCTGGTGATCAGCGTCGATTGCGGCATCCGGGCCATCGAGGTGGCCGAGTTCACCCGGGAGATCGGGCTGGACCTCATCGTGACGGACCATCACCTGCCCAGCGACGCGCTGCCGCCGGCCTACTCCATTCTCAACCCCCGCCAGGAAGACTGCCCGTATCCCGACAAGAACCTCGCCGGCGTGGGGGTGGTGTTCAAGCTCTGCCAGGCCCTGCTCCGCGAGGACGGCCGGGAGTCTCAAGCCCATCAGTTCCTCAATTTCGTAGCCATCGGCACGGTGGCCGACCTGGTGTCGTTGTCCGACGAGAACCGCATCATCGTCAAGTACGGCCTGCAGGCGCTGGACAATCCCGGCAATATCGGCCTGAAGACGCTCATGGAAATGGCGGGCGTCCGCGGCAAAGACATCACCTGCATCGATCTCGCCTTCAAGGTCGCCCCCCGGATCAACGCGGTGGGCCGCATGGGCGGATCCAACGCCGCGGTGGACCTGTTCGATTCGGCCGATCCCGAGTTCGTCCGACAGATCGTCAGCGACATGAACCGGAAGAACGTCCTGCGCCAGCAGGAGGAGAAAGTCATCCTGGACGAAATCGAGGAGCTGACCCTCGCCCGCCCGGATATCTTCGACCAGACCGTGCTGGTTCTCGGCGGCGAAAACTGGCATCGCGGCGTCATCGGCATCGTCGCCTCCCGGATCATGGAGCGGTTCCACCGGCCCACCATCGTCCTGTCGCTGGAAAACGGCGAGGCCCATGGCTCCGGCCGCTCCACCTCGAAATTCAACCTCCTGCAGGCCCTCCAGGATTGCGACTGCCACCTCATCAAGTTCGGCGGCCACGCCCTGGCCGCGGGACTGACGCTCAACAGCGACGACGTGGAACGGTTCCGCGTGGCGATCAACGCCCACGCCGCCCGGACGCTCGGACCCGAAGAGCTCATCCCCGAGCTCAACGTGGACACCTACCTGGATTTGAACCAGATCAGCTTCAAGCTGCTTGACGAGATCAACGAACTGGCCCCGTTCGGCGAGGGGAATCCCATTCCCGTCTTCGCCTCGACGAATGTCAAGGTTTACTCCGGCCCCTGGCTGCTGAAGGACAAGCACCTGAAGATCAAGGTGGGCAACGTCCTGCAGAATTTCGACGCGGTCTGGTGGAAGAAGGGGGAACTGTTCGAGCGGCTGATCTACCAGAAGCAGATCTCGGTGGCCTACAACATCCAGCTCAACGAGTACAACGGGGTGAGCAACCTCCAGCTCAACCTGCGCGACATCAAGTTCGATCCGGTCTGATTCCGTCCGCGTCCGGGCCGCCCCGGCGGCGGCCCCGCCAGCCGGCCTGTCCCAGCGCCCACGCGGCTTGCCGCACGATCCCCCGCAGGATTTTCAGCTCCCGGCGGTCCGGTCCGCTCCGTCCCAGCAGCCGCCGCAGCGTGAACATGATCCGCTCCGGATTGTCGGCGTGCAGGAAGCCCACGTCCAGCAGCAATTCGCGGAGGTGGCGGTAGAACGCCTCCATCTCGGCGTCGGTGGCGGGCCGGAAACGGGGGGCGGCCGGCGCCTCGCTGCCGGGGCGGGCGCACAGTTCGTACAGCAGGATAGCGGCTGCCTGGGCGATGTTCAGCGAGGCGTAACGCGACGCCGTGGGGATGCGCACGATCCACCGGCAGAGCTTCAGCTCCTCGTTGGACAGGCCGTGATCCTCGGGGCCGAGCACCACGGCCAGCGGGTCCCGAACGGCCGGCGGGCGCACCGCGGCGGCGGCCGCCGCCGGGCTCAGCGGCGTGCCGAAGGCGCTGGAATCGATCCGGCCGCAGGTGCCGATGAGGCCGCGGAAGGACGGGAGGAGGGGCTCCAGCGCGTCCACAATGCGGGCGCGCCGCAACACGCCGTCGCCGTGGCAGGCCATCCGGTAGGACTGCGCGTCGACGGGGCACTCGGGCGCCACCAGGTACAGATCATCCAGACCGAAATTGGCCATGACCCGCGCGATGGCGCCGACGTTGGCGCTCCCCTGGGGCCGGATGCAGATGACGGACAGGCGGAGTGCCGGCATGATGTCCCCGAACGAAGATCAGTATTTCAGGGCGTGCGATTCGATCAGCCCGTGGAACACGAACTGGGCCTGCCCGTCCTGGATGACGTGGCCGGTACGGTCCCAGCTCACGCGGGTTTCGCCCCCCTCCATATGCACCAGAACCGGACTGCCGGTCCAGCCGTTGGCGATGGCTGCGACGGCGGCGGCGGCGCTGCCGGTGCCCGACGACAGGGTGTGGCCGACGCCGCGCTCCCAGATGGCGATTTCGATGGTGGCGGAATCCACGACCCGGACGAACTCCACGTTGGCCCGCGCCGGAAAGACGGGATGGCGCTCCAACAGCGGGCCGGTCGCGTACAGGGCGTTGAAATCGAGCCGGTCCACCCGGACCACGCAGTGCGGATTGCCCACGGCCAGCGGCGTGGCTTCATAGGTTGCGTCGCCGACCTCCAGCCGGAGGCGCAGCGGCGGGGGGCCGGCCGGCCCGGGCAGCGCCAGCGGAATCGCCGCCGGATCGAAGGTGGCGGGGCCGAGATCCGTGCGGAACGTGTACACGTTGCTGTCCCGACTGAGCACGGTGAGCTGCTTGAGGCCGCCGGGCGTCCGGATCGACAGGCGCTCGCCGCACGCGATCCCCGCATGGCAGAGCGCCGCGGCGAGGCAGCGGATCCCGTTGCCGGACGACTCGGCCTCCGAGCCGTCGGCGTTGAAGATGCGGGCCGCGAACGGCCCGTCCGCCGCCTCCGGCGTCCAGACGATTACCCCGTCGGCGCCCACGCCGAATTTCCGCGAGCAGATCTTTTCCGCCAGCTCGGGCAGGGGCAGGCTGAGCCCGCCCAGGTGCTCCTCGCGGAGCAGGAGAAAATCGTTGCCGAGGCCCTGGCTCTTGAAGAAGGGGATCTCGAGGATGCTCATGACGGCACGATCTCGCGCTGGTATTTCCGGATGACGCCCATGACCTCGTCCTGGATGGCCTGCAGTCGGTCGGACGTGTCCGCCTCGAAACGCAGCACCAGGATGGGCTGGGTGTTAGAGGCCCGGACCAGACCCCAGCCGCCCGGGAAGCGGACCCGCACGCCGTCGATGTCGATCACCTCGCGGTCGCGCCGGAAGTGGTCCAGCACCGCCTGCACCAGCGGCGCCTTGTACGGCTCCGGGCACGGATGCCGGAGCTCGGGGGTGTTCACGGTTCCGGGCAGGTCGGCCAGCAGGCGGCTGAGCGGCCGCCCGGCGGCGTCCAGGAGCTCCAGCAGGCGGCAGGCGGCGTAGATGGCGTCGTCGAAACCGTAGTAACGGTCGGCGAAAAACATGTGGCCGCTCATCTCGCCGGCCAGCGCCGCGCCCGTTTCCTTCATCTTGGCCTTGATGAGGGAATGGCCGGTCTTCCACATCAACGGGCGGCCGCCGGCGCGCGCGATCTCGTCGTACAGGACCTGCGACGACTTGACCTCGGAGATCACCGTGGCGCCCGGCCGGTCGGCCAGGACCTGCCGGGCATAAAGGAGCAGGAGCTGGTCGCCGTGGAGGATCGCGCCCGTCTCGTCCACGACGCCGAGGCGGTCCCCGTCGCCGTCGAAGGCGATGCCGAGATCCGCCGACTGCTCTCGGACCACGCGGATCATGTCCGCCAGGTTGTCCGCCACGGTGGGGTCGGCCTCGTGGTTGGGAAACCGCCCGTCCACCGTGCAGTAAAGTTCGACGACGCGGCACTTGAGGCCGCGCAGCAGGTCCGGCGCCACGAGGGCGGCGGTGCCGTTGCCGGCGTCCACCACCACCTTGGGTCGGCTGGCGAGCGCGCCGAACTGCCGTCGCAGGGCGGCGGCATAGTCGGGAATCACCGGGCGGCGTTCCACCGGCGCGTCGCCCGTTTCGTAATCCTCCGCTTCGATGAGCCGGCGGATCTCCTGGATGTCGTCATCGTACAGGGAGTCCGGTCCGCAGTTGATCTTGAAGCCGTTGTACTCGGGCGGGTTGTGGCTGGCGGTCACGGCGACGCCGCCGCCGGCGCCGAAATGGTGGATGGCGAAATACATGACCGGCGTGGGACAGATGCCCAGGTCCAGCACCCGGACGCCGGCCGCCCGCAGGCCGTCGATGAGACGGGCCGCGTACTCGGGCCCGCTCAGGCGGCCGTCGCGACCCACCACGACGTCGGATTTGCCGCGGCGCCGCAGGAAAGTACCGGTGGCGCGGCCGATGGCGGTCGCCAGCTCCGGCGTCAGCTCCTCGCCGGCGATGCCGCGGATGTCGTACCGCTTGAAGACGTGGGGGACGGGAATTTGCATGGGGCGCTCCGGGGCGGACTCAGCGGGCGTACTTTTTGAGCATCATGGAGTCGACGAGTTCGGGCACCAGGTCCTTCAGGAACCCGCCCTGGGCGTACACCTCCTTGACCAGCCGGGAGCTCAGGAAGGAGTACTTGAACGCCGGCACCAGAAAGAGGGTTTCGATCTCCGGCGCCAGCTTGCGGTTCATGAGGGCCATCTGGAGCTCGTACTCGTAGTCCGAGACGGCCCGGATGCCGCGGATGATGACGGTGGCGCCGTGCTGGCGCGCCGCGTCCACGAGAAGCCCGCTGAAATGGATGGGTTCCACGTGGCCATTCAGTCCGCGAACGGCCTGCCGGAGCATTTCCAGTCGCTCCTCCGGCGTGAACAGGGCGGTCTTGTCGGCGTTGATCAGGATGGCGGGGATGACGGTGTCGAACACCTCCAGGCTGCGCTGGATGATGTCCACGTGGCCGTTGGTGACCGGATCAAACGAGCCGGGGTAAATGGCGATGACGGAGCGTGGCTTCATGAGATCTCCTCGGGGCGGAATCGGCGCCGGCAACTCCGCCGGTTGTGCGGCCACCCGCAACGGCGGCGGGCTCCGCGCGGCGGGCCGGCTCTGACCGATGAAGGTTCAATATAGGAGAATTGCCGGCGGCTGTAAAGGAGATTCAAGGCGGGCCGGGCGGAGCGGTGCCGGCGGTCGCGTCGGCGGGACAGGCGGCGAAGAACGCGGCGATCCGGTCGCGGGCCTCCGCCAGACTGCCGGCGGACTGGACCCGCGTGCGGAGACTATGGCCGAAGGCCAGCGGCTGGGCCAGCCAGTGAGTGAAGATCTTCAGTCGCGAGAGGCGCCGTTCCGGCGGCAGGTAACGCTCCAGCAACGCGATGAACGCTTCGAGGATCGAGGCCGGGTCGACCGGCGGGGCCGCCGGGTCGGCGATCTCCCGGAACAGTCCCGGCCGCATGGCGGCCCCGCGGCCGATCATCACGCCGTCGCAGCCGGTCTCCGCCCTGAGGCGGCGGGCGTCTTCGGCGGTCAGGACGTCGCCGTTCCCCACCACCGGCACGCCGGCCCACTGGCGCACCCGGGCGACATAGTCCCACCGGGCGCGCCCCTTGAACTTTTCGTGCTGCCAGCGCGGGTGGACGGTCACGGTCTGCACGCCCTCCGCCCCCAGCATCCGGCAGAAATCCGGCAGGCCGGCGGCGTGCTCCGCCCAGCCCAGGCGGATCTTGACGCTCAGGTGGCCGCCGAACGAGTGCCGGACGGCCGCCACAACGGCGCGCGCCCGGTCCGGGTCGCGCATCAGGGCGACACCCTGGCCCTTGGCGATGAGCTGTGGCGCCGAGCAGCCCATGTTCAGGTCCACCCGCGTCACGCCCCGCGATTCGAGCAGGGCGACGGCGCGGCCCATCAGCTCGGGATCGCCGCCGACGATCTGGTGGACGAGCCCCGTCTCGGCCGGATCCTGGATTAGGAAGACCGACCGGTGCGCCGGCTCGCGGACCAGCCGGCCGGCGGAGAGCATCTCCGTGAAATACACGTCGCAGCCGCCGAGGCGCCGGAGCAGCATCCGGAAGGCGGCGTGGCTCACTTCCGCCATGGGTGCCAGCACGAGCGGACCGTCGCCGGGAAACCCGAACGGAGCAGCGGCACGCGGATCAGGTGGGGGGACTAAATCGGCTGGGATAAGCGGCCTCCGTCGCGCTGGCCGGGAGTGTCCGGCGGCGTCGAGCGCTTTTTATACCACGGTCCGGCCGGGCTGTAAATGGCGGTCCTGTCAGCGCCGACACAATATCTTGACACCTCCGGGGGGCTGGATTAAGATGAAACCAATCTGTAAATCGGGGCAACATCATGAAAGTAGATGACCTGCTGAAGATCGCCGTGGCGAAGGGGGCGTCGGACCTTCACCTCAAAGCGGGTTCGTTCCCCCACGTCCGGGTCAATGGCGAGCTGGTGCCGCTCATCGACTTCAAGAAGCTCACGAAAGAGGACACGCTCCTCATGGCTTTTGGCATCATGAACAATCGCCAGAAGCTGTATTTCAAGGAGAATTCCGAACTCGACCTGGCCTACGGCGTCAAGGCCCTGGGCCGGTTCCGCGTGAACGTCTTCC
>CALAMB010000461.1 GCA_937925645.1 uncultured Acidobacteriota bacterium
GAGCAGGTGGAGATCTGGGCCCAGCGCTCCGGCGCGTCGCTGATCAAGAAGAGCCAGGGCGCCGACCCCGCCGCGGTGCTTCACGACTCGCTGGACGTCGCCGCGCGGGACCGCGCCGACGTGGTCATCGTGGACACCGCCGGCCGGCTCCACACCAAGCTCAATCTGATGAAGGAGCTGGAGAAGATGCACCGCCTGGCCGCCAAGCGGGTGCCGGGCGCCCCTCACGACGTCTACCTCATCATCGACGCCACCACCGGCCAGAACGGGCTGGTCCAGGCCCGCGAGTTCCTCAAGACCTCGGGCGTCACGGGCCTCATCGTGACGAAGCTCGACGGCACCGCCAAGGGGGGCGTCGTCGTGGCCATCGCCCGCGAGCTCCGGCTGCCCATCCGCTACGTGGGCGTGGGCGAGAAGATGGAGGACCTCATCGACTTCAGCCCCGAGGACTTCGTCGAATCCCTCTTCGCCTCTTAGTCTCTTTTCCAACCCGGCGTAGCCGGAACCCATCACTGGTGATTGTAAATTTCCACTCCGTTCAACCTTGTGTGTGATTCGGCACGCTGTTCGGATCGCCACGAAAATAGCCAGGCGCAGCCGGGCAGCGCCTGGACAAGCGATGGTGTTTACAGAATGCGCGCCCCGGGGACGGGGCGCGGGGAAGTGCGGCGTTCGCAACAACCCGTTCTCCGCGCCCCGCGGCCGCGGGGCGCGACCCATCCATTTTGTCTTTCTTTCCAGGCGCTGCCCCGCGTTCGCGGGGCTGCGCCTGGCTATTTTCGTCGTGAATGCGGAGACGGTGTCGATCGATAATGGAGTGGGCAACCCGTCCGAAGGCGCGGCGAAAATCCTGCCAAAAATTGGCAGAAAAACGGGGGTAACTGAGTAATCGGAATTCGTAATCGTGCTCGTAATCGTTATCGGGGCTCGTGGCTCGTTTCCATTTCACGGACTTCGGACATCGGACCTGGGACCTGGGTTCTGGGACCTGGGTGCTGGATCTCAGAACCCAGATCATAGTAACCATTCACCGATTCACCGATTCACCCATTCACCCATTCACCGACTCACCCATTCACCGACTCACCGATTCCCTGCTCCTCCCATGCTTCAACAAGCGCGCGCAGTTCCGTTACCGCCGCCGCCGGCTCCGGCCCCACGGCCGTTTCCTCCGACAGGATGAAGCCGGTGGCGCCGTGCACCAGGGCGTAATGGAGCGCCGCCCGCTCGGCCCGCGTCACCGCCCGGCCCGCGGCGGCCGATGGCAGGAGGCCGCCGGCCAGGAGCATGCCCTTGCCCGCCGCGCGGGCCGCCTCGAGCAGCCACCGTTCGATCCCCGGCAGCCGGGCCGGCGGCACCTGGGTACCGAGGTCGCCGCGGGCGATGCAGAGGCACTCCGCCGCGGCGATGAGCGCATCGGCCGCGGTCACGGCCGCCTCGGTCTCGATCTTCGGGACCAGCAGCGCCGGTCCCGGAAGCCGCGCCGCCACCGCCGCCAAGTCCGCCGGGCCGTCGCAGTACGAGACGAGGTACCGACGGACGCCCAACGCCCAGCACGCCGCCAGCGCCCCCGTCCACACCTCCGCGCGGAGCCGCGCCTCGCCGTCCCCCCAGGTGACGCCCATGCGGCTCGTCAGCTCCCCAGCGTCGAGGCACTCCGTCCGCAGGCCGTCCCGCCGGACCTCGCGCACCGCGAGGCGGACCTGCCCGTCGCGCAGGCGGACGGTGTCGTTCGACGCCGGCACCGGCGCCACGGTGTCGAGGTCGAACGGCACCGCCGCGGCGCCGGCGGGAGCCGCCGCCGCATCGCCCAACCAGACCGCGTCGCCGGGCCGGACGGCCAGCGGCCGTTCCAGCGCCCCGGTCCGCGGCTTGCGCCCCGGCAGGTCGGCGATGAGCCGCTGGTCCGCCGGATCGGGCGCCGCGCGGCGGACGGCGTCCACCGTGCAGGCCAGCCACTCCGGCGAGGCGTGGGCCAGGTTCAGGCGGAACGCGTCCGCCCCCGCCGTTCGGAGCGCCGCCAGCGCGCGGTAGCTTTCGCTCGCCGGTCCCACGGTGGCGACAATCTCGATGTTCCCTCGCCGCGATTCCATGATCGACTCCCATCATCCGGATTTCACGGCGCCCCGGCCGCCACAGCGATCAGTTCCACGCCGGCGATCACCGCGTTGCCCAGCAGTCCCGCCACGAGACCCAGCAGAAAACGGCGCAGCCACTGCCGCTCGTCGGGGGAAAAGTTCCACTTCTCCCGCGACAGGCTGAACATCTGCCGCCCCAGCCGACGGTAGTGGCAGTAGTCGAAGCGCGCCGCGGCCGTCACCAGCCAGATCCCGACGGCCAGGTTCCAGGCGATGCGGATCAGGACCACCCCGGTCACGGTTCCTCCGACGGTTTGTGGTACGATAGACCCATCCGATATTGTCGCCGAAGGAGTGCGTATGGGCAAGAACAAGGGCAAGCATGACGCCGCGCCGAAGGACCACGAGAAGGTGTTCAAGCGGATTGAGGTGGCGGCCGTCTCCACCGAGGGCTACCAGCAGGCCATCGACAACGCCATCGCCAAGGCGTCCAAGACGCTGCACAACCTGA
>CALAMB010000462.1 GCA_937925645.1 uncultured Acidobacteriota bacterium
AGCCATGAGGGCCGTCGCGGCGATCACTCGATTCAGCCAGTATCTGCTCGGCATAGGTACACTCCTCAATCTGCTTTCGAACGCTGCACAGGATATCTAATTCACTTACAAATAGTCAAGTACTTAAATATTTATTAGAGGAAAATATATATTTCAACAAAATCAATGATTTAAACGTATTAAATATCTGCCTGAATAGGCCGAATGAAAATTCCGGCCCGTGTCAAGTTCCAGCCGAATCCATCAGGTCATACCCAATAATGGGTGAGCGCCGCTGCCTGACGCTTCACTACTAAGAATCGGACAGCGTTCACGACGATGTCTCCTTATGGGGATCACGGCTCGGCTGTCCGGCCGTCCGCGAGGAGGGCAAGCATAGAGAAGGTTCCGCCGCAACACAGGACGAATGTGCGCGGGATCCCGAACGATCAGCGTCCCCCGGCCGCGGCGCTTTCTACGGTTCGACCGTCGCCGGATCGTTCTGCCCGGCGTACTTCTCGAAGAGCTCCCGCGTCAGCGCCTTCAGCGCGCCGTCGCATTTCGGCGTGGCGATGTTCGTGAGGATGACCACGGCGAAGTCGGCGGCCGGATCGAACAGGATCCGGGCGATGTTCATGCCATTGGAGCCGCCGTGGAAGATGACCGGATTGGGGTAGCTGTCCAGTTTCATCTCGCCCCAGCCGAAGGCGTACCGGCCCGACGGCGGCGTGCCGATGGGGGCGTCCTTGGCCGGCGGCATCTCGGCAACCATGGTGTGGAGCTTCTTCAGGGTTTCCGGCCTCACGATCGCGGGGCCGCGCTTCCCCTGGCCGGCGTTCCAGCCCGCCCAGCGCGCGAAATCGAGCACCGACATGTGGGCGATCCCCGCCGGACCGATCACCGGCGAGTTGTCCGCCATGGGACCGGCGAGCATCGGCTTGATCTTCCCGTCGACGAAGGCGTGCGGGAGGGGGGCGTCCACCCGGCCGAGGGAACACTGCGGCCCGAGGCCCGCCGTGCGCAGCTCCAGCGGTTCGAAGATCCACTCGACGATCAGCTCGTCCCAGCTCCGCCCCGCCAGGCGTTCGATCATGGCGCCCACGATGGTGTAGTTGAGGTTGGAGTACTCGAAGCGGACGCCGGGCCGGCCGGGCATGGGCAGGGCCGCCCACTTGCCCACCAGCCAGGCCCGGATGTCATCGAGGTTGCCCGGAGGACAGCCGTCCATGTTGGTGAGGAAGTCCAGGTATGACTTGGCGTCTTTCGACAGGTTGTCACTGGGGAGCCCGCTGGTGTGCGAGAGCATCCGCTCCACCGTCAGCACCTTGAAGACGGGATCGGCCTCGTCGCCGAGCTCCGGAAACACCTCGCCGATGGTGGAGTCCCAGCGGAGCTTCCCGCGCTCCACCAGAATCGCGGCCATGGTGGCGGTCATGGCCTTGGTGTCCGAGCCCAGGTGGAACCGGTCGTCCAGAGTGACGGGAATCTGGGTGCCCCACCGGCGGGTGCCCACGGCCCCGACGGCGATCACCTGTCCGTCCTGCACCACCGCCGCGGCCAGGGCCGGGATCTCGTACGCGGCCAGGTACGGCTGGAGCAGCGGATTCAGCGACTCCTGCGCCGGGGCGACTCCCCCGGCCAGAACCAGCGCCAGAACGACAACCACGATTCGGATCTGAATGGGTATGTGCATCACCAATCGTCCTCCTCATCGAAGAGACTGTTCAGGGCCACGGCGAGACGGCCGGCCAGCCGGGCGTTGTGGCGCAGCAGCGACCGGTTGGCCGCCAGCGACGCGCCGCCCGTGAGCGCCGCCACCCGGGCCAGCAGGAAGGGGGTCAGGTCCTTGCCCCGGATCCCCCGGGCCTCCGCTTCCGCCTGGGCGCGCTCGACGGCCGCGGCGACCATGGCCGCGTCCAGCGCGTCCGCCTCCGGGACGGGGTTCACCACCAGCACGCCCCCGTCCAGATCCAGATCCCATTTCGCCTCGATCACCCGGATCACGGCTTCGGGCGTATCCACCCGCCCGTCCACGCCGAGGCCGGAGGTGCGGGTGTAGAACGCCGGGAACTCGTCGGTGCCGTAGCCAAGCACCGGCACGCCGAGTGTCTCCAGCAGCTCGCGGGTCAGGGGCAGGTCCAGGATGCTCTTGGCGCCCGCGCACACCACGATCACCGGGTAGCGGGCCAGTTCCGCCAGGTCGGCGGATATGTCGAACGTCTGCGGGGCGCCGCGATGGGCGCCGCCGATGCCGCCCGTGGCCATCACCTGGATTCCCGCCACCCACGCCCCGATGATGGTGGCGGCCACGGTGGTGGCCCCGAGTCCGCCCCCGGCCACGGCCACGGCCAGGTTGCGGCGCGAGAGCTTGGCCACCGGCTCGCGGCCGCAGGCCAGGCGCTCGATCTCGGCCGTCGTCAGGCCGATCCGCAACCGGCCGTCCATCACCGCCAGGGTGGCCGGCACGGCGCCCTGGGCCCGGACCGCCTCCTCCATCTCCAGCGCGGCGGCCACGTTGTCGGGGTACGGCAAGCCGTGGGCGATGACCGTGGACTCCAGCGCCACCACCGGTCGGCGCGCCTGCTGCGCCTCAGCCACTTCGGCGGCGATGTGGATCAGGTCCTCGTTGAATTTCACGGGCGCCCTCCGTCCGTCGTCGGATTCAATCCGGCCGGGTTCAGCAGCTCCGGCGTGATGGCGGGGCTCACGGCGGCGAGGCTGGTCACGGTGAGCGCGGCGGCGCGGCGTCCCGCCTCCGCCGCCAGCCGCGGCGGCAGTCCCTTCAGGATCGCCGCGAAGGCGACGGCGAACAGCGCGTCCCCCGCGCCGGTGACGTTGGCCACCGCGGCGGGGAGCGCGGGGATGTGGCTGGAGAACTCCGGGTGCTCCATGTGGAAGCCGTCCGCGCCCAGGCTGACGATGGCCGTGCCGGCACCCATGGCGCGCAGCCGCCGGGCGCACGCGGCCGCCTCGGCCGGGGTGTCGCAGG
>CALAMB010000463.1 GCA_937925645.1 uncultured Acidobacteriota bacterium
TTCATTCCAGCCTCAAGCCCAATCCGGCGGAACGCTGCACCAGACTTCCTTTTCAGCCCTTCGCATCAACGGATCCATCCGTAATACCCGGTCATTCTAGCCAATCCGTTCATTCACCGGTTCCCGCCGGTCGGGCCGGATGGCCCGCGTATCGGCCTCAACTCTCATGGCACCGGCTGGGTTCCCGACAGCCGGTCGGCCAGGGCCAGCGCGTCGTCCGCGTCGATCCGGCCGTCGATGTTGAAGTCGGCGGCCAGCGGCGCCGTGCAGGGGGGCTGGCCTTCCCCGATGGTCCCGGCCAGCACCTGCATCAGGATCGCCAGATCGAGGGCATCGGTCACCCCGTCCTCATTGACGTCCCCGGTCGCGTCGACCAGCCGGACGGTGAAGGCGCAGACGTCCGGGGTGGGATCGACGTTCCCCGCCGCGTCCCTCGCGCGCACGCCCACGGTGTGCGGCCCCTGGGTCAGGCCGCTGAACAGGTAGGACGTGTTGGAGTAAAACCCCGACCAGTCCTCCGCATCCAGTTGCCAGGCAAACATCAGGTCGATGACCGGCGTGACATCATCGCTTCCGGTCCAGGCCAGGTCCACGGAATCGCCGGTCACGATGGTGCCGCAGACGGGGCTGGTGATATCGGTGTCGGGCGGGGTGACGTCCGAGGCGGTCACCGTAAACGAACAGCTGGCCGGCGAGAGGTCCTCGTTGCCGGCCCCGTCCCGGGCCTTGACCTCCACCACGTGGACGGCGAAGCTCAAACCCTCGAAGCTGGCGCTGGTCGCCGCGGCGAAGCCCGACCAGGCCCCGCCATCGAGCCGGTAGGCATACTGCAACTCCACGGCGGGGGTCACGTTGTCGCTCCCCGTCCAGGTGACGATCACGGGGCTTGCGGCCACGAATCCGCCGCAGAAGGCGCTGGTGATCTCGGTGTCGGGCGGGGTGGCATCAGACGCCACCGTGGTGAAGCCGCAGGCAGCGGGTGACGGGTCCTCGTTGCCGGCGGCGTCGCGCGCCTTGACCTCCACCGTGTGCGGCGCGTAACTCAGCCCGGAAAAGGTCGCCTCGGTGGCCGGAGCAAACGGCGACCAGGCCCCGCCGTCCAGGCGGTAGGCGTACTGCAGGTCCGTCGCGGGCGTCTGGTCGTCGCTGCCGGCCCAGTGGCAGGTGACGGTGCTGCCCACGATGCTGCCACCGCAGAAGGCGTCGGTGATCTCGGTGTCGGGGGGGACGGCGTCGGCGGCGATGGCGAAGTCGGCGTCGCTGTCGTCGCGGATGCCCTGGTGGAGGGCCGAACGCACCCGCACCCGGCACCCGGCCGAGGCGGGCCCGGTGACCGTCCAGGTCTCGGCGCCGTCGTCGGCGGTGGCGGCCAGCAGCACCGTCCAGGTCTTGCCCCCGTCGCGCGAGAGCAGGATGTCCACCGCACTCCCAAGATTCACGCTCGACCAGGTGACGGCGTGGTCCGAGCCGATGGCCCAACTCTCCCCGCCGTTCGGCGCGGTGAGCTGGACGGAGCGGCTGGCCGTCACCGTGGTCCCGGTCATGTTCCCCGCCGCGTCATAGGTGTAGCTGATCACCGTGCCGTTGTTGTAGGTGACGCTGGTGAGCCGGTTGAGCTTGTCGTAGGTGCAGGTGTAGGAGAGACTCGCCGCCGATGCGTTCAGACACGCCAAGGCCAGCCAGAGAGCGGAAATCCAAACCGCAACAGAAAATACTGCTGATCCTGTTGGGATTCGTTTTCCAGATACGCCGCCGGGCCATCTGCGCCAGGCTCCACTACACGTGTCCATGGCTTCCGGCGAGGGAGAATGGGTTTTATGGATCATGCCCATGTCAGTTCCCTCCCGCATAGACGCCGGCGGTGGCAACCCCGCCCGTGGCGCCGCTGGGCAGCCGCGCGAGATCCCGGATTAGCACTTGGTGCTTGCTCAGGGCCGAGGTGAGCTGTGAATATAATCGATTTATTGCGTTTGCTACATCTTGGGCTCTTCTCTCCTTAGCCTTCCGCTTAGATTTATCTCTATCGGGTCTGTAACTGTATCTGTTTTGCTGGAGAATTGATATTTCGTAGGAAATTCCCAATTCAACGATCGATAATGTTTTTTCATCGAGGAAATCAGGAGCGAGGATGTGACGGTACTCTTTTCTAAATGCCGATTGAGCATAAACAATCACGTTCAAATAACAGATCGGAAGAGCGTCGTGTAGGGAAAGAGTGTAGATCTCGGTGG
>CALAMB010000464.1 GCA_937925645.1 uncultured Acidobacteriota bacterium
CCCGGCGGCGAGCGCCACGTGGCGGCTGATCCGGTGGACGGAGGCCAGGATCCGGTCCCGCACCGCCGCGTCGTACGAGCGGATGGTGAGCTGCAGCCGCACGGCGTCGGGAATGATGTTGGGCGCGCTGCCGCCGTGGATGGACCCCACCGTCACCACGACGCCTTCGAGGGGATCCACCTCCCGGCTGTCGATGGTCTGGAGGGCCAGCACGAGCTGCGCGGCGATCACCACGGGATCGATGGTCAGGTGGGGGGTGGCGCCGTGGCCGCCCACGCCGCGGACAGTGATGTCCACGGTGTCCACGTTGGCGAAGGCGAACCCCTCGGCGATGCCCACGACGCCGGCGTCCAGGTCGGGGGTGACGTGTTGGGCCACCGCGAAATCCGGCCTGGGAAACCGCGAGAACAGGCCGTCCTCGATCAGCGCGCGGGCGCCCGTGCCCACCTCCTCGGCCGGCTGGGCCACCAGGAGCAGCGTGCCGGACCACCGGTCCCGCAGCGCCGCGAGCACCCGCACGGCGCCCACGAACACCGCCATGTGCACGTCGTGGCCGCAGGCGTGCATCACCGGCACGGCGCGCCCCTCGGCGTCGCGGCCGGTGGCGGCGCTGGCCCACGGTAGCCCGGTCTCCTCGCGGACGGGCAGGGCGTCCAGGTCGGTGCGGAGCATCACCACGGGTCCCGGGCCGTTGCGCAGCACGCCCACCACGCCGTGGCCGCCCACGCCGGTGGTGACGGCGGCGCCCGTGGCGGAGAGCTCCGCGGCGATCCGGGCGGCGGTGCGCGCCTCCTGCCGCGACAGTTCCGGCGCCGCGTGGAGCTCGCGGCAGAGCGCCGCCAGCGCGGGCAGTTCCCGCTCCACCACCGCCGCCGGCGCGTCGGCCCCCCCGGCCGCGGTTCCCTCAGCCGCCGCGGCGCAGGCGGCCGCCGCCAGGGCCAGCACCAGCCCGATCCCCGTTCCCAGTCGCTTCATGAGGCGCTCCTCGACCGTGAGTGTCTGATCTTCGGCTCGAATTATACCCCGACGTCCGCCACCGGGGGTGTTGAAAACGGACCGCCGTGCCGCTACACTGGTCGGGCCGGGACTGGTTGTCCGGCGCCCGATTCCGACGGACGGAGCGAGGCATGCTGCGACGGGGATGGCAATGGGCCGCTACCGGCGCCGTGATGCTCGCGGCGGCGGTGGCCGTGGGGCTGGCCGTCGCCGGGGCGCCGGCGCCGCCGGACGCGTCACGCACGCCGCAGGCAGCGGCGGCGGCCGCCCCTCGCGCCTGGGCGGAAGCGCTGGAGCGGCCGGGCCTGCCCAACCTGCACCGGGTGTCGCCGGAGCTCTACCGCGGCGCCCAGCCCACCGCCGAAGGGATGGCGCAGCTGCGGGCGCTGGGCGTGCGCACCGTGGTGAACCTGCGCTCCAGCCACTCGGACGCCGACAAGCTGGGAGGGACCGGGCTCCGCTACGTGCCCATCCCCGTCACCGCCGTCGGGATCGGGGACGACGACGTGGCCCGCTTCCTGCGGGTGGCCGCCGACCCGGCGGCGCAGCCCGTGTTCGTCCACTGCCAGCACGGCGCCGACCGCACCGGGCTGATGGTGGCCATGTACCGGGTGGCGGTCCAGGGCTGGGAGCGCGAGGCGGCCATCGACGAGATGCTGCACGGCGGCTTCCACTTTCACGGCATCTACGAGCCGGTGCTGGCCGGCTACGTCCGCACCGTGGACCTGGCCCGGCTGCGGGAGCTCGCCGGACTGATGCCGGCGGCCGCCGCGGCCGAGCGGTGAGGCGCCGGGCCGGCCGGATCCTGCAGCCGTCCGCCCGTTGGGGCTGAACGAACTGACATCAACCCGGGCCGGGCCCGCCGCCTGCCCCCAAGGAGATACCATGCGCGCACTGATCGCCTTCGCCGCCGTCGCCATTCTGGCCGGCGTGATCCCGGCCGCCGGCGACGCGCCGGACTTCAACACCTACTTCGTCGACGAGACCCTCCGGGTGGACTATTACCACGTGGGCCATGCCACGGAGGAACTCGTCACCCTGGACAAGGTCTACCGGCAGGGGATCTGGGCCGGCAGCCGCAAGCATCTCATCGATCCCTTCAACACGGGCAACTACTACGTCAAGGTGTACGACGCCGCGTCGGGACTGCTGATCTACTCCAAGGGGTTCGACAGCTATTTCGGCGAGTACAAGACCACCGGGCCGGCCGGCGAGGGCGTCCGCCGGACCTACCATGAAACCGCCCTGTTCCCCTGCCCCCGGCAGAAGGTCCGCTTCACCCTCGAGGTGCGGGGGCGGGACCGGACGCTGCGGCCCCTGTTCGCCGCCGAGATCGACCCGGCCGCGGTCACCGTGGACCGGACGCCGCCGGCCGCCGACGCCATCGTCGTCGAGGCGCACATCAGCGGCGACCCCCACGGCTGCGTGGACATCGCCGTGCTGGGCGACGGCTACACTGCCGCCGAGGCGGACAAGTTCCGCGCCGACCTGCGCCGCTTCGTCGACGTGTTCTTCACCCTCGAACCGTACAAGTCGCGCCGCGACTGGTTCAACTTCCGCGGCGTGCTCCGGCCCTCGGCCGACTCGGGCTGCGACGAGCCGAGCCGCGGCGTGTGGCGCCGCAACGCGCTGGGCGCCTCGTTCGACTCGCTGGGGCTGGACCGCTACATGCTCACCGAGGAGAACCGGGCGGTGCGCGACGCGGCCGCCCACGTCCCCTACGACGCCATCCTCATCATGGTGAACCAGACACGCTACGGCGGCGGCGGGATCTACAACTTTTACTGCACCTTCACCAGCGACAACCAGTGGCACGCCTACCTGCTGCTCCACGAGTTCGGGCACTCCTTCGCCGGGCTGGCCGACGAGTACTACACCTCGGCGGTGGCCTACAACGACTTCTACCCCGCCGGTGTCGAGCCCACCGAGCCCAACATCACCGCCCTGCAGGATCCAACCCGCCTGAAGTGGGCTGACTGCGTCACGCCGGGCACGGCCGT
>CALAMB010000465.1 GCA_937925645.1 uncultured Acidobacteriota bacterium
GGTAATCGTGCTGGCTGACCACGCCGGGGTAGCCGGCGGGGAACACCGCCGCCTGGAGGGACACCGCCGCGGAGTCGCCCAGCGGCACCGTGGGCAGGTTGCCGGACTCGATTTTGAGTACGGCGATGTCCTTGCCCGACTCCGCCTCCTCGTAGCTGAAGATCCCCTCGGTCTTGCCCGCCACCGGCGTGATGGGCGGACTGTACTGCTTGATCTCGGCGGGCAGGTACTGCCAGTTCGACAGGAAGACAAACAACTGCTTGGACACCTGAAACACCGCCGCGGAGGAGAGCTGCTGGAACACCGACACTTTCTCCTCCTGGGTCAACGGAGCGCGTTTCTGCTGCTCCAACGCCGGAAAGACGTGCTGTTCGAGGATCTGCACCAGCGCCTGGGACTTGAGCGCGTTGTTTTCCTTGCTGTGATATTCCTTGACCACGTGGCCGTTGGTGACGATGTAACCGTCCGGGTTGACGATGAACCCGGAGCCGGATCCGCTCATGTCGAGAGGATCAAACTCCCGCAGGCCCTCGTTCGTCCGGATCCCCACCTTGACCTGGATCCGCGAGTACACCATGACCACGCCCGGCTTGACGGTCAAGATATTCTTCTCACGCGCCCGCTCGTCGGCGGCGTCGACCGGCACGCATAGCGCCAGCACCAACAGAAGGGCGATAACGCACCCGCGCTGCGACATATGGCCTCCTTGAACAGTCCTGAATACAAGTCTACCGGCAATTTGACCTCATTGTAGCACAGGCCCGAACGCCCGCAATCGATTTTGCTTGGGCGCGGGTCCCGCGCATGGTATAGATGCCGCAGGCCTCCTCCGGGAAGGGTTTGGCCATGACGCGCTGCCGACTCACCCTCACCAACGACCTGCACCTGGACCTGATCCGCCTGTGGCGCCACCCCTTGGCTCACTTCCTCGACCGCCTGGCCCGGGAGGGCGTCCAGCGGCTGGTCCTGGCCGGCGACCTGATTTCGTTCGCCGAACAAAACCTGGACGCCGCCTTCCGGTCGCTCGCCGGCTGTGCCGGGCAGATCCTATACACACCCGGCAACCACGACTTGTGGACACGCCACGGCGATTCTCTGCAGCTGTACGAGGAATACATCCCGGCTGTCTGCGCCCGCCACGGCGTGCACTACCTGGACGCCGCCCCGTACATCGATGGTGCCGTGGCCGTCGTCGGCAACGTGGGCTGGTACGATTACTCTTACCGGGATGAATCACTGGGCTGCCCCGACGACTGGTATCGACAGCGTTGGATTCCCGGCCGGTTCCAGTGGCTGGACCGGCATTACATCCGTTGGCCGCTGACGGATCCGGAGTTCACTGACCGCTGTTGCCGGCGCCTGGATGCCCAACTGGCCGGTCTGCCGGACTCGGTGAATGCGGTGGTCGTCGTCACCCACCACATCCCTTTTCCCGAATTGCTGGTCCGCAAACCCGATCCCGTCTGGCGGTTCGGCAACGCCTTCATGGGCAGCCCCCGCCTCGGTGCGGCCATCCGCCGGCATCCGCGGGTGACCCATGTCTTCTGCGGCCATTCGCATGCCGGGGTCCGTGTCAACATTGAGGGGATCGCCGCCGTCTGCCTGGGCGGCAATTACAACGAGAAGGTGCTGGAAACAATTGAACTGTGAGTGACCGCCGGCTCAGCGATCCGGTGCGGACGGCTTCAGGCCGGCCGGATCGTTCACCGGCTGGCCATCACCCGCCGGAGCGGCTTCGGCGCCAGCCGCACCGGCTGCGGCGGGCGACGCGGCTTGTATTTCCAGGCGCCGGATCTGGTCAGCCATCCGTTCCCGCTCCTCGCGCCACGCCGACTCCCGCGCGAACCGGCGGCGTCGAGCGCTGACGACCGCCACACCGGCGGAAACGGCCAGCACCAGGCCCGCGATCCACAGGAACAGCGCGGTCCGCCAGAACGGCGCCCGGACTTCCACGCTGACCGTCAGCGGCCTGGGACTCCAGATTCCGGCATGGTTGCGGGCCAGGATCTTCAGAGTGTATATCCCGGGCGGCGGGAACGTCATTCGGAGACCATGTTCGCGGGTGGGCGCGGACCAGTCCGGATAAAGACCATCCACCAGGTAGCGGTATCGGACTCCCTGTTCATCCCGGTAGCTGAGTCCCACCCATTCAAACTCCAGCGTGCGCACCGAATCCGGCAGCACGCACCGTCCGTTCGCGATCCGGACCGGCTGGCCGTCCGCTTTCAGCGCGGTGAGATGCACAATGGGCGGTGACACGTTGGGAATGTCGCCTTCGGGATTGTGCCGGCAGGCGCCGCGGTTGGTGCCGAACCACAACTGCCCATCGGCATCCAGCGTCCACGCCCCCCGCAGGACGATCTGCCCGAAGAACCCGGCGAATCCGTTGAACGATTCGACGGCCTGGCCGTTGAAACGGCCCAGTCCGCGGTTCGTGAGCAACCAGATGCCGCCTTGGCGGTCCTGTAGAATCTCGTACACGGCCTCGCCCGCCAGGCCGTCCTGCGGCTCGTAACGTCGGAGCGCTTCCCCGCTGAAACAGTTGAGCCCCAGATCGGTGCCGATCCAGATGTTCTTCTCCGTGTCCTCGTACCAGCTCAACACCGCTTTGCCCACCAGGCCGTTGGCTTCGGTGTAGTTGACGATCCGGCCCCGCCAGAAGACGCTGAGCCCCTCGTCGGTGGCGATCCAGATCCGGCCCATCGAATCCTCGCGAAAGAATCGGATCGCGTCGCTGACCAGGCCCGTCGACCGGGTGATGTTCCGGAAGTAGTCGTACCGGTACACCATCAGCCCGGCCCGGCAGCCGAACCACAACTGGCTCTGGGAATCCTGGAAAATCTGCCGCACCTGGTTATGGAGAAGTCCGTCGGCCTCGGTGTACACCCGAACGGCACCGTCCCGGCCGATGGCCGCCAGCCCCTTCCGGGTGCCGCACCAGACGGTGCCGCGCCGGTCCTGCAGGAGCGCCTGAATGTCCGTGTCCGGCAAACCTTCGTTCGCGCCGTACACGCGGCGGACCGCGAGATCCTCGATCACGGCCAGTCCGCCCGCCATCGCCACCCAGATCCGGCCGTCCCGGTCCTCCATCATGCTGGCCATGGGCCCCGCCGGCAGCCGGCCGCTTCGGTTCAGCCGGGTGACCCGCCGGCCATCAACGCAGAGCACGTCCTGATCCGCGCCCAGCCACGCCCGCCCGCGCGAGTCCACCAGGGCGAGGTGCAACCGGTTGGTGGGCAGGCCCGGCCCCGGGTCCAACCGGACGAACGCGCGGCCGTCCCAATGGCTGAGGCCGCCGTCAAGAGATGTCAGCCAGAGCCCGCCCCGGCCATCCGGCCGGATCTCGTTGATGGACCCGTCGCACAAGCCGTCCCGGCGGTCGTAGAGCACGAACTGCTCGCCCATGAACCGGGACAATCCGCCCTCGCGAGTGGCGATCCAGAGGTTGTGCTCCCGGTCCAGGCACAGACTGGTCACGAACGGACACGCGAGGCCCTCGCGGGTGCCGAACGGGGTGAACGTCCGGCCGTCGTACCGGATGACGCCCCCGCCCCAGGTGCCGATCCATAGACAGTCCCGGCGGTCGTCCCGGACAATCTTGTTCACCTCCGGACACGGCAGGCCGTCGGCGCCGGTGTAGACGCGGGTCTTGTCTCCGTCGATCCGGAGCAGCCCCGCGGAGGTGCCCGCCCAGACAATCCCGTGGGCATCCTCCATGAAACCGTACACCGTCCGCCGCGACGTGGCGATATCCTGGACCAGGTTGCGAAACGTGTCGCCTTCCCGGACGCTGATCCCGCGCAGGGTACCCACCCACAGCCGCCCCTGCCGATCGAAGAACAGGCTACGGACCGCATTGTCCACCAAGCCGTCAGCCACCGTCCAGAGCGTGAATTTTCCGTCCTTCAGACGGGCGACGCCCTCGTCCGTCCCCACCCACGGACAGCCCTCCCCGTCGATGATGATGGCGCGAATCGTCCGGCTCCTCAGCCCGCCGGGATCGACCGCATGAAAACGGCCGTCCCGGCGGACGGTCAAGCCCAAGCCGGTCCCGATCCAGAGGCTTCCCCGGCCGTCCTCCGCCAGGCTGATGACCGTGCCGAAGGAGAGACCGTCGGCGGTGGTGAACGTGGTGAACTCGCGGCCGTCGTACCGCACCAGGCCGCCGGAGGTTCCCAGCCAGATGAATCCCCGGTTGTCCTGGATCACCGACCAGACGCGGGGGCTGGGCAGACCTTCGAGGGACGAGTATTGCCGGAACGGCCACATTTCGGCCATGACCGGCAGACAGGCGACACTCAGCAGGAGCAGGCAAAGAACGCGCCGCAAGACAACCCCCATGGCAGTGTGTGTAGTTCCATCTTAGTCCAACCCGGGTCAAAACTCAGCACAAATTCATTCCGGCGGCGGCACGGGACACCGCCGTCCGGCGCGTGGCGCGGGCCGGCAGATTGCAGCTTGCATTGGCGGTGTTCCTGGGGTATTTAGTAAGCCACATTCCGTCGCGGGGAATTGCATGAGACAAAAGATCAAACTCAAAGAACAGACCGCGCTCAAGCAGTGGTCCGTCGAAGAAGCCCGGGAGCTGTACAACATCCTGAACTGGGGCAAAGGGTTCTTCGACATCAACACCCGTGGGGACGTCGTCGTCCGACCGGAGAAAACCTCGGACAAGTATCTCGACATCAAGGAGCTCGTCGACGAGCTGCGCCTCCGGGAAATCAGTCCGCCGGTGCTGATCCGGTTCACCGATATCTTGAAGAAACGGATCGAGGAGATTCAATCCTCCTTCCAGGCCGCCATCAAAGAGTACGGCTACGAGGGGGAATACATCGGCGTCTACCCCATCAAGGTCAACCAGAGCAAACAGGTGGTCGAGGACATCATCGAATTCGGCCGGCCGTACCGCTTCGGCCTCGAGGCCGGCAGCAAGCCCGAGCTGCTCATCGTCGTCGCCAGCCTGGACACCAAGGGCGCGCCCATCATCTGCAACGGCTACAAAGACACCGAGTTCATCGAAATCGCCCTCTGGGCCCTGAAGCTGGGGCGCAAGGTGTTCATCGTCGTCGAAAAACCGTCGGAGCTGGACACCATCATCAAGGTGTCCGCCCGTCTCAAGGTGAAGCCGCTCATCGGCATCCGCGCCAAGCTGTCCGCCCGCGGCCGGGGCAAGTGGGAGGGATCCGGCGGCGACCGCTCCAAATTCGGCCTGCTGCCGGAGGAGATGCTGGAAGCCGTCCAGAAGCTGAAAAAGCACGGCATGCTGGATTCGCTCCAATTGCTCCACTTCCACCTTGGCTCCCAGATCACTTCGATCCAGAGCATCAAGGAGGCGCTGCGGGAAAGCACGCGCCTGTTCGTGGAACTGTCCCGCCTGGGGGTCAACATCCGCTACTTCGACGTGGGGGGCGGGCTGGCCGTGGATTACGACGGCAGCATGACCAATTTCTCATCAAGTGCCAACTACACCCTGCAGGAATACGCGGCCGACATCGTGTCCGCCCTGGCCGAGATCTGCCAGGAGAACGGCATCCCCCATCCCACCATCATCTCGGAGAGCGGCCGGGCCCTGGTCGCCTACCATTCCATCCTGGTGTTCAACATCCTTGGCATCAGCGAATTCAGCACCGACATGGAGGTTCCGGTCCTGCCCAAGGATGCGCCCGAGTCGCTCGTCAACCTCAAGCAGCTCATGGACAAGGTGTCGGTCAAAAACTTCCAGGAATCGTACCACGACGCCCTCCAGATCCGCGACGAGACGCTCACCCTGTTCAACGTCGGCATCCTGTCCCTGGAGCACCGCGCCGTCGTGGAGAAGCTCTTCTGGCTCATCTGCCACAAGATCGCCAAGATCATCGACGGCCTGGACTACGTCCCCGACGAGCTGGAGAATCTCCAGACGTTCATCTCCGACACCTACTACGGCAACTTGTCGGTCTTTCAGAGTCTGCCCGACCACTGGGCCGTGAAGCAGCTCTTCCCCATCATGCCCATCCACCGCCACACCGAGCGCCCCGTCCGCAAGGCCACGCTGGCGGACA
>CALAMB010000466.1 GCA_937925645.1 uncultured Acidobacteriota bacterium
AATTTCATGCCCCCTCCAGCTCGAAGCGGAAGTCCTCGATGACCGTGTTGGTCAGGACGGTCCGGGCGATCTCCTCCACGACCTGGCGGGCGCGGTCCCCGGCGAGGTCGTCGGGCAGGGCGAGCTCGAAATATTTGCCCTGGCGCACTTCCAGGACCTCCTCGTAGCCCAGGCTTTTGACCGCCCGCTGGACGGTCTTGCCCTGCGGATCGAGGACGCCCCGTTTCAAGGTCACGTACACTTTTGCGCGCATAACACCACCTGATTCCTTCGAATTGTCCGTCAGTCGCGGCCGGGGACGCGGCCCGCGGTCAGTACACCGGATGCAGCGGCCGGCCGGTGTCGAAATACGCCACCACGTTGTCCACGGCCATCTGCACGATGGCCCGCCGCGCCGTATCCGTGGCCGAACCGATATGGGGCAGCAGCACCACGTTGTCCAGCGCCAGCAGGCCGGGATGCACCGCCGGTTCCCCTTCGTACACGTCCAGGCCGGCGGCCCGGAGCCGGCCGGCCCGCAGCGCGTCCGCCAGCGCCGCCTCGTCCACGACGGGGCCACGGGCCGTGTTGATCAGGATCGCCCCCGGTTTCATCGCCGCCAGCGCTTTGGCGTCGACGAGATGCCGGGTCTCCGGAACCAGCGGGCAGTGCAAACTGACCACGTCGGCCGTGCGGAGCAGCTCGGCCAGCGGCAGCCGGCGCACCCCGAGCGCGGCCTCCACCGCCGGGTCGACGGCGCCGCGGTTGTGGTACACGACCCGCATGCCGAATCCCCGCGCCCGGCGGGCCACCGCCTGGCCGATGCGGCCCAGGCCGACGATGCCCAGGGTGGCGCCGTTGAGCTCCAGGCCCAGCAGCAGCTCCAGGTCCCAGCCGGCGAACCGGCCGTCGCGCACGAAGCGGTCCGCCTCCACCACGCGGCGGGCGGCCGCCAGGATCAGGGCCAGCGCCAGGTCCGCCGTGGCCTCGGTCAGGGCCCCCGGCGTGTTGGTGACGGCGACACCCCGCTCCCGGGCGTGCGCCCAGTCGATGTTGTTGAAGCCCACCCCGACGTTGGCGATGATCCGCAGGTCGGGGGCGGCGTCGATGAGCGCCGCGTCGATCGTGTCGGTGAGCAGGCACACCAGGCCGCGGCAGCCCGGCAGGGCCGCGGCCAGAGCGGCGCGGTCCGGCCAGGCGGCGCCCGGCGGCCGGCGCAGCGTATAGCGGGACGGGAAACGCCCCTCGGCTCCGAACGGCAGCGGATGCGTCAGCAAAACGGTCACGGGCGGCATGTCGCCTCTCTCCCAAGTTATTTCGCCCGGGCTGCTTCCCGGACACCCCCTGGCACGGGCGGGCCGCCGGACCGTTCGGGCCGGCAATGCCCCGCGCTCAGGGGGCCGGCGGGCCGGGCGGGCGCTCCGCCCCCCCGGCGGGGGAGAGCCATTCGATGGCGTCCACCACGCCGATGACGGCGCGGTTGATGGGCGCCATCTCCCGGCCCACGGCCTCCCACGTCGAGCGGCCCTCCTCGAGGATCAGGACCAGGTCGCCGGGGCCGGCGTCGACGGTGTCCACGGCAATGAGCTTGTCGCCGGCGGGCGCCTGGCTCCGGACGTCCAGCGGCTGGACGTAGAGGAGCTTGAGCCCCTCGTACTGAAGGTGCTTGACGGTGGACTCAACGCTGCCGAGGACTCTCGCCAAAATCACGGTGGCTATTATACCGCTTTTATGCTAAATGGAAAGCACCGCCCCGAAAGGCCCGCCCCGCGGGCGGCGGCTCGAATCCGCGGAGGTCCGCCATGCGCCTGGCCCGCACCATCGGCTGCGTCGTCGCCACCGTGAAGAACCCGGCCCTGACCGGCAAGCGGATCCTGCTGCTGCAGGAAGTGGACGAGGCGGACCGCCCGGTGGGAGAACCGTTCGCCGCCCTGGACGCGGTCGGCGTGGGCGCCGGCGAACGCGTCTTCTTCGTCACCGCCCGGGAGGCCGCCCTGCCCTTTCTCCCCGAAGAGGTGCCCGCCGATGCCTGCGTGCTCGGCGTCGTTGATCGGGTGAATGTCAAGCCCGAGGCTCGAGGTTAGAGGCTCGAGGCTAGAGGCTCGAGGCTCGTGTGTTTCATCGTGATTCGTGATCGTAATCGTAATCGCAATCGTAATCGCAGTCGTGATCGCAATCGTGATCGTAATCGACCCAATCCTCGAACCGTTTGAAGGTTTGAAGGTTCGCTGATTCGAATCAGAGCCACTCCTTCCGCTTGAAGAACAGGATCATCCCCGCGGCGACCAGGAGCATGACGCCGATCACCGCCGGGTACGCCCACGGCTGGGCGAGCTCCGGCATGTGGTGGAAGTTCATCCCGTAGAAGCCGGCGATGAACGACAGGGGCATGAACAGGGTGGCAATGGTGGTGAGCACCTTCATCACGCTGTTCATCCGGTTGCTGAGGCTGGACAGGTAGATGTCGAGCATGCCGGCGAGCATCTCGCGGTAGGTTTCCACGGTGTCGATGATCTGGATCACGTGGTCGTACAGGTCCCGGTAGTAGATGGCGTTGTCCGCCTGGATCAGGGGCGTCTCGTGGCGCTCCAGGGCCAGCGCCATCTCCCGCAGCGGCCAGACCGCCCGGCGCACCATCAGGATGTCGCGCTTGAGACGGTGGATGGTGTGCAGCGTCTCGGTGGTGGGCGCGTTGACCAGGCGGTCCTCCAGTTCCTCCATCTGGTCGCCCAGGCACTCCAGGATGACGAAGTAGTGGTCGACGATCACGTCCATCAGGGCGTAGGCCAGATAGTCGCTGCCCAGCCGGCGCAGACGGCCGCCGGCTTCCTTCAGCCGGTTCCGCACCGGGTCGAAGCTATCGCCCTGGCGCCCCTCCTGGAAGGAGACGACGAATCCGCGGCCCATCACCAAACTGACCTGTTCCGCCTGGAGCTCCTGGGCGGTCTCGTCGAATTCCAGCATCTTGAGCACGATGAACAGGTAGTCGCCGAACACGTCCGCCTTGGGCCGGTGGAAGGTGTTCAGGATGTCTTCCAGCGTCAGCGGATGGATGCCGAACGCCTCGCCGATCCGGCCCACGGCGGCCACGTCGTGCAGCCCCTCGATGTTGAGCCAGAGCTTGTCGCTGTCGGCCGGCGGCGGGTGGCGCAGTTCGCTCAGGACCACCGGCCCGGTCTCCAGCCGGTCGGGGCCGTAGCGGGTCAGCTCGCCCCGGATCTGGTCGGTCTTCTGCTCGCCGACGTGGACCAGGGTACCGGGCGACAACCCCACCGCCTGGCGGCGGTGGCGGCGGGATCTGCGGCTCATGGGCATCCTCCTCCGGAACCGGGTCCAGGGCGGCGGCGCGTCACGCGCCCGCCCCGGCCAGCGCGCGCATCCGCGCGGCGTAGCCGTCGGCGTCGAACTTGCGTTTCAGGCCGGCGGCGACCATGTAGCGGATTTTCCCGAACACAGGCCGCTCCCCCCACGGCCGGTCGTGTTTGCCGAAGCACCAGGCCACGCCGGCGTAGCCGTTGGGATCGCGACCGTCCAGTTCGTACCGGTCGTTGAGGCGGACGGCCGCGCGGAAGGCGTCGCGGGGCGACGCGCTCCACTCCAGAATTTTCTTCCCCCAGTACATCCGCATGTAGCCGTGCATCTTGCCGGTATGCACCAGCTCGAGCTGGGCGGCGTTCCAGTACGGGTCGTGGGTGGCGGCGCGCTCCAGCTCCGCGGGGGTGTAGCGCGCCGGGCGCGGATCCTTGGCGTGGCGGTTGAGATCGGCCCGCGCCCAGGACGGCAGGCCGTGGTAGCCGTCGTAGGCCGGGTTGTACCAGACGAAGTTGACGGCCAGCTCGCGGCGGACGATGAGCTCTTCGAGGAACGCCTCGGCGCCGGGCGAGCCGGATGCCTGCGCGGCCAGGGCCGCCTCCAGCGGCGAGAGCTG
>CALAMB010000467.1 GCA_937925645.1 uncultured Acidobacteriota bacterium
CCCAATCCGTACAAGGCGCTGGTGGCCCACGCCGCGGTCTACAACCTCTACACCCAGTATGCCAGCGATTACGGAGCCGGTGAGCGGGCCGAAAACAACCCCCACTTCTGGGAGGACGAGGCGGTGCTGCGGCACACCTCGCCGCACCTGGCTGCCGGCAGCTTCAAGACGCCCACGCTGGTGGTCCACGGCGAACGCGACCACCGCGTCTATCCGGGCAACGGCCTGGAGTTGTTCCAGACGCTGCAGGCGCGGGGTGTTCCCTCCCGGCTGATCTACTACCCGGACGAAAACCACTGGGTACTCAAGCCCAACAACTCGCTGTTCTGGTATCGCGAGGTGAAGAGGTGGTTCGAGAAATGGTTAACGGTGAACAGTGAACGGTGAACAGTGAGGAGATAGGAGATAGGAGATAGGAGATACAGCTCCTACGTGCTCGTAATTCGTAATCGTAATTCGTAATCGTAATCGTAATCGTAATCGTAATCGAGACTCGAGGCTAGAGGCTCGTTCCCGAAATGGGGACATCGGCTTTCGGAAATCGGAAATCGGAATTCGGAAATCGGATTTCGGGTCTCGCGGTTTGGGGTTCGCGGTTCGGGTCTTCCTGTTTATCTGATGCTTCCCGTCTTATGTCAGATAGGAGATAGGAGATAGGAGATAGGAGATACAGCTCCTTCGTGCTCGTAATTCGTAATCGTAATTCGTAATCGTAATCGTAATTCGTAATCGTAATCGAGACTCGAGGCTAGAGTCTCGTTCCCGAAATGGGGACATCAGCTTTCGGAATTCGGAAATCGGAATTCGGGTCTCGCGGTTCGGGGTTCGCGGTTCGAGTCTTCCCGTTTATCTGATGCTTCCCGTCTTACGTCTCCCGTCTCCCGTCTCCCGTCTCTCGTCTCCCGATTCACCGATTCACCGACTCACCGATTCACCGATTCACCGATTCACCGTCAGAAATGACCAAAAAAGAAAACAGGGAGACGGGACCGAATCCCGTCTCCCTGAACTTCCCATGAACTTACGAACCTTTGAACCTGCGAACTTGCGTACCTGCGAACTTGCGAATTTGCGAACCTGCGAACTTGCGAACTTGCGAACCTTCTTACTTTCAAACCTTCAAACCTGTGAACTAAAGCTCTGCTGCAGACCTCGAGTCCCGAGTCCCGAGTCCCGAGCCTCGAGCCCCGAGTTTCGTCCTATTTCGGCCAGTGCTTGTCCTGCTGGTAGTCCCGGTACGGCGGGTGCTCGTGCTTCCTGGGCGGATTCTTTTCCAGCTCCTTCAGTAGGTGCTCCACGCCCCGCTCGAGCTGCGGATCGCGGCCGGCCTTGACGGCGGCCGGGTCCTGATCCACTTCAACGTCCGGGGCGATGCCGGTGTTTTCACCGATCCACTCGCCGGTTTCGCTCCAGAGCCCCGCGTCGGGTGCGGAGACGGAGCCGCCATCCATGAGCACCGGCATGCGGCCGGCCCGGACCAAGCCGCCCCAGGTCCGCTTGCCCATGAGAGGGCCGATGCCCAGCTTCTTGAAGTAGTACGGCATGGCGTCGCCGCCGGAGCCCGCGTACTCGTTGATGAGCATCACCTTGGGTCCGAACACGGCGCCGTAGGGCATGACGTCGTCGACACCCTCGCGACCCGCGATGTAGTTCAGCAGCGGGCGGCGCAGGTAGTCCACCACGTAGTCGGCCAGGGCGCCGCCGCCGTTGTAGCGCTCGTCGATGAGGACGGCCTGCTTGTCGAGCTGGGCGAAGAAGTAGCGGTTGAAGTAGGTGAAGCCGCCCATGAACGTGTCGGGCAGGTACACGTAGGCGATCCGGTCGCCGGACATCTCGCCCACCTTGCGGCGGTTGTCCTCGATCCAGGCGAAGTGGCGCAGGGCGGACTCGCTCCCGACGGGCACCACCGTGATCTCGCGCGCGCCGGATCCGTCCGGCTCGGGGCCCACCTTGAGAGTGACCGACTTGCCGGCCGTGGCCTCCAGGAGCGCGTCCATGTCCTGCGGCGGCCGGAGGTCCGTTCCGTTGATGGCCAGCAGATACTCGCCCGCGGCCACGCTCACGCCCGGCTGCGACAGCGGGGCCCGCAACTGGGGGTTCCAGCTCTCGCCCGTGTAGACGCGGGCGAAGCGGTAACGGTCGTTTTCGATCGAATAGTCGGCGCCGAGCAGTCCGCCCGGCACACGCTTGACCTCGGGCGTGTCGCCGCCGCCCACGAAGAGGTGGCTCACGGTGAGCTCGCCGAGCATCTCGTTGCAGAGGTAGTTGAGGTCCCAGCGGCTGACCACGCTGTCGAGGAACGGCGCGTACCGTTTCTTGGCCCGGGCCAGGTCGAGGCCGTGGTGCTGCGGGCTGTAGAAGAAGTCGCGCTCGCCGCGCCAGATCTCGCGGTACATCTGGCGCCACTCCACCGGCGGATCCACCCAGACCTCCAGCCGGTCCAGGTTCAGGCCGCCCTCGCCGGGTTTGCCCGGCATCATCGCCGGCAAAATGGACCAGCGCGGTCCCTGCCGCACCAGGGCCTTCTCACCGTTGGCGGACAGGGTGAAGTACGACACGCCGTCGAAGGCCTTCTCCTCCTTCCGCTTCTCCAGGTTGTACCGGTGGACGGTGACCGCCGACGGCCCCGGCTGGTACGGGTTGAACGGCGCCGCCTCGGACAGGAACAGCGCGCCGGCCTTGCCGGTGGCGAGCCCCACGTAGTTGCGGGCCGGGACGGGCAGGGCCACGATCCGCGTGGCGATCCCCTCGAAGTCGATCTCCACCTTCGGCGGTTCGGCGCCCGGCTTGCCACCGTTTTTGGCGGCTGCTTTGTCCGTCGATTTTTCTGCCGGCTGGTCGGTTGCCGCAGCGTCGCCGGACTTGCCTGCGGAGGCCGGCTGGCCCTCGGCGGCGGGCTCGGACCCGGGCTTGGCACCGTCCGCCGGCTTGTCCGCCGGCTTCTCCTCGGTCACCTTTTCCTCGTCGCTTTCGGGCGCCAGCGGCGACGGGAGGTCCTTCTTCAGCACCGCCGCGTAGACGCTGCTCGTGGCCGAACGGCCCAGCGATGAGAGTCCCTCGCCCTGGGTGGGGCCCACGTTGGTGGAGGCGACGAAGAACAGGTACTTGCCGCTCTTGTCGAACACCGGGTACTGGGCGTAGCTCATGCCGTCGGTGAGCTGGTGGTTCCGGCCGTCCTCGAGCCCGTAAACGAAGATGGCCGCCAGCCGGTTGTCCAGCAGGCGGGAGTAGGCGATCCACCGGCTGTCGGGCGACCAGGCGGGCGTCTGGTCGTTGCGGCGGTTGTAAATTTTGTCGGTGTCCACATTGACCGGCGCCGGTTGCTCCTTGTCCAAGTCCACGTACCAGATGTTCAGCCGCTTGTCGGTGAACGCGATCTTCTTGCTGTCGGGCGACCAGAGGGGGTCGTAGAAAAACGACGGCGGCTCGCCCAGGGCGATTTTACGGGCGGGCGCGGCGCCCCGCTGGTCGGCGACGTGCAGGGCGTACTCGCCCGATTCGTCCGAGAAGTAGGCGACGCGGGCGCCGTCGGGGGACCACGCCGGCGAGCGCTCGTGCACGCCGGGAGTGCGGGTCAGGTTGCGGCTGTCCCCCTTTTCCGCGGGGACGGTCACGATCTCGCCGCGGGCCTCGAACACCGCCCGCACGCCCGTGGGCGACAGGGCGGCGTTGCGGATCTGGCCGGCGGCCTTGACCCAGCGGGGCCGCACCTCGGGGAAGTCGCCCCGCAGGGTGATGGCCACGCGCCGGCTGCGCTCCGTCTTCAGGTCGTACAGGTGCAGGCCGCCGAACTGTTCATAGACGATGGCGCCCGGCCCGGCCGAGGCGCTCTTGAAATCGAAGTCCTTGTTCGCGATAACCTGGCGGACCTTGCGCGCGGTGGTGTCGTAGGCGAACAGGGTGAACGGCCCGTTCCGGTCGGAGAGGAAGTAGACCGTGTCGCCCATCCACATGGGGTAGTAGTCGTTGGAGTTGTCGCGGGGGATCTTCTCGCCGGCCAGGGTGTCGAGGCCGACGATCCGGATGTAGCTGGTGCGGCCGCCGCGGTAGCGCTTCCAGGCGGTGAAGGCGGGTGCGAGCGGCGTGTAGGCGATGCGCCGGCCGTCGGGCGAGTAGCTCCCCGCCTCGGCCTCGTAGATGGGGAGCTGGGTGGGAAAGCCGCCTTCCTTGGGCACGGTGAAGAGCTGGCTGGAGCGCGCGAAGCTGGCCCGCCTGGACACGAACAGGACGGCGGCGCCGTCGGGGGTCCAGCCCGTCACCAGGTCCGGCTCGGGGTGATAGGTGAGCCGCTTGGGCACGCCCCCTTCGGCCGGGATGGTGAAGACATCCCAGTTGCCGTCGTACTGGCCGGAAAACGCGATGGTCCGGCCGTCCGGCGAGAAGAGCGGGGCGGTTTCCATGCCGTCGCCGGTGGTGAGGCGGACGGCTTCTCCGCCGTCGCGGGGCACCGACCAGAGGTCGCCGGCGTAGCAAAAAACGATATGGGTGGCGTTGAGGGTGGGACTGCGGAAGAGCTGGGGCGCGTCGGCCGCAGCCGCGGTCCAGAGCGCGGCCAGGCACAGGGCCGAGAGCAGCATCAGGCGTCGGGTCATTGCGTGCTCCTTGTCCAAGGGATGAGATTACTCATACGTTCAGTTCCGCGGGCGGGTTCAGGCGAAATGCGCGCGGGCGACGGCCGTCCGGGATCGGGTCTAGCCAGCGGCGGCCGGATGGCATAGAATAACCGGGCATGCTCCCGTGATGCAATAGTTCCGGTGGGCGGACCCGGTCGTCGGCCGGTTCCGCCGGGTGCGACTTCCAGTGGGGGTGATCCGTGAACAGAAAGGCAGGGAGACGGAATGGCCGGGTGGCGGCGGTGCTGGCCGCGGCGCTCGTGTTCGGATTCGCAGCCGCGGCGGCGGCACAGGCCGCACCGTCGGACCGGCGGATCGCCCTGTTCCAGGCCGATGGGTTTCCCGCAACGGACGCCCCCGCGGTGCCGCCGGCGGTGCTGGCCGAAGCGCTGGCTGACCTGGCGGTCGATCGCTTCGACGATCCGACAGAGTTGGCGGCGCGACTCGACGCGCGCGATCACGCGGTGCTCGTTCTGCCGTACGGCAGCGCCTTCCCGCTGGAGGCCTGGGACGCCATCCGCGCGTTCCTTGACGCCGGAGGCGGCCTGGTGGTGCTGGGGGGCGCGCCGTTCCACCAGCCGGTGTACCGCGCGGCGGATGGCGGCTGGTTGTTGGGCGTCCGCCAGCCGACCTTTGCGCACGCGCTGCTCATCGGGCCTGCCGAGGTGATCGATCTCGGGGGCGCTGCCGGCGCCCTGACTGTCGCTCCCGCCGCCGGCGGTGGCTGGGACGGGCCGGCGGTCCCGCTCCCGGCACGGACGTTTGCCCTGACCGTGCGGTTCGCCACGCGACCCGACACACCGGGCGAGGACGGCGCCGCGGGCATCCGCGAGGCGGTGCTGCGGCCGCTGGCGCACGTGGTCGATGCCGACGGCGTGCCGGTCGCCTGCCCCCTGCTGGAGATCGACCGCCTGCACGGTCCCGGCGCCGGCGGGCGCTGGGTGCTGGCGACGGGCGACGCGGTTCATCAGGCCCCGCTGATCCGGGCCATGGTCCTCGGGGCGCTCGACGGCGCGGAGGAGGTGACCGTGCGCCCCGCGGCGGCGTGCGTGGAACCGGGCGAGACGCCCCGGGTGCGCGTCACGGTGCGTCGTCCGGGAGCGACGGCCGGCGAGGCGGCGCCGAGTGCCGCCGTGGCGGTGCGCGATGATGCCGGACAGGTGGTTTGGAACGGCCGCGTGATGCTGGCCGGTCCGTCGACCTTCATGACCGGCGAGCTGGCCGTCCGGCCCGACCGGCCGCTGGCCCCCGGCCTGTACCGTGTGGCGGTGACGCTGGAGGATGCCGCCGGCAGCCCCGGCGCGACCGAGGGCGGCTTCTGGGTGCGGGACGACGCGCTGCTCCGGAGCGGGCCGCGGCTGACCGCCTCGCGCGACTGGCTCCGGCGCGACGGCCGCGTCTTTCCGGTGGTGGGAACCACCTACATGGCCGGCGACGTCCACCGCAAGTTCCTGTTCGAGCCGAACCCTGCGGTGTGGGACCGGGACATGGCGGCCATGCGGCGCGCCGGCGTCAACTTCATCCGGACGGGGCTCTGGACCGGCTGGGGCCGCCTGATGTCCGACCCGGGCGCCGTGGACGAGAACGCCCTGCGCGCCATCGATGCCTTCGTGCTCACCGCGG
>CALAMB010000468.1 GCA_937925645.1 uncultured Acidobacteriota bacterium
ACGGCACCCGGGGTGAGGCGTTGCGAGGACTCCTCTCCGCCGCTCGCTCCCGCTCGCGGTGCCTTCAATGTGCCAACCGGATGATTTTTCGCGTTATCCTGGTGGATCGGTGCGTCGTTGAATCGGAAGACGGGAGATGTTTTAAGGAAGACGGGAGACGGCAGATCCCAGACAAATCCACCATCAACCATCAACCATCAACATGTTATCCGAGGCATGATCTAGGGCGATGGACACGAGCCTCGAGTCTCGAGCCTCGATGACGATTACCAGTACGAGCACGATTACGATCACGATTACGAGTACGATTACGAGCACGAACGGAAAATCTCAGCCGATTGCCTCCACCGTGTGGCGGTAGATGACGCCGTGGCGCGCCAGCTCCGCCAGCATGAAGGCGACGCAGTCGGGCTCCCGGCCGATGTACTCCGGCGGGACGACACCCTCCCCCCGGTACAGCCCCCGGGCCAGCAGCCGGGCGGCGGCGGTGGCGGTGTAGCCGGTGGTGCGGGCCATGGAGTGCACCCCCGACGCCGCGTCGAACCGGTCCAGCAGCTCCCACGTGTAGCGGACCCGCCGCCCCGCCTCGCGCCCCTCCACCACGACGCGCATCACGGTGAGGTCGGTGTCACCCTCCTTCAAGCGCCACAGCGGGAACAGAATCTTGGCGGTGAAGTCCACGGGGCGGATCTTCACCCCGGCGATCTCCACCGGCTCGGTGCCGAAAAAGCCCGTCTCGCGCAGCAGGGCCATCTTGGTGATGTGGCCCGGGTAGCGGAGCGTCTTCTCCTTCATGTTGGGCGCGTCGATCGTGGTCGCCAGCGTCCGCAGGCCGTCGGTGTTGAACGCCTCGAGGGTGCCCACTCCCGGAAAGTTGACGAACTCGGGGTCGGACAGCGCCGGCCGCACCACGAGCTGGCCGTTCTCCACGTAGCGGGCGGGCCGGACGTACTCCTCGATCACGTCGATGGGCGAGAACACGGCCTTGTAGTCGTAGGGCCACTCCCGCACCTCGGGCAGGCCGCCGACGTAGATCAGCACACGGTCCACGGCCTCCATCTGCCGGGCGGCGTGCCCCACCAGCAGGTTGCTCATGCCGGGCGCGACGCCGCAGTCCACCACGGCGGTCACTCCCTGGCTCTGGGCGAGCGCATCCAGGCCGAAGGGATCCTCGGGAAAGAAAGCGATGTCCACCACCGGCCGCTTCGCCTCGATGACCGCCTGCAGGGTGGCGTAGCCCATGAAGCCGGGGACGGCGCTCACCACCAGGTCGCTGGCGCCGGCCAGCTCCCGGACCCGCGCCGCGTCGCGCAGGTCGGCCTGGACGGTGCGCACGGGCCAGCGGGCCGCGGCCTGGGCCAGGGCGTCCGCGTTGATGTCGGCAACGGTCACTTCGAAATCCGGGTCGGCGGCGAGGTCGCCCGCCATGGGCCGTCCCACCAGTCCGGCTCCCAGTACAATGATATTCATGGATGCTCCTTGTGCATGGTGTTGCAGGCGTCGTGCTCCGATTCGCGGCGCCGCGGGATCGTCCACCGACAACGGTCCGGTCCCGAGGGACCGGCGATCGATGCCGCGCGTGACGGAAAAAAACCGGGAGATTACCGCAGGCCGCTGAAGCGGTTCACGTATTGGATGGTGGCCAAAAGGCCGGTGGGTCTTTCGCCCGCGAGGGCGCCGCGAGTCCGGTGCATGGGCGCATGATACCGCATCGCGCCGCCGCCGCCAACCCTTTTCCCGCGAAGGGCCCCGTCCGCTGTCCGCGCGGCCCGCGGTCCCGCTCGTTTCGAACGACCGCGAGTGGATGCCACGCCGTTGAATTTCGCCGACGGCAGGTGTATCTTCGTTGCGTTGCGAATCCGAAACCCTCGAGGGACTCCACCATGAAGCATCACCGCGTGATCGTCGGCACCCTGTGCGCCGTTCTGCTGGTCCTGTCCGCTCCGGCGGCGGCCCAGATCACCCCGCCGCGGATGGTCCGCACGCCGGACCTCCACGGCGACCGCGTCGTGTTCAGCGCCGAGGGCGACCTATGGCTCGGCTCCATCGCCGCCGGCACCGCCGCGCGGCTCACTCTCCACGAGGCGGACGAGTACGGGCCGCGCTTCTCGCCCGACGGCGCCTGGATCGCCTTCACCGCGGGCTACGACGGCGGCCAGGACGTCTACGTGATGCCCGCCGCCGGCGGCGCCCCCCGGCGACTCACTTACGACCCGACCGGCGCCGAGGCGGTGGACTGGACGCCCGACGGCGCCCGTGTCCTGTTCCGTTCCCGTCGCGGCGTCCCCATGGTGGGCCCGCGGTTGTACCTCGTGCCGGCCGGTGGCGGTCTCCCCGAGCCGCTGCCCATGGAAAAGGCGGCGCAGGGATCCTTCGCCCCGGACGGCAACCGGCTCGCCTACTGCCCCATGGCCCTGGAGAGCCACCACTGGAAGCGGTACCGCGGCGGCATGGCCAACAGCATCTGGATCGCCGACCTGGCGGCGAAGACCTTCCGCCGGATCCACGACGATCACGTCAACGAGCAGTACCCCGTCTGGGCGGGCGAGGCGGTATTCTTCGTTTCGGAGAAGGACGGGACCGCCAATTTGTGGCGCTGGGACGCGGGGAGCGGACAGGCGGTCCGGGTGACGGACCACACGGACTACGACGTCAAGGCGCCCGCCGGCGACGGCCGGCGCATCGTCTACCAGCACGGCGACGACTTATGGATCCACGACATCGCCGCCGGCGCGTCGCAGCCGGTGAAGCTGGCGTTGGCTTCCGACCGAATTCACGCCCGCCCGGTCCGGGTGGCCGGCGTGCCGGGCGCCTTCAGTGTCGGCCCCACCGGCAAGCGCCTGGTGGCGGAAAGCCGCGGCCAGCTCTTCACCCTGCCCGCGGAGCACGGCGAGATCCGGGCCGTGGCGCCGCTGGCCGGCGCCCGGTCCAAAGAACCGGTCTGGTCCCCCGACGGCAAGTGGATCGCCTTCGTCTCCGACCGCAGCGGCGAGGAGAACCTCTGGATCGCTCCGGCCGCCGGCACCGGCGAACCGGTCCCGCTCACCCGGATCGAGGGGCGACGCCTCGACGGGCCGGTCTGGTCGCCCGACAGCCAGCGGCTGGCGTTCAGCGACAACGCGCTGGCCCTCCACGTCGTGGACGTGGCGAGCTGCGCCGTGAGCGAGGTCGCCCGCGGCGAGTACGGCGGCATCGACGACTACCGGTTTTCGCCCGACGGAAAATGGCTCGTGTACATGCGGCCGGAGAACCATTTCGTCCGCTCGCTCTACCTCTACAACCTGGAGAGCAAACAGGCCACGCGACTCACGCGCGCGCCCACCCGCGACCATGAACCGGTGTTCGACGCCGAGGGGAAGTACCTCTTCTTTCTCACCGAGCGGAGCGTCACGCCGCAGTGGGATTCCTTCGACTTTCAGATGAACCAGGACAAGACCACGAAAATCTATCTCCTCACCCTCGCCGCCGACACTCCCTCGCCCCTGCCGGTGGAGAGCGACGAAGAGCCGGGCGGTCCCGCCGAAAAGAAGAAGGACGCCGCGGTGACGGCGGCGGGAGCCAAGCCCGATCGGGCCGCCGGTGACAAACCGGCCGGTGACAAACCGGCCGGCGACAAACCCTCGGCCGACCAGCCCGCCTGGCCGCCCAAGCTCCCCGACATGAAGGTGGATCTCGACGGCATCGCCGCGCGGATCATGGAAGTGCCGGTACCCGCCGGACGCCACACCGGTCTCGAGGCCATCCCCGGCAAGCTCCTGTTCCTGACCCCCGAAGAGGGCGAATCCGACGCGGCCGGGGGGCCGGCCCGACCGGCCTTCAAGCTGAAGGTGTACGAGTTCAAAACCCGGAAGGTCACCGAGATGGCCGCCGGCGTTGCGGGATACGACCTGTCGTTCGACCGGAAGAAGGTGGCGCTGCGTACCCGGGCCGGCTTCCAGATCGTGGACGCCGGCGCCCCCGTCAAGCCCGACGCGCCCAAGGTGAACACCGCCGCCTGGCGGTTCGAGGTCAATCCGGAGCTTGAATGGCGGCAGATTTTCCTGGAAGCGTGGCGGCTGCACCGCGACACCTTCTACGACCCCGGCATGCACGGCATGGACTGGGCGGCGGTGCGCCGCCGGTACGAGGCGCTGCTGCCGGCGGTGGGCTGCCGCGCCGAGCTCAACGAGGTCATCGGCGACATGCAGGCGGAGCTCAACGTCTCCCACGAATACGTGCGCGGCGGTTACAGCCGCCGCACCGCCCCGCCCGCCCCCGGCATCGGGGCGCTGGGGGCGGAGCTCGAGTGGGATGCCGCGGGGAAGGCGTACCGGATCGTCCGGCTGTTCGACGGCGACGGCTTCGGCGACGCGGCGCGCTCGCCGCTGCTGGCGCCCGGGCTCCGGGTGAAAGCGGGCGACTACATCCTCGCGGTCAACGACCAGCCGCTCGCGCCCGACCAGGATCCCAACGCCCGGCTCATCGGCCTGGGCGGACAGCCGGTGCTCCTCCAGATCAACGACAAGCCCTCCCCCGATGGCGCGCGCGCGATCCGCGTCAAGGCGATGACCGGCGACGGTCAGGCGCGCTACTTCGACTGGGTCGCCGGTAACCGGGATTACGTCCGGCGCCACGGCGGCGAGAACCTGGCCTACCTCCACGTGCCCAACATGGGCAACCACGGCATGGCCGAATTCGCCAAGCACTTTTATGCCAACCTGGACAAGGACGGCCTGGTGCTCGACGTGCGCTACAACGGCGGCGGCATCACGTCGGGCATGATCCTGGAGCGGCTGCGGCGCGTGATCTTCGAGTACGACCAGGCCCGCTACGGCGTGCCGGAGCCGTACCACCGCACCGCCTACCTGGGCCGGGTGGTGCTGCTGTGCAACGAGCGCACCGCTTCCGACGGCGAGTACTTCAGCACCGGGTTCCGGTACATGGGTCTGGGGCCCACCGTGGGCACCCGCACCTGGGGCGGCTACATGGCGGTAAACGGCTTCCCCGCCATCGACGGCGGCATGGTCTCCTGCCCGCAGCAGGGGAGCTTCACCCCCGAGGGGAAATGGCTCCCCGACGGCTACGGCTTCAACCCGGACCACGTGGTGGCGGACGACCCCAACGCCTTCGTGGCCGGGCGCGATCCGCAGCTCGACACGGCCATCGCCCTGCTGAAGGAGGAAATCCGGAAGAACCCGCCCCGCTGGCCGAAGCGCCTGCCGCCGCCATCGGCGGAGAAGGCCTTCCAGTAGGGCCGCGGCCGGATGCCCCGGAGGCATGGAGACATCGTGACATGGCGGACATCTTCCCTGAAATGATCCGCTGCCTGCCCCGCGCGGACATCCCCCTGCCGGGTGTCCGCGCCTATCTCTCCCAGGGCGAGGACCACCAGATTCTCTTCATGGAGTTCACCGCGGACGCCGAGGTGCCGGAGCACGCCCACGCCGCCCA